>NZ_JBGQOI010000018.1:0-145517 GCF_052113765.1 Pseudomonas sp. W22_MBD1_FP4 | reverse complement strand
CCGCCATCGGGAGCAAGCCCCCTCCCACAATTTAGAACGCCAGTGTCTGTTTTTATTGGGCCAGCCAGCCGCCATCAATGTTCCACGCCGCGCCACGTACCTGCGCACCGGCCTCGCTGCACAAAAACAACACCAACTCACCCAACTGCGGCGGCGTCACAAACTCCAGGGACGGCTGTTTCTCCGCCAGCAAATCATGCTGCGCCTGGTGCGGGTCCACACCTTTGGTCACGCGATCATCAATTTGCTTTTGTACCAGCGGCGTCAGCACCCAGCCGGGGCAAATCGCATTACAGGTCACATTGCTGGTTGCCGTCTCCAGGCCTACCACTTTGGTCAAACCGATCACGCCATGCTTGGCCGCTACATAGGCTGCCTTGCCCACCGAACCGACCAGGCCGTGAACCGAGGCGATATTAACGATACGCCCCCAGCCCTTGGCCTTCATGCCCGGCAGGCTCAGGCGCGTGCTGTGGAACACCGAGGACAGGTTGATCGCGATGATTGAGTCCCAGCGTTCGGCCGGGAACTCTTCCACCGCCGCCACATGCTGAATGCCGGCGTTGTTGACCAGGATGTCCACGCCACCAAACTCACGCTCGGCGTAGGCGAACATATCGGCGATCTGCGCCGGGTCGCTGACGTCCGCAGGGTGATGCCCCACCTTGCCACCAAACGCCTGCACCTGCGCGATCACTGCGCTGGCGTCGCCGAAGCCGTTGAGGATCAAGTTGGCCCCTGCCTGTGCCAGGCTCAAGGCAATGCCCAGGCCGATGCCACTGGTGGAGCCGGTGACCAGTGCGGTCTTGCCATTCAAAGTCGTCATGAAAACCTCACACAATGCCGGTGGCGTAGAAAGTACCGATCACCACGAACACCGCGAGGGTCTTGATAATCGTGATGCCGAAAATGTCTTTGTAGGCTTCGCGGTGAGTCAGGCCGGTCACCGCCAGCAGGGTGATCACCGCGCCGTTGTGGGGCAGGGTGTCCATTCCGCCGCTGGCCATGGCCGCGACCCGGTGCAGCACTTCAAGGGGAATATTGGCCGCATGGGCCGCCGAAATAAAGCTCTCGGACATGGCCGCCAGGGCGATGCTCATACCGCCCGACGCGGAACCAGTGATACCGGCCAGCAGGGTCACGGTAATTGCTTCGTTGACCAGCGGGTTGGGGATGCCCTTGAGCCAGTCCGCCAGCACGAGAAAGCCTGGCAGCGAGGCAATCACCGCACCAAAACCGTATTCCGACGCGGTATTCATTGCTGCCAGCAAGGCGCCGCTGACCGCACTTTTGCTACCTTCGGCGAGCTTGCTTTTGATCGCCGACCAGCCGAAGGCCAGCACCATCAAGATCCCGACCAGCAACGCCGCCTGCACCGCCCAGATCGCGGTGAGCTTGGCGATTTCAGTGGTCACTGGCGCGCTCATGCCCGGCAGGCTGAGGCTGTGGGTCTTGCCGTACCACTGCGGGATCCAGTGGGTGAACAACAGGTTCATCACGCCCACCAGGATCAGCGGCGACAGCGCGATCCACGGGTTGGGCAGAGTGAGGTTTTCGGCGGTCTCAGGCTCGTTGCGCAACTCAGTGCCATAGCCTTCACCCGCGCGCTGGGCCTTGTTGCGTTGCCGCGCCAGGTACAGCATGCCGGTGCAGAACACGAAGATCGTGCCGATCAACCCCAGCCACGGCGCCGCCCAGGCGGTGGTGTTGAAGAAGGTGCTGGGGATGATGTTCTGGATCTGCGGCGTGCCGGGCAGGGCATCCATCGTGAACGAGAATGCGCCGAGGGCGATGGTCGCCGGGATCAGGCGCTTGGGGATATTGCTCTGGCGGAACATCTCCGCCGCGAACGGGTACACCGCGAACACCACCACAAACAGCGATACGCCGCCGTAGGTGAGCAGGGCGCAGACCAGCACGATCACCAACATCGCCTGACGCGTGCCAAGCAAGCGAATCGCAGCGGCCACGATGGAGCGCGAGAACCCCGACAACTCGATCAACTTGCCGAAGACCGCACCGAGCAGGAACACCGGGAAATACAGTTTGATAAAGCCGACCATTTTCTCCATGAACACCCCGGTAAAGGCGGGGGCGACAGCGGACGGGTCGGTGAGCAGTACCGCGCCAAGGGCGGCGATGGGGGCAAACAGGATAACGCTATAGCCACGGTAGGCGGCCAGCATCAGCAGCGCGAGCGCGGCCAGGGCAATGATCACACTCATGGTGTGTCTCCATCGGATTGTTATTTTTGTGGGTGAAACTGTGGGGAGGGCTATAGCGAGATGTGTGCCATATTTTCAACTTATTGAAATATATGGATATTTTTTAATTTCTTTCTAGTGTTTTTGGGTTTTGTCTCAATTTCGAGACAAGCGAAGATCAAATGTGGGAGGGGGCTTGCCCCCGATAGCGGTGCATCGGGCAGCACATGTGTTGACTGACCTGATGCTATCGGGGGCAAGCCCCCTCCCACATGGATTGTCTTTATATGGAGAACTTAGTCTCTTTGTGGAGATTAGGCGATGCCCAGAGCCACCATCTTCTTGTACAGCGTCGACCGTCCCAGCCCCAATCGCCTGGCCGCCTCGACCACGTTGCCGTCACAGGCCTTAAGTGCCGTCGCAATCAGCTGTCGATCAAACCGCTCCCGCGCCTCGGCGAATGTCTCGCCCTCAACCGTTGCGACCGCGCCGCGCTCCACGGGGCTGAACGTGCCGATCGCCGCGCGAATGTCCGTGGCATTCAACACCAAGTCATCACTCAGCAACGCCGCCCGCTCCAGCACATTACGCAGCTCACGGATGTTCCCCGGCCACGCATGCTGTGCCAACAGCGCCAGAGCCTCGCGGTCCAGCTCATGCTGGCTGCGCAGTTCTTCGAGGATCGCCTCGCTCAATGCCGGAATGTCCTCCAACCGATCACGCAGCGGCGGCACGTGGATGGGCAACACATTCAGCCGGTAATACAAATCGGCGCGAAACTCACCACGCTTGATCGCCGCTTCCAAGTCCATGGAGGTCGCCGCGATTACCCGCACATCGCTGTGCAGCATCTCGTTGGAACCCACCGGTTCGAATTCCTTTTCCTGCAACACCCGCAGCAATTTGCTTTGCAGCGGCAGCGGCATATCCCCGATTTCATCGAGGAACAGCGTGCCGCCCTGGGCAATCTGGAATTTGCCTGGACGGCCCTTGCGATCAGCGCCGGTAAAGGCGCCTGGCGCGGTGCCGAAGAATTCGGCTTCGAGCAGGTCGTGGGGAATCGCCGCGCTGTTGACGCTGACAAACGCCTTGTGCGCCCGTGGCGAGGCACCGTGGATGGCCTGGGCCAGCAACTCTTTGCCGGTGCCGGTTTCGCCGAGCAACAACACCGGCGACTCGGCACTCGCGCTGCGCCGGGCACGGCGTTTGACCTCAAGGCTGGCGGCGCTGGTGCCGATAAAGTGCGCGAAGTTGTACTTGCTCTGGCGTGAGCGCAGCAGCGAGCGGGTGGAGGCCAGCTCCTGCTGCATGCTCAGGTAGCGTTCGATCAATGGCGACAGGTTGCGCAGTTCATCGAACAACGCGAAACCAATCGCGCCGATCACCGCGCCAGCGTCGTTGTGGATCGGCAGGCGCATCACCACCAACGGGCCTTTGGGTGTGTCCTGGATATCCAGCAGGATCGGCTGGTCGTTACGTACCACTTGGCGCAACAGGCTATTGGAAATCACCTGCTCGCACGGCTGGCCGATGGCCTCGTCAGCGCTTTTGAGGCCGAAGCGCTTGGCGTATCGCTCGTTCATCCACACGATATTGGCGTCGCGGTCGACAATCACCGTGCCTTCGCTGGACTGCTCGATGATCTCGAACAGCGACTGGATCGCCAGGCCGCGAACCTGTTGGTAGTCCTTGAGGCTGGTGCTCATGTCGACAGCCCGCACGCCGCCGCCAGCAACTCCTTGGTGTAGGGATGTTGTGGCGATTCGAACACATCATGGCTCGCGCCGCGCTCCACCACCTTGCCGTCCTTGATCACGATCATGTCGTGGGCCATGGCGCGTACCACGGCCAGGTCGTGGCTGATGAACAAGTAGGTCAGGCCGTACTTTTCCTGCAGCTCGCGCAGCAGTGCAACCACCTGTTTTTGCACCGTGCGGTCAAGCGCCGAGGTCGGTTCGTCCAGCAGCATCAGCGCGGGTTTCAACACCAGGGCGCGGGCGATGGCGATGCGTTGGCGCTGGCCGCCGGAGAACTCATGGGGATAGCGATGGCGGCTGGCGGGGTCTAGGCCCACGTCCTTGAGCACCTGGATCACTTGCGCGTCGCGGTCGGCGAGGCTGCACGGCGCGTGGACTTCCAAGCCTTCGCTGATGATTTGCTGTACCGACATGCGCGGGCTGAGGCTGCCGTAAGGGTCCTGGAAAACCACCTGCATCTGTTTGCGCCATGGGCGCATTTGCTGATGGTTCAGCGGGTCGAGGGCTTCACCCTGGAAGCGGATGCTGCCGGTGGAATCCAGCAGGCGCAGGATCGCCTGGCCCAGGGTGGATTTGCCCGAGCCTGACTCGCCGACAATCCCCAGGGTCTTTCCGCGCTGCACGTTGAGGCTGATGCCATCCACGGCGCGCAGGTAGGTTTTGCGCCGAAACAGCCCGCCGCCGAGGGGGAACTCTACGGTCAGGTCATCCACTTCCAACACGGTCTCGCGCGGATCGCTGCACAGCACATCGCCGGACGGCTCGGCGTCCAGCAACAGGCGGCTGTAAGGGTGTTGCGGCGCCGTGAACAAGGTCTCGCAGTCAGCCTGCTCGACAATCTCCCCGGCGCGCATCACGCACACGCGCTGGGCGATGCTGCGCACCAGGTTGAGGTCATGGCTGATCAACAGCAGCGACATACCGAGGCGCTGTTGCAAGGACTTGAGCAGCAGCAGGATCTTGCGCTGCACGGTCACGTCCAGCGCGGTGGTGGGTTCGTCGGCAATCAGCAACTCCGGCTCGCAGGCCAGGGCCATGGCGATCATCACGCGTTGGCGTTGGCCGCCGGACAGTTGGTGCGGATAAGCCTTGAGGCGCTCCTGGGGTTTCTGGATGCCCACCAGTTCGAGCAGTTCAAGGATGCGCGCCTGCGCCGCCTTGTCGCCCATGCCCTTGTGCAGCAGCAACGTTTCGCCGATTTGCTTTTCGATGCTGTGCAGCGGGTTGAGGGAGGTCATGGGCTCCTGGAAGATCATCGCGATACGGTTGCCGCGCAGTTTCTGCAGGGTCGCCGTCGACGCGCCGATCAACTCCTGGCCGCGATATTTAACCGAGCCCGTGGTAGCTGTGCCGGCTTCGGGCAGCAATTGCAGGATCGAATGGGCCGTCACCGACTTGCCCGAGCCCGACTCGCCCACCAGTGCCAAACACTCGCCGGGGCGCACGTCCAGGCTCAGGTTACGCACCACGGTCTGGCCGCTGAAGGCGACACTGAGGTCGCGGATTTCGATCAGGTTCATAGGGACTCACTCATGAACGTGGGTCGAAGGCGTCACGCAACGCCTCGCCAATAAAGACCAGCAGCGACAGAATCAGCGCCAAGGTGAAAAACGCCGTCAGGCCCAGCCATGGCGCTTGCAGGTTCTGCTTGCCCTGGGCGATCAGTTCGCCCAGGGATGCGCTGCCCGCCGGCATGCCGAAGCCGAGGAAATCCAGGGCGCTCAAGGTGGAAATCGCGCCGGTCAAAATAAACGGCAGGTAGCTCAAGGTGGCGGTCATCGCATTCGGCAGGATATGTCGGCGGATGATCTTGCCATCGCCCAGGCCCAGCGCCCGTGCAGCCTTGACGTATTCCAGGTTGCGCCCGCGCAGGAACTCGGCGCGCACCACGTCCACGAGGGCCAGCCAGGAAAACAGCGCCATGATCCCCAGCAACCACCAGAAATTGGGCTCGACAAAACCCGACAGAATGATCAGCAGGTACAGCACCGGCAGACCGGACCAGACCTCAAGTACCCGCTGGCCGATCAGGTCGACCCAGCCGCCGTAGTAACCCTGCAAAGCCCCGGCGGCGATGCCAATGGCTGCGCTGATGGCCGTCAGCGCCAGGGCGAACAGGATCGACACCCGCGCGCCGAAAATGACCCTCGCCAGCACGTCGCGGGACTGGTCATCGGTGCCCAGCCAGTTCACCGCCGAGGGCGGGCTGGGGGCAGGGCGGGTCAGTTCGTAGTTGGGGGTGTCATCGCTGAAAGGGATCGGCGGGAACAACATCCAGCCGCCGTCCTGTTTGATCAGCTTTTGCACATAGTCGCTGCGGTAGTCGGCCTGGAACGGCAGCTGGCCGCCGAACTGCTGCTCGGTGTAACGCTTGAACACCGGGAAATACAGTTCGTTCTTGAAACTCAGCACCAGGGGTTTGTCGTTGGCGATCAGTTCGCCGCCGAGGGTCAGGATAAAGAGGCCGATAAACAGCCACAGCGACCACCAGCCACGGCGATTTTTCTTGAAACGCTCGAAGCGTCGGCGTGCCACGGGAGACAAGTTAAGCATCAGGCGTTCCTCGCGGCGAAGTCGATACGCGGGTCCACCAGGGTGTAGCAGAGGTCACCGATGAGTTTTATCAGCAGGCCGAACAGGGTGAAGATAAACAGCGAACCGAACACCACCGGGTAATCCCGCGAAACCGCCGCTTCGTAGCTCATGCGACCGAGGCCATCCAGGGAGAAAATCACCTCGATCAGCAAGGATCCTGCAAAAAACACGCTGATAAATGCCTGGGGAATCCCCGAGATCACCAGCAGCATGGCGTTGCGGAACACATGGCCATACAGCACCCGTCGTTCGCTCAAGCCTTTGGCCCGCGCGGTCACCACGTATTGGCGGGTGATTTCATTGAGGAACGAGTTTTTGGTGAGAATGGTCAGGGTGGCGAATCCGCCGATTACCAAAGACGTCACCGGCAACACTAGGTGCCAGAAGTAGTCGGCGATCTTGCCCACGGTGCTCAGTTCTTCGAAGTTCTCCGACACCAGTCCGCGCACCGGGAACCAGTTCAGGGAGGTGCCGCCGGCGAACACCACGATCAGGAACATCGCGAACAGGAACGCTGGCATCGCATAGCCGATCACGATGGCAGTGCTGCTCCACACATCAAAGCTGCTGCCGTGGCGCACCGCCTTACGTATCCCCAGCGGGATCGACACCAGGTAAGTGATCAGCGTGGCCCACAGCCCGAGGGAAATGGTGACGGGCATCTTTTCCAGGATCAGGTCGATCACCGTCGAGCCGCGAAAGAAGCTGTTGCCGAAATCCAACTGGGCATAGCTCTTGAGCATCAGCCATAGGCGTTCCGGTGCGGACTTGTCGAAGCCGTACTGTTTTTCAATGTCCTTGATCAGCTTCGGGTCCAGGCCCCGACTGGACCGCGAGCCGCTGCTGATGCCTTCGCCGGATGAGCCGCCGACACCGCCGCCGCCAATCCCCTGCAAGTGGGCGATGGCCTGTTCCACCGGGCCACCGGGGGCGGCCTGCACGATCACGAAATTCACCAGCAGGATGATCACCAGGGTTGGGATGATCAGCAGCAGGCGCCGCACGATATAGGCAAACATCAGCGCGCTCCTCCGCGTTTTTTCAGTTCGGCATTCATCTGCTCAGTGGTCAGAGGTGTGGGGCTGACTTCCCACCAGGTTTCCAGGGCCTCGTCATTCTTGGCCTCGATGGCCGGGCGGCCGAAACGGTTCCACCAGGCGGCGGACGTACCGGGCGGGTAGTAATTGGGGATCCACAGGTAATTCCATTGCAGCACACGGTCCAGGGCATGGGCGTAGGTGAGCATCTGCGCCTGTGTGTCGGCTTTGACCAGACCTTTGATCAAGGCGTCAACCGCCGGGTCCTTGAGCACCATGTAGTTGTTTGCGCCCGAATCAAAAGCGGCGCTGGAACCAAAGTAGTTGTACAGCTCCATGCCCGGCGAGGTGGTGACAGGGAACCCGGTGACGATCATGTCGTAGTCCCGTGTCATCAAACGGTTGACGTACTGAGAGGAGTCGATGCGACGGATATTAAGGGTGATGCCGATCTGCGCCAGGTTGCGTTTGTACGGTAGCAACAGTCGCTCCAGACCGGCCTGCGCATTGAGGAAGGTGAACTCAAGCGGTTCGCCTTCGGCGTTTACCAGCTTGTCGCCGTTGGGTTTCCAACCGGCCTCTTCCAGCAGGGCCAGTGCTTGGAGCTGTTTGTCACGGATCATGCCGCTGCCGTCGGTGACCGGTGCCTTGAACACTTGGGTAAACACCTCGTCAGGGATCTGCCCACGCAACGGTTCAAGAATCGCCAGCTCTTCCTGGGTGGGCAGTTGGGTAGCCGCCAGCGGGCTATTAGAGAAGAAACTCTGCTGACGAATGTACATATTTCGCATCATTTGTCGGTTGGCCCATTCGAAATCCCACAGCATTGCCAAGGCCTGGCGCACGCGGCGGTCTTTGAATACCGGCTTCTGCACGTTGAAGACATAGCCTTGGGCCGGTTGCGGCATTTCCTTGGCCAGGTGAGCGCGTTGCAGGCGGCCATCGTCCAGGGCAGGGCCGTTGTAGCCGATGGAGTAGCCGGTGGCGGAAAATTCACGATTGAAATCGTAGGCGCCGCCTCGCAGCACCTGGCGGGCTACTTCGGTATCACCGAAAAACTCCAGGCTCAGGTGATCGAAGTTGTACAGGCCACGGCTGACGGGCAAGTCTTTGCCCCACCAGTCAGGGTCGCGCGTAAAGGTGATGGTGTTGCCGGAGTCGACCTTACTGACCTTGTACGGGCCGCTGCCCAGTGGGGCTTCGTAGCCGCCGCCATTGGCGAAGTCGCGGGTCTTCCACCAGTGCTCCGGGAACACCGGCAGGGTGGCGATATCAAGGGGGAGGGTGCGGTTTTCGTTGCTGGAAAAGTCGAAGCGCACCTGGCGCTCACCTTCCACTTCGACGTGCTTGACGTCGGCGAACAGTGTGCGAAAACGCAGGCTGCCTTGGGTCATTAATAAATCAAAGCTGTAGCGAACGTCTTCGGCGGTGATGGGTTTGCCGTCGGCAAAGCGCGCCTTGGGGTTCAGGTAGAAACGCAGGGACAGGCCGTCCTCGGCGCGCTCCATTTTTTCGGCGACCAGGCCGTAGACCGTATAGGGTTCGTCCAGGGAGCGCAGGGCGAGGGGCGCGTAGAGCCAGCCGTCAACCTGTGACACGCCGATGCCTTTGTCGATATAGGGCAGCACATGATCGAAGCGTCCGATTTCGATGGCCGAACGCCGCAGGCTGCCGCCCTTGGGCGCGTTGGGGTTGGCGTAGTCGAAATGGGTAAAACCGGCGGGGTACTTGGCCGGTTCGCCGTACACCGTCAGTGACGGTTGGGGGGCAGCGATCACGGCGGTGCTGGCCAGCAGCAGGGCGAGGGTAGAGCGAAATAGAGTCGAAAAGGCCAATCGCATTATCAGTCTTGAACGCCGGAAGAACAGGAATAGGGATTTGTACGCTAACGGCATCAGCGTCGCCAGTCATCACATGCACAACGGCCCACCAAAAGGCGGGCCGTTGTTTGTAGCATCAGCGTGGACTGGATCAGTCCTGGCGGCTGGTGACTTCCAGCAGGTGGTAGCCGAACTGGGTTTTCACCGGGCCTTGCACGGTGTTGACCGGGGCGCTGAAAACTACGGTGTCGAATTCTTTAACCATTTGGCCTGGACCGAACGAACCCAGGTCGCCGCCTTGACGGCTGGATGGGCAGCTGGAGTTGGCTTTGGCGATTTCTGCGAAATCGGCGCCGCCTTCGATTTGGGCCTTGAGTTCGTTGCACTTGTCTTCAGTGGAAACGAGGATGTGACGGGCGGTGGCTTTGGCCATGGGGAGTAACTCCTTGAGTAAAAAGGGTGAGCGTACCGGATTCAGGCGGTTATTTCCTGGCAAAGTTCCCGGTATTTGATCGGCCGGTCTCAGGGCAGCACGATATAGTCGTTGCGCTGCAGGATTGCCCGGTGTGGTGCCTGGACGAGGTGCAGGTAGCGCCCGTCGACCAGATCGATGGGCAGGCAGTCATCGATATCCAGCACGCCGTCGGTGTGACCCTGTGACCAATGCCCCAGCATCTGTTGCTTGCCCATGCGGGTGGCTTCCTGTTTGTTGCGCGCGACCACCAGCAGGTAATGATGGGCCTCGCCAAAGGTGTTCGCTTCGTACCCGCCAAGGTTGATGAAGTACAAGTGATGGGCGCCGGCCTGGGGCGCCAGGTGGCTGAGTTCGACCTTCCAGCCGTCGACGCCATCCACGGCCATCCAGGAATCGATATGCACGCCCTTGGGGCTGCCAAACCAACCGTCGCGCAATTGCGGGTAAGTGGCTTCCAGCGTATCCGCAGCGGCGAACACCACATCGTGAACTTCGATTTTCGCCCTGGGGTGCTTGCCCCCGAGCATCACGATAAACAGCATTGCGGGTCTTTCCTCGCGACTTGGCAAAGGGCAACCATACTTCGATTGAACCCTTTTGTCCGACCAATGCCACACTGTTAACCCGCGAACTCATCAGGAGGTTGTCATGCGTACTATTGATCTGGCCGGCGTTCCCGTCCCTGTCATCGGCCAGGGAACCTGGCGCATGGGCGAAAACCCGGACCAGCACCGCGCCGAAGTCGCGGCGTTGCAACTGGGGATCGACGAGGGCATGACCCTGATCGATACCGCCGAAATGTACGGCGAGGGCGGCGCCGAAACAGTGGTTGGCGAAGCTATTCGCGGTAAACGTGACCAGGTGTTCCTCGTGAGCAAAGTCTACCCGCACAATGCCAGCCACAAGGGTGTGCCGCGGGCCTGCGAAGCCAGCCTCCAGCGGCTGGGCACTGACTACATCGATCTGTACTTGCTGCACTGGCGTGGCCAATACCCGCTTGAAGAAACCGTTGAAGCCTTCGAGCGTCTGCGCGAAGCC
This sequence comes from Pseudomonas sp. W22_MBD1_FP4, assembly GCF_052113765.1. Lineage (NCBI taxonomy): Bacteria > Pseudomonadati > Pseudomonadota > Gammaproteobacteria > Pseudomonadales > Pseudomonadaceae > Pseudomonas > Pseudomonas sp. W22_MBD1_FP4. Next base: position 134,591 of record NZ_JBGQOI010000018.1, on the reverse strand, counting down.
GGCAAGATCGGTCGTTGGGGTGTCTCCAACTTCGACGTCGCAGACCTGCAGGAGCTTGCCTCCCCAGCCTGTGCGACCAATCAGGTGCTCTACAACATCGAAGAGCGCGGCATCGAGTTCGATCTGCTGCCCTGGTGGCAACAACATCACTTGCCCTTGATGGCGTACTGCCCGATCGCGCAAGGCGGTGAGTTACTGTCCAGCGCGACGCTCAAGCAGATCGCCCATCGTCATGAGGTCACACCGGCGCAGGTCGCCCTGGCCTGGGTGTTGCGCCAAGAGGGCGTGATCGCCATTCCCAAGGCTGTGTCGCCGGAGCACGTGCGACTGAACGCAGCCGCCGCCAAACTGGTGCTCGATGAGCATGACCTAGACGCCATCGACCGCGTCTTCGGTGCGCCCAAGCGCAAGCATCCGCTGGCGATGGTCTAACCCGCTGGCAGAAACGGCGCCGTCCCTGGCGCCCGTTCCTGCGTGGGGCCGGGTTAACCGGCTACCGGGCTGCGCCAGTCATCCGACCCGGACGTGCCGGACACTTCGTGGGTCCATACGATCTTGCGATAGGTGAAGTACACGTCCTCCAAGTGTGTGAAGTGGGCATTGCTCGGGTCCTGGCAGTTGGGCATGCGTGATTGGATGTCCACGATGGTTGCCCCTTCCAGTTCGATGGTGAAGTAGTGCTCCTGTGCTCCGGCAGATGTGCTGCGCATCCATTCCAGGCGGCACGTGACCTGCTCACCGCTGGTCAAGGCGCTGAACAGGAGTGGTGATGACTTATCGAAGACCTTACTGATCATCAGCGGTTTGTGAACCCTCTGGCCGGTTGGTTGACCGGACTGTGGGTCCCGCGGAACGACTACTTGGTGGGAAAAGGCCTGGACCAGGATCTGGTCTGCATGGCCCTGCTGATAAGTGTTGCCTACAGAGTCCTGAGTAAATGTGCCTGCCGTAATCAAACCCTGTTTGACGCCGGTGATAGAGAGATACGCGGGTGTTGGCATGACGGGTTTCCTTGCCTGATTGAAAGATCGTTCACACCGGCGACTGCGCCGGTTGGAGAAATGCCTATAACAAGAAACGTGCCTGAAAGTGTGGGAACCAATAAGTACTTGGTGTCCGTTGAGTGTCTGCGCGGCATGTAGAAAGTTATTGAGGGTTTGGAGGCGGTTTGTCGGGTATTAATTGCGCATAAGTGCGCATTTAATTGCTCGTGCCGATAGGGCGCCTGGCAATTGATTTTCGCTGATATTCGATTCGATAGGCTGGTTTTATTGCGCAATATCTGGCATATGCCTTAGTTTACGTCGCCCGTAGGACAAGTCTTAAGTATGTGGTTATTGCTTGCTGAATGTTATTGGCATGGCTAAGGTTTGCGAACTTCGTGGCGAGTCGAGCGAAGCCAAGATGACATTCTGTTGCGAATTTTAAGTTTGCTTGGTTTGTTGTTCGTACCTTGATTAATTGCGTGCGGTCCTAAATGGGATACTCGGATAAACTCTGCGTTCATTATCTTGAACTTGCCAAACTACCCTGTTCGCAAACAAGTTTTGCTGGCGGTGATATACGGTATTCGAGTGAGTATGAAGCCCTGGAGTCTGAACTGGGAAAGATGCAGTCCATTCATGGCGCTGGCCAGCCGGACTGGCAAAAGACTCTGAACATCAGCGAATGCCTGCTGCGTGAGCAGTCCAAAGATCTGCGCGTGGCTGTCTGGCTGACGTGGGCGCTGTACCAGCGCGAATCCTTTGCCGGTCTGCTGGCAGGGCTCGGGTTGCTGCGTCATCTCTGTGAGCATCATTGGTCCACGGTGCACCCACAAAAGCTGCGCACCCGCAGCGCGGCGTTCGGCTGGTTGGTCTTGCGCCTTGAGACACTGCTTGTTCAAAGCCTTTCGCTTCAGGACCAGCAGCCGTTATTCCGAGCGTTGCTGGAACAACTCTCCCGCCTTGATGAGCTCTGGACTGCCCATTTGGGCGAGGGCGCGCCGCTCTTGCTACCTATTCGCAGGCAACTGGACCAGCGGATGGAGCTTGCGGCGCAGGGTCATCCCGCCGTCACAGGGGTGAGTGCCGTGATTGCACACGTCAAACAGGCCACCATCCCGTTGTCGAAAACCGAACTGACGGTCAACAACGAAAAGGACGCGCATAAATTGTTGCGTGCCTTGCAAGAACAAGCCCGTCCGTTGTGTACCTGGTGGTTGCGCCACAACGCTACCGACTTGCGGGCCTTGCACCTGAGCCGAACGCTGGCATGGCTGGCCATCGTCCGCTATCCGGACGCCAACAATGAGCGCGTCACCGCGCTGTACGCGCCGCCCTGCGACACGCTCAAACGCTATCAGGAGCGGTTTTGCCAGGGGCATCACGCCGATCTGCTGGTTGAACTTGAGGCTTGCTTCTCTGGTGCCATGTTCTGGTTCGACGGGCTGCACATGATCTGGCAATGCCTGGAGGCTCAGCAGGCGAAGCAGGCCATGACCGAACTGGAAGTGAGCTTTGCCCTGTTGCTGCAACGCTTGCCGGACTTACCGGCGTTTCGTTTTCACGATGGCGCTCCTTTTGCCAGCAGCAGTACTCGCGACTGGATCGCACTGCATGTTTCCCATCACCTGCAAGCGCCTGAAGTGCCCGGTGTGGTGGCCGATGCCGAGCCCTGGGAGATCGCTTTGCAGGATGTATTGCCTCGGCTGGGCAAAGAGGGACTCAAGGCCGCCGTGCAACAACTCAAGCAAGGCTTGCACGCCGCCCGCAGTGATCGAGCACGCTTTTACTGGCGCCTGGCCCAGGCGCGTTTATGTGTCCACGCGGGCAAGCATGAACTGGCGAAGATCCTGCTCGAACATTTGGATGTCGAGCTGCAACGCTCGGGCCTGGAGCGCTGGGAACCGGAGCTGGCGTTTCAAGTCACCCAACTCTTGCATCGCTGCTGCGACCTGATGCCGCAAAACCATGCCGTGCGCGAGCGCAAGGAAGACACCCACCGCAGGCTGTGCCTCTTCGATCTTGAAGCGGTACTTGAATAGGCTCACGAGCCAAAAAAAGGAGAAATACCATGGCCAAAGAAGGTTCGGTAGCACCCAAGGAACGCATCAATATCACCTTCAAACCCGCCATCGGTGGTGCTCAGGAAGAAGTCGAGCTGCCGTTGAAACTGCTGGTGCTGGGGGACTTCACCCAGCGTGAGGACCTGCGCAAGCTCGAAGATCGCAAACCCATCGCCATCGACAAGAACACCCTTGATGAGGTGCTGGCCAAACAGGCGCTGAGCCTCACGCTGAATGTACCCAACCGTCTCCAGGAGTGCGCCGAAGTTGAAGAACTCGCCATCCAGGTACGCATTAATTCGATGAAGGATTTCAACCCCGCAAACCTGGTGGAGCAGATCCCCGAGTTACACAAGCTGATGGCCCTGCGTGAGGCGTTGATGGCGTTGAAGGGACCGCTGGGCAACACGCCGAGCTTTCGTAAAGCCATCGAACAGGCTCTGGCCGATGACGACTCCCGTGCCCGGGTATTGGCAGAGTTGGGCCTGAACAGCCAAATCGCCTGATATTTCTCAGTAAAAGGACACTGGTGCCATGACGACTCAACACACTCCGATACCTGTACACAGCACTGATGAGTGCAGCATCCTCGACAACATCATCGCTCAGACTCTGTTGAGTGCGGACGACGAGGCCTACGGCATTGCAAAGCGTGGGGTCTCGGCCTTTATCGAAGAACTGATCAAGCCGCAGAACAGCGGTGAACCGGTCAAGAAGCGTCTGGTTGACCGGATGATTGCCGAGATTGACGAAAAGCTCAGTCGGCAAATGGATGAGATTCTTCACCACCCAAGTTTCCAGGCGCTGGAATCCTCCTGGAAAGGCCTGCAGCTGTTGGTCGAACGCACCAACTTTCGAGAAAACATCAAGATCGAACTGCTGAATGTCTCGCGGCAAGACCTGCTGGATGATTTCGAAGACTCGCCAGAGGTGACTCAGTCAGGGCTCTATAAGCATGTCTACAGTGCGGAATACGGTCAGTTCGGCGGCCAGCCGGTGGGCGCGATCATCGCCGACTACTTTCTGTCGCCCAGTGCCCCTGATGTGAAGTTGATGCAATACGCCTCCAGTGTGGCTTGCATGGCCCATGCACCTTTTATCGCTGCCGCCGGGCCGGGTTTTTTCGGTTTGGAAAGCTTCACCGACTTACCTGATCTGAAGGATCTCAGGGATCATTTCCAGGGCCCTCAATTCACCAAATGGCAAAGCTTCCGCCAGAGCGAAGACGCCCGATATATCGGTCTGACTGTGCCGCGTTTTCTGCTGCGAACGCCTTACGATCCCCTTGAATGCCCGGTCAAGACTTTTGCCTACCGGGAAACCGTGGTGAACAGCCACGAGCACTACCTATGGGGTAACACCGCCTACACCTTTGCCACACGCTTGACCGACAGTTTCGCGCGGTTTCGTTGGTGCCCTAACATCATCGGTCCGCAAAGCGGCGGTGCAGTGGAAGACTTACCTTTGCATCACTTCCACAGCATGGGCGAAATCGAAACCAAGATTCCCACTGAAGTACTGGTGTCCGACCGCCGCGAATATGAACTGGCACAAGAGGGCTTCATTGCCTTGACGATGCGCAAGGGCAGTGACAATGCCGCGTTTTTCTCCGCCAGTTCGGTACAAAAGCCCAAGAGTTTCGGCATCAGTGCCGAGGGCAAGGAAGCGGAGTTGAATTACCGCCTGGGCACTCAGTTGCCCTACATGATGGTGGTCAATCGTCTGGCCCATTACCTCAAGGTCCTGCAACGGGAGCAACTGGGGTCGTGGAAGGAGCGTACCGACCTTGAGCTGGAGCTCAACAAGTGGATTCGCCAGTACGTCGCAGACCAGGACAACCCCAGTGCCGAAGTGCGTGGGCGGCGGCCATTGCGTGCGGCGCGCATCGTGGTCAGTGACGTTGAGGGTGAGCCTGGTTGGTACCGGGTCAGTCTGAGCGTACGACCGCACTTCAAATACATGGGGGCTGACTTCACGCTGTCCCTGGTCGGCAAGCTCGATAAAGAATGAGCAGGGGCCAAGGGGTGACCCGCAACCGAAGTCTGTTTGAGCGACTTGGGTATCCAGCTGAGCATTCAGCCTGTGGCGTGAGGTCTGTCGCAGCTCACCTGGGAAAAATGCTCAGCATCCGCGCAGGCAGTGTGCAGACACTGCCGGACTACGGAATGCCGGACCTCAATGACATGAACCAGAGTCTGCATGAGTCCTTGAGCCAGTCGCGCTTATTGATCGAGCGGTTTATCCGCGCCTACGAACCACGCTTGAAACAAGTCCGCGTGAGGTCGTTACCCCGAGGTCACGACGCTTTGGCCCTGGCGTTTGCCATCGACGCCACGCTCTCTATCGACGGGGTGACGCAACCTGTGGTGTTCACCGCGCGCCTGCGGGATGCGGGACAGGTTGAGGTCTTGCCTGATGTCCTTTAACCAGTATTACCAAAGTGAACTCAGTGCGTTGCGTCTGCTCGGGCGGCGTTTCTCCGAGCGAAATCCCGCGCTGGCGCCCTTTCTAGGGGAGGCTGGCCAGGATCCGGATGTGGAGCGATTGCTGGAAGGTTTTGCCTTTCTCACCGGTCGCTTGCGCCAGAAATTGGATGACGAGTTGCCAGAGCTGACGCACTCGTTGATGCATTTGCTGTGGCCCAACTATATGCGGCCGATACCTGCGTTCAGCATTTTGCAGTTTGACCCGCTGAAGCATACGGGCGTCGGGGTGATGGTCGCACGGGATACGCCAGTCGAAAGCGGTGCGGTGAATGGCGAACGCTGTCGCTTTCGGACCTGTTACGACACCCGCATCCTGCCGTTGCAACTGAGCGCATTGGAGTATTGCGTCCAAGGCGAACAGGCGTTGATGAGCCTGCGCCTCGACATGAGTGCCGGAGGCAATTTCAGCGAATGTGAGTTCGACCAATTACGTCTGCATCTGGCGGGAGATCGCTACATCAGCCAAGGGTTATATCTGAGCCTATTGCGCGAGCTTGAAGGTATCGAGTTACGACCACTGGACTGCGATGGACGAGCTGTGAGCGCGGCTGATGGCAAGTCCCTGTTGTTGCGACTCGACGCTGAGCAGGTAAAACCGGTGGGGTTCGCCGAGGAGCATGCGCTGATGCCCTATCCGCACACTACGTTTAGTGGGTATCGCCACTTGCAGGAGTATTTCTCCTTTCCTGAAAAGTATCTGTTCGTCGATGTAAATGGGCTGGATGTGCTGCAGCGGTTGCCCCAGGACCAACTCAAGCAAATCTGCAGCATTCAAGTGTGCTTCACGTTGCGCGTGGGCTGCCAGACCACCGAGTGCCCCACTTTGAGCAACGTGAAGCTGTACTGCACGCCCATCGTCAACCTATTCAAACATGATGCAGTTCCGATACGCCTGGACGGCAAGCAGGATGAGTACCTGCTGATTCCTGGAGAGTACGCGCGGGAAAATGCTTGTGTGTTTTCCGTAGATAAGGTCATGGGTTGGCGCCCTGGCGGGTTGGGGTATCAAGCGTACGTCCCGTTTGAAACCTTCGAGCATGATGGCGATATCGACGCTTCGGCGCCCCCCACCAGCTACAGCATTCGGCAGCGCGCGTCGGCGCACCACACAGGGCTCGATACTTGGCTGACGTTTGGAAATGGGCAGGTGCATGCCCAGGAAACGCTGTCGATCGAGCTGACATGTACCAATCACAACCTGCCTCGGCAATTGCAGGCAGGTGACATCAATCAACCCTGTGAGCAGACGCCGGAGGGGTTGTCGTTTCGCAATATCTGCGCGCCGACCGCGAGTTTTGCGCCGCCCCTTGACCAGGATTTTCTCTGGCGACTGATCAGCAACATGTCGCTCAACTATTTGTCACTGACCGATATCAACGCGTTCAAGGTGCTCCTGCAAACCTACGACGTGCCGCGTTACCACGACCGGCACGCGCAAAAGGTCAGCCAGAGAAGGTTAGGTGCGTTGCGCTCCATCAGTCATAGGCCGGTCGATCGTTTGTACCGCGGAATGCCATTTCGTGGCTTGCAGATTGACCTGAGCATTGATTTCGAAGGCTTCCTCGGGAGGGGCGAAGCGTTTGTGTTCGCCTCGGTGCTGAACGAGTTCTTCGCGCTTTACGCAAGCCTCAATGCCTACCACGAACTACGTGTCATCAGCACACAAGGAGATGTGTACCTATGGCCACCCCGGATGGGGCAGCAGCCCCTGCTTTGAAGGAACTGTGCAGTGCGATCCGCGAATATTCGCTGTTCCAGGCGATTTTGCAGGTGATCAAGCGCCTGCGCGACGCCCATCCGTTGCTGGATGACGACGCGCTCTATGACAGGTTGGAGTTTCAGGCCAACCCAGGTCTTGGTTTTCCCGGTCACGACATCGATCGGGTGGAGTTTTTTGTTGAACACGGTCAATTGCGTGCGCGTCTTCGCCTCAACGTTCTGGGGCTGTGTGGCGCTGGGTCGCCCTTGCCGGCGTTTTACGGCGAGCAGGCGTTTGCCGATGAGGCGAGCGGACACGCCACTCGCGATTTTCTGGACCTGTTTCACCATCGTCTGCAACGGCTGATGCTGCCGATCTGGCGCAAATACCGTTACCAGGTGAGCTTCCAGGCGCAGGCCCGTGACGCGTTTTCCGAGCAGATGTTTGCGTTGATTGGGTTGAAGGGCCGGCAGCTGCGCACTGCAGCGCAGTTGGACTGCAAGCGGCTGTTGCCCTACCTGGGTCTGCTTAGTCTGCGGGCGCATTCGGCGGCGGTAATCGAGACAGTGCTGCGTTACTACTTCAAGCACGACCGCGTGTTTATTGAGCAGTGGGTCGAACGCTCGGTGGTCATTACTCCCGCGCAGTTGAACCAGTTGGGTGTTGCCAACAGCGTGCTGGGCACCGACCAGGTTTTGGGAGACCGGGTCGCCGACTGCAGTGGCAAGTTCAGGGTGCATGTACAGGGCCTGGATTGGCAGCAGTTCCATGGTTTTTTGCCGACGGGTGCGGACTATCCGCTGCTGTGTGGGTTGGTTCGACTGACCGCTCGCGACCCGCTGGATTACGACCTGCGCCTGGTGCTGGACAAGGAGTCCATCAGGCCGTTGCACGTGGGTGAACACAACGTCTGCAGGCTGGGTTGGACCAGTTGGCTGGCACACGAATGCGCCGACGGTGTGGTCATCGTGGCCAACAACGCTCACTAGGGGCTCTTGATGATGAATGTAGACCTGCAACAACTTATCCGAACGTTGACGCCTGCGGTCCGCCAAGACTTGGAGCGCTCGGCTGAGCGTTGTGTGGCGCGTGGTGGCAGGGAAGTGCTTATAGAAGACTTGCTATTGGCCCAGCTGGAACATCGCGACGGCCTTTTAATGAGAGCCTTGGCCGACGCGGGGATCGAAGCGCAGACGCTGCAAGCAACGCTGCAGCCCAAGGGGGAGGGAAGTGCTTCGCGTAACCCGGTGTTTGCCCAAGCCCTCGTGCAATGGTTGCAGCAGGCATTGTTGGTTGCTCATCTGGAGTTGCGCCAAACCGAAGTGGACCACGGCGCGCTGTTACTGGCGCTGTTGCATCACCCGTTGCAACACGCAGGCAGTCGCTATTACGCGTTGTTGAGCCGTTTGGATGCACAGCGCGTAAAGGGCTTCGTGCTGAGCCAGCGCCCGGACATCATCCCCGCCGCAAGCGACGATTCATGGCTGGCACGTTTCACCCATGACCTGACACGCCAGGCGCGCGAAGGGCGTATCGACCCGGTGCTGTGTCGTGATGGCGAGATTCGTCAGCTGATCGACATCCTCATGCGTCGACGCAAAAACAATCCGATCCTTGTGGGGGAGGCAGGGGTAGGCAAGACCGCTGTTGTCGAAGGTCTTGCGTTGCGCATCGCCAGTTCACAAGTACCGGAGCCGCTCCAGAATGTGCGGGTGCTGACCCTGGACATGGGTTTGCTGCAAGCGGGTGCCAGCATCAAGGGCGAATTCGAACGACGGCTCAAGGGCGTGATCGACGAAGTCAATGCGTCGCCCCAACCGGTGATTCTGTTTATCGATGAAGCGCACACCTTGGTGGGCGCGGGCGCCCAGTCGGGAGCCGGCGACGCAGCCAACCTGCTCAAGCCAGCCCTGGCCCGGGGCGAATTGCGCACCCTGGCGGCCACTACTTGGTCCGAATACAAGAAGTACTTCGAAAAAGATCCTGCCCTGGCGCGGCGTTTCCAGCCTGTGCTGGTCGGTGAGCCCAGCGTGGAGCAGGCGATTTCGATCCTGCGTGGTCTGGTTCCGGCGTATGAAGCCAGCCATGGGGTGTACATCCGTGACGATGCGGTCGTGGCGGCGGCGCAAATGAGCGCACGCTACCTGGCAGGGCGTCAGCTGCCCGACAAGGCCGTGGATGTGCTGGACACCGCCTGTGCCCGTGCGCGCATCAGTCAGGTAACGATGCCAGAGGCATTAGAGCGTTTATGCACCGAACAGGCTGAAGGCTCGCGGCAACGGGACGCGCTGAGTCGAGACAGAGACGCAGGGCTTGCGGTGGATGAGCAGGCTGTGCACGCATTGAACCTGCGATTGGCGGCTATCGAGAGTGAGCGTCAACGTTTGGAACAGCACTGGTTCGAACAACGGGTGCTGGCGGACCAGGTGCACGTTTGCCCGCGACGGGTGGCACAGGTTATCGGCGCATGGACGGGTATTCCCGTTGAGCAGTTGTCCTTTGAACACAGTGAATCGGTGCTGGGGGTTGCCGATGCTCTGCGCTCGCGCATTCTCGGCCAGGAACCCGCCATACAGGCGCTCGACCGCAACTTGCGTGCCGTGGCGGCCGGGCTGAACAAGGCCGAAGCGCCGGTCGGTGTATTTTTGTTGGTCGGCCCAAGTGGCGTGGGCAAAACCGAAACGGCCTTGGCGCTGGGCGATTTGCTGTATGGCGGTGAGCGTTTTGTTACCACCCTCAATATGTCGGAATTTCAGGAAAAACATGCCCTGTCCCGGCTGATTGGCGCACCACCCGGTTATGTCGGGTATGGCGAGGGGGGTGTGTTGACCGAGGCTGTGCGTCAGCGACCCTATTCGGTGGTATTGCTCGACGAAGTCGAAAAGGCCGACCCGGAAGTGTTGAACCTGTTCTATCAGATCTTCGACAAGGGGCTGGCCAATGATGGAGAGGGCCGGGAAATCGATTTTCGCAATACGCTGATCCTGATGACCTCCAACCTGGGCAGCGAGTGCATCGTCGACGTATGCGCTGGAGGTCTGCGACCTGACACCCAGGTGCTGCAAGACGCAATCCGCCCCGCGTTGCGCGACTACTTCAAACCGGCACTGCTCGCCCGGATGCGGGTCGTGCCTTATTACCCGGTTGTGGGTGCGGTGCTGCATGACCTGGCCAGAGTCAAGCTGGACCGTCTTGGGCGAAGGTTGCAGTCGCGCAAGTTGGCATTGAGCTATACGACAGAACTCGTCACTCACATGGCCGAGCGATGCACCCATAGCGACAGTGGTGCGCGGTACATCGATCACTGGATCGAGATTCATCTGCTGCCGCAGATAGTCGATCGGCTTTTGGGGGCGATGGCCAAGGGTGAGTCCCTATCGCTGGTGCATGCCAGTCTGGATGGTGACGGGCAGCCGATCTGCGAGTTCAGCCTATGACCAACAGTGGGTTTGCCCAGCTACCCGAGCCGCTGGCCTATGCCGAGTCGTTATTGGCCTGGTTCACCCGAATGGGTATCGACAGTGACGAGTCAACGTTGCCAGACCTGTGTGTTGCAGCGGCAGCGCAACTGAGTCAATGCGAACTCAGCCAGTTGTACGGGTGTGACGAGAGCACAGGTCGACTCGATCTGATTGCCCAGCATTTGCCCGGCGCGCTGCCCCCGGGCGACCTCGCTTGCGGTCCCGACTTTCAGCATCAGCAACTGTTGCATTACGTCCTCAGTCGTTGCTGTTCCCTGAGCCTGGAGAACCTGGAAGACAGCGTGTATGAGAGCGGGTTTTTACCGGCGACAACAGTGCCGTGGCGCTCACTGTTATGCGTTCCGCTGGTCGGTCGCCACAACGCGGTCGCGGGTCTACTGCTGTGCGCCAGCCGGCAGCCGAGATGGCTGCAGAACTACGGCCCGTCGTTAAGTCAATTGGGTAGCTTCGCCTTGAGTCAACGGGCTTTGTTGCGACGGGGGCGTCCTGCGAACATCACTTCCCGGGCCAAAGGCTGCGCACCCACCGCTCGTGTGACCTATGGGCTGACCGGCAACAGCACAGCCATGGACGAAACCTACCGTCTGATCGGTAAGGTGCTGAATGCTCCCTACACAGTGCTTCTGCGCGGGGAGACCGGAACCGGAAAAGAAGTGGTGGCCCGGGCCATCCATACCTCTGGGCCGCGCGGTAGCAAAGCATTTGTGGTGCAGAACTGTGCGGCGTTTCCCGAGGGGCTGCTGGAAAGCGAGCTGTTCGGCTATCGCAAAGGCGCCTTTACAGGTGCGGAACGTAACCACGTCGGGCTATTTGACGCCGCCAATGGCGGCACATTGCTCTTGGACGAAATCGGCGATATGCCCTTGTCGCTCCAGGCCAAGCTGCTACGGGTGCTGCAAGAAGGCGAGGTCCGCCCGCTGGGAGCCTGTGCGGCCCATAAGGTCGATGTGCGGATTATCGCTGCGACCCATCGCGACCTCAGTGCAATGGTGGCCGACGGTACGTTTCGCGAGGACTTGTATTACCGACTGGCGCAGTTCCCGATCGAATTACCGGCCTTGCGTGAGCGGGACGGCGATGTGTTGCTGTTGGCGCGACAGTTCGCCCAATCGGCCTGTTCGGCACTGGGTCGCACATCGGTGCAATGGTCTGCTGCCGCCTTGGATCAACTGTCGTGCCACGCTTTTCCCGGCAATGTTCGTGAGCTCAAATGCCTGGTGGAACGCGCGGTGCTGCTCTGTGACGACGGAGTGGTGCTGCCGGAGCACCTATCGCTGTCGTCCGCGTCGAGCGCTACTCCCGTTGACGCAACATTGCGCCAGCGCCTGGAGCAGGTTGAACGGGCATTCCTGATCGACTGCCTGCACAAGAATCGTGGCAATCGGACCCGCACGGCACGTGAATTGGGTGTCGCTCGCCGCACGCTGCTCTACCGCCTTACACGCTTGAAAATCCCTGTTGGCGACGTTCGAGGGGGAGGCTGATTCATGCACATACAGACCTCACTCTTAGTGGCCAGCCTTACTTTCATTGGAGATACCTGATGCCTCTTCGTACGTGGAAAGCCTTGGGGCTTGTCCTGTGTTTGTTGAGCGGCTGCAACGCCAATTACGTTTTTGATGATGCTGACTACCGTCCGCTGGGTGATCCCCAGGCGACCCGTCGCAGCGATTGAACAGGGAAGCCTTGCCATGCAATTAGTGTTTGAGGTGTGTAATGCCGAAAGCGGTGAGCCTGCTTGCGTCAAAACATTTGATGGCGTTGGCGGTGTGATCGGCCGCGGGGCGGGTTGTGACTGGGTCATTCCCGACGCCAGTCGGTTGCTTTCCAGTCATCACGGTCTGGTCAGTTACCGGGAGGGGCAGTATTTCTTAACGGATATCAGCAGTAACGGCATTGGCGTGTCGGGCAGTACGGAGCGTTTGGGCAAAGGGCAAGCACGACTGATCAGCGAGGGCGATGTCTACCAATTGGGCGCGGTGCAAATCCGTGCGCGGTTGATGGCCCGGGGGGCACAAATGGGCCAGCAGCCGTTGTTCCGCACCGACAGGATTCCTGACGATGCCTTTTTGGTGCTGGACCCCTTGCACGCGCTGGATTGTGAAGCACTGTATGGCGATTTAACCGAGGGGCTGGAGGTGTCAAAGCCCTTGGCCGAGCAAGCGAACGGTGCACTTTTTCACGGCGCCGTCGAGCAGGATCACTTGATCGTGCCCAGATGGAGTGGGCCATTGGCGGATGAGGTCTTGACTCCAGCCGAGCAGGTTGCTGCACCCGCCCGTGACCCCTTCTGGTCCCAATTCGCCGAGGCTTTGGGCATGCAGCTGGATGCGCTCGATCCACCGGCGTGCGAGGCCGTCGCGCTGAAGGTGGCGGGTCTTTTCAGGCAAACCATCGAAGGTCTGCAGCAGAGTCTGCGGACTCGCGATGAGTTGAACGCAGAGTTGGATCTGGGCCGGACCTCGCCTGCGCTCAAGCGCTACAACCCCTTGAATGAGTGCGCCGATACCCAGTCAGCCTTGACCGCACTGTTGGGCCCCGGCGAGTTGGGGCAGTTACCTGCTGAGGTAGCAGTCGCCCAGGCGTTCCGGGATATGCAAGTCCACCAACTGGCCTTGGTCGTTGCCTGCCGTGCCGCAATGCGCGGCGCGGTTGCGGCATTTGCACCCAGCCATCTGTTGCTGTGCTTCGAGCGCCAGAGCACACCGGCCAGGTTCTCAACGGATGGATCTCATTGGCGGGCTTACCAACGCCATTACCGGAGCCTGATCAATGAGCAAACCTCGGGCGAACATCTGTTGCGTAACGAGTTTTCCAACGCCTACGAAGAGCAGGTGCGCCTGGTCGCTACTTTGCACACGACTTATCCGGGATGACCTTCATGTATCGAGCCACCGTTGTATCAATACTGATCGCACTGAGCCTGCTGGCCGGTTGCGCCAGCCTGTCACCTTTTTCGACCCTGACCAAGGTGGACCTGACGTTGACGGCAAGTGAAGGCGTCAATCCCGATCTTCATGGCCGTCCTTCTCCTGTCGTCGTGCGCCTGCTTGAGCTGCGACACCCCGTAGCGTTTGAACATGCTGACTTCTTCACCCTCTATAACCGCGCCGCGCAGGCGTTGCCCAAGGACTGGGTAAACGGCGAGGAGTTGGAGCTGCGCCCCGGTGAGCAACTGGCGTTCAAGCTCAGTGTTGAGCCACAGAGCCGTTATGTCGGGGTGCTGGCTGCCTATCGGGACCTTCCCCATGTGCAATGGCGGCTTGTGCTGCCCATAGCCCAGCAACGATTGACGCGTGTTGAGCTGATGCTCGACGAGTCCGGGGTTCGCGTCGTTACCCCTCAAGCCCCAAGGTAGGAGGATCAGAGATGCAGGTTCATAAAGTCGTCTGGCAGGAGGGCATGCTGCTTCGCCCGCAACACTTGCAGCACAACGACCGCTACTACCGCGAGCAGCTCAACCGCACCCGCTTGCTGGGAATTGATGGCTGGGGGTTCCTGACCCTTGACGTCGATGTGCAATACCTCAATTTGGGCAAAGTGGTCGTCAACCAGGCCAGCGGTGTATTTCCCGATGGCAGCTTTTTCGAACTGAACAACGCAATGGAACCCCTGGTGTTGCAGGTCCCTGCCAACACCAGTGGGCAGGCTGTGTATTTGGCTTTGCCATTGGCCATCGGCAATCAGGTCGAGGTGCGCCAGCGAGAGCAAAGCGATGTGCTGGCTCGCTACGTCAGTTGCGCAGCGCAGATCAGCGATTCCAATGCCGGTGTTGAGTCCCGTTGCCAGATCAACTGTGCACACCCGGACCTAAGATTGCTGTTAGGCGAGCAACCCGCTGACGCGCTGCATGTGAAACTGCAGGTCGCCCAAGTGCTGGACTCGACGGGCGAGGGAGGTGTGCGGCTGGGCGCGGATTTTGTACCGACGTTTATCTATCTGCAAAGCTCTGGCTATGTCTCGTCATGCCTCAAGGAGGTCATCAGTCTGCTCACCACCCGAGGCGATGCGATTGCCGAGAGGATCAGGGGCGGGGGCGGATCGGAGGGCGCTCAGATTGGCGACTTTCTCATGCTGCAATTGATCAACCGTACCGAGTTGGTGTTGCGCCACTTTTTGAGTCAGGGCCAAGTGCGTCCGGAGGCTCTGTACCGGGTGTTGCTGTCGATGCTGGGCGAGTTGTCCACGTTCTCCACCGATAACAAGCGCCCCACGGTGGAAAGTCGTTACAAGCATGGTGAGCAGGGGGCGAGTTTTCGCGGGTTGATGGACGGCATCCGTGCAGTGCTGTCGTTGGTGCTGGAGCAACATGCCATCGAGTTGCCATTGGAACAGCGGCAGTATGGGGTGCTGGTGTGCCCGGTGAGTGACCTCAAATTGCTGGGCAGCGCGACCTTCATTTTGGCGGCAACGGCGCAGTGCGACTCCGAAGAACTGCGCCACCGCCTGCCGGCACACCTGAAAATTGGCTCCGTGGAGCGCATCCGCGAGCTGGTCAACCTGCACCTCGCCGGTATCAAGGTCAAGCCACTGCCGGTGGCGCCTCGACAGATTCCGTTTCATGCCGGCAAGACCTATTTCATGCTCGAACTCAGTGCCCGAGACATCGCGCAGTTGGAGCAATCGGGTGGTTTTGCCTTCCACGCCAGCGGCGAGTTCGCCGGGCTCGAACTCAACTTCTGGGCCATCAGGAACTGAATGCCATGACGATGGACAGCGAATACCCGCAGGACGAAAAAACCGTTCTGCTTGACCTCGATGGTCGCGCGCCCGCCCAGGCGACGGTGACGGACTTCCCATCACCTCCGCGCTTTGAGCAGTTGGAGGACCGGATGATCTACACCGCCGGTCTGCAAGGAGCACAGAGCTTTAATCTCGGCCCCAACGCCCTAGTGGCCGCCGCCTGGGAACTCTTGTCGCAGGTCGTCCAGCTCAAGGGCAGCACCGGCCGGGAAAGCTTGCAGACCCTCAACGATCGCTTGTCGTCGGGGATTACCGCGTTTGAAACGCATGCCTTGCACCAGGGCGTAGAGGCTTCCCAGGTCATGTCGGCGCGCTATGTGCTGTGCAGTGTTATAGACGAGGCGGTGGTCACTACAGCGTGGGGCAGTCGAAGTGACTGGTCGAAGACCAGCCTGCTGAGCCGCTTTCACAACGAAACCTTCGGTGGCGAAAAGTTTTTCCGGCTACTGGAGCGCTTATCCCGCGACCCCGTCAAGCACCTGGCGTTGCTGGAGCTGATGTACCTGTGCCTGTCACTGGGTTTCGAAGGTAAATACCGCATCATGGAGCGAGGAGGGATGCAGCTGGAAACGGTACGAGATGGTTTGTACCGACAAATCAGGCATGTGCGTGGTGAGCGCCCGCTGATGTCTTCTCCCGCTCCCTTGGGACGGGCACCTAGTGCACGGCTGCGCATAATTTCCGTTACCGGGTTCGTCGTCTTCACCCTCGGCTGTGTGCTGGCTATGTACTTGGCGTTTGCATGGGCATTGGCTAATGAACGCATGACAGTGCTGCAACCCTTTCAAATGTTGGCGCCGGATCAGACACGGTCGCCCTTGTAACGCTGGGAGTAATGAATGAACGCATTCTTCATGGGCGTGGGCACAGTGCTGCGCAAAAGTTGGGTCTGGAGCCTGTTGATCGTGTTGTGCAGCGCGCTGCTCGTATGGTTTTTTGGGCCGTTGCTGGCGGTGGATGATCACCGGTTCTGGCAAGGCGCTCCGGCTCGGCTGTTGACCATCAGTGGATTGTTCCTGCTGTGGGGGCTAGCGATGGTCATGGTGGGCGCGCGCCGTTCCGCACGACTTAACCAGCCTGCACACCAGGAGCGTCATGAGCGCCTGGGGTTGGTCGAGGACGAGCAGAAGCAGGTAAGAGGGCGCTTCAAGGAGGCGTTGCACACGCTGAAAACTTCGCGTCGCTACGGTGAACGCAGTGAGCGTTGGCGCAGCGACTTGCCGTGGTATCTGTTGATCGGTCAGCAGGGCAGCGGCAAGACTCGCCTGTTGGCTGCCTGCGGATCGCACTTTGCGCTTGATCGAGGCGAGGGGATTAAAACCCCTGGCGCGACGCAGTATTTTGATTGGTATCTGGCCGACGATGCCGTACTCATCGAGAGTGCGGGGCGCTACCTGGCTCAACCGGACAGCGCCGTCGACGGGGCAGGGTGGTCGACGTTTCTAGGCCTGCTCAAAGTCCGGCGCAGGGCACGTCCGCTCAATGGCGTGATCGTGACCCTGGCGGTGGAGACGCTGCTTGGCAGCAATGAACGCGATCTGGACTTGCATGCGCGAAACGTACATACGCGGTTGCAGGACATCCAGCAGACGCTGCATGTGGATGTGCCGATTTACTTGGTGTTGACCCACGCTGACCGACTGCCAGGCTTTGTGGAATTCTTTGATGCGGCACAGGGCGACAGTGCCGACTCTCTGCTGGGAGAGCGTTTGGTGACAGGCCCGGCCGGTGCTGACATTACACAGGTCCGTGAAGCGTTCGAGGCGTTGCTGCAACGCCTCGCCGCAGAGTTGATCCCGCGTTTGCACCAGGAGCGAAACGCAGAGCGTCGCGGCCAGATGCTCGACTTTCCGCGGCAGGTCGCGCAAATCGGTGAGCGTTTGTGCCTGTTTGTGGAGTCTGCGTTCTCTGCCCACCGCTTCCAGCGTATTAACGGTTTGCGCGGGTTTTACCTGACGTGTGCGCAGACGGCTGACAGACGTTCCCACTTTGTACAGGGCCTGTTCAACCGGGTGATTTTTGCCGAGGCCAATCTTGCGGGACTGCATACTCCAGAGCGACAGCGTATCCGTCGACATCAAGGGTTGCTGGCGGTGGCGGCTTCCCTGGCTATTCTCGGCGCGGGAGGGCTGTGGGCCTACAGCTATTCGGTCAACCACCAACGCTTGATGCAACTGGCTCAACTGAGCAAACCACAGCCGCCCGCCGTGCCAGAGTTGGACGTTACCCTGGCGCGGCTGCCGCTGTTAGATGCTCGCTTGGCCGCTACCCAGGTATTTCCCGCGTTGGCGGACGCTCGATTGGTCGAGCGCGGGGGGTTGTATCAAGGGGAGCTGAGTCGGCCGCTGCTGGTGAGTGCCTATGAAGATTCACTGCGTGAGCAGTTGCTGCCTCTGGTCTCCTCGATGCTGGAAGAACAGGTGCGAGCCAGTCTTGGCGACCGCGAGGAACTGCTGGATAGCCTACGGGCTTACCTGATGCTCAGTCTGCGTGAGCGTCGCGATAACGGTTGGCTGGCGCAGCGTGTAGCCGGTCATTGGTCGGTGCGTTATGCCGGTGATGCTGCGACGCAGAATCGGTTGAATGAACACCTTGCACGATTACTGGGGCTGTCGTTCGAGACGTCCTCGGACGTTGAACTGGTTGCTGAGGCTCGCCAGGAGTTGCGTGGTGAATCCTTGGCAGGCGTGGTCTACCGGGTGCTGCGTGACCAGGCGCGAAGTCTCGAGCCGCTTCGCCTGGCCGAGGGACGGGGTTTTGTCACTGCCGAGCAGCCCATACCCGGCTTCTACACCAAACGGTATGTGCAGTATTTTGAAAGGCAAGGCCCGCGGCTGGTTAACTCCATCGCTCAGGATAATTGGGTCATCGGGGAGGGCGCAGATCTGAGTGCACTGGATTTGCGGCGTTTGATGCTGGAGCTGGAGCAGCGCTATTTCAGTGAGTACGCTGATACGTGGAGTGAGGCCCTTGGCCAAGTTCGTCTGCAGGAAAGTAACAGCCTGAGGCAGCATGCGGACGGGCTTGCCAGCCTGGCGTCAGCGCAGTCGCCGTTGGTGCAACTGTTGCAACAGGTTCGGGAAAATACGCGCTTGCTCTCGGCCACTGATCGCCTTGAGGCCGTTACCCAACAGGTCTTGGATGTGGAGACTTCCGCTTCCAGTGTGTTGCTCAGCCAACTGCAGGGGCAGGCTGCACCTGACTCTGCCCGACGCGCGCTGCAGCGTCGTTTCGAACCTCTGCATCAATTGCTGGATGCGGAACAAAACCCCGGCGTTGAGCTGACGCAGGCTTTGCGGCTGCTCGATGGATGGCATCTGCAACTGGCGGCCCTGAACCGCGAAGGCGTGCCGGAGCAGGCGGTATTTACGATGGTCAGGCAGCGTATGGAAGGGCAACAGCCGTTGTTGGGTAGCCTGCGTGATGCTGCTGCGCGCTTGCCGCTGCCGCTCAAAGGCTGGTTTGAAGGCATTGCCGATGACAGCTGGCGACTACTGCTCGACGATGCCTATGTGTATATCAATCAGCGCTACCAAAGTGAGGTCTATGGTTTTTACACCAAGGCGATCCAGCATCGGTATCCGTTCGATGCCACTGCCACCAGTGATGTCGCCCTTGGCGATTTTCAGGCGTTTTTCAAACCCCAGGGCGCCATGGCGAGCTTTTATGAAAGCTACCTGCGCTCCTTTGTCAGTGCCGAGGGCAGTCGCTATCGCCTACGGGGACTCGATGGCCGTAGCCTGGGGCTGTCGCGCTCACTGTTGGACCAACTGACCAGAGCCCAGATGATCCGCCAGGGCTTCTTCACCGAAGATCAGGGGGACTGGGCGGTGCGGTTCACGCTGGCTCCCTATAGCCTTGATCAGGCAGTCAGCCGTGCCGTCTTGAGCATTGGGGATCAACACCTTGAATACCGTCATGGTCCGATTGTGCCTATGGCGTTCCAGTGGCCGGGCGAGACGGATAATGGCCGTAGCAGCCTGGTACTGGAGAGGGGTGTGCAGCGGCCGTTGGGGATTGAAAAAAACGCGGGCCCCTGGTCGTTGTTTCGATTTTTCGAGCTGATGCAAAGTGAGCCAGCAATTGGTCAGGGCGCACAGCTTATCAAGGCCGAACTCGATGGCATGCGCGCCAACTTCCTGCTCAGCAGTCAGCGCAGTCTCGGTCCGTTTCAAATGGCGAACTGGCGCACATTCCGCTTGCCGGAGCAACTGTGAACCAGGCACATACCGCGGGATACAGTGCTGGGCGAACGGCCCGCGGCAAGGCGCGTTTGCGCAACGAGGACGCGTTTCTCGACTGCCCCCAGCGGGGGTGTTGGGCAGTAGCCGACGGTATGGGTGGTCATCAGGCTGGGGATGTGGCCAGCCGCTGGGTAATCAGCAGCCTGGCTTCGTTACCTGATCAGGGCAGCTTTGACGAACGGGTCGAGGCCGTGCGGCGGTGTTTGCGATCGCTCGACAGTGAAATGGGGCAAGCAATAAAGCAAGCCGCCGAGGGCATCATGGGCAGCACCGTGGTGGTGCTACTGCGCGAGGGCAATCGCGCCGCGTGCATTTGGGTCGGGGATAGCCGTTGCTATCTGTGGCGGGGACAGCGGTTGTACCAACTGTCGCGGGACCACTCGCTGTGGCAGCACCTGATGGACAAGCAGCAGTTGAGCCTGGAGCAGGCCCAGGCCCATCCGGATGCCAAGGCGTTGACCCGTGCCATTGGCGGCCGACAGCCACTGAGCCTGGCAGTGCTGGAACTCAGTATCCAGCCGGGGGATGTATTTTTGTTGTGCAGCGATGGTTTGTATCAGGGACTCAGCCACGGCGAACTGGGCAGTGCCCTGAGTGTGGGGACACCCTTGCAGGTGGTGGATCGCTTATTTACCAACGTGATGCGAGGGGCCGCGCGGGATGACCTGACGGCCGTGGTGGTTCAGCCATGAGTGCAGTCACCGGCCCGCCGAACCTGCTTGCAGGACGCTATCACCTCGAACGCGAATTGGGCACAGGCGGGATGGGCGTGGTTTACCGCGCCCGTGATCTGCTGCACGAGGCGTTCGGCGAGCCCAACGCATGGGTGGCGCTGAAGCTGCTGGGCGATACGCTCGCCGAATCCCCCGACGGCCATGTATTGCTGTACAGCGAGTTCGCCCTGACCCGAAGCCTGCGCCACGATCATGTGGTCAGAACGTTTTCCTTCGAGGTTGACACCCCGCGCCAGGTTGCATTCTTCACCATGGAGTTGCTCACCGGTATGACCCTGGACCGGCTGCTCAAGGAGTGCCCTGATGGATTGCCATGGAGGGAGCTGAAACCCATCGCAATGCAACTCTTGGATGCGCTGGCGTATGCCCACCAGCAGGGCGTTCTGCATGGCGACGTGAAGCCCGCCAATATCATGGTGGGCGAGCAGGGTGTGCAGTTGTTTGATTTTGGTTTGGGGCATGGCGAGGCACAGCAGGCCGCAGGTTTGCCTGGCTTGAGTCGCAGCCGCTTAAACGCCTGGACGCCGGCGTATGCGGCACCGGAATTGATGGCGGGCGGGCGCCTGTCTCCCAGGGCCGATCTGTATGGCGCGGCCTGTGTGATCTATGAACTCGCCCAGGGAAACCGCCCCGGCAAGGGGCAGTTGAATAAGCCATTGCCGAGGCCACGACAACTGCCCCGCCAGTGCTGGTCCGCGTTGCGTTCTGCGTTGGAGGTGGACCCTGAACGACGCACCCTTTCGGCCGAAGAATTGTGCGAAGCGATAAATGGACGGCGACGCCACTGGTTGTTTTAGTGGGCGTATCAGCCGTTCAAATCGTGCAGTTGGCAGTATTCGACCCAACTCAGTCCGGCCATCTGCGCCACTTCCTTGTGCACTTCCAGGCGCAGGGCCTCGAAGTCCTCGGAGGAGTCGGTGGTCAGTTTGAGCGTCAACTCCCATGCAAAGAGACCCTGGCGTTCGGCTTCTGCCTCAAACGCTTCATGCAGCCGTTCGGCGCGGTACTGTGCCAGGGTTTCGCCCTTGGCCTGGGCGGCCAGCGGGTTCAGGGTGTTCAGTTCTGCGGCCACATCGGGGTGTTCGTTCAAGAATCGGTCCAGCGCGAGCTGGTGGTTATCGCCAGGTGGTGACAAGGGTGTGCTCCAAATCAGATGGAATCAGGCTTCAGTTTTTGGCCCGAGACGAGCCATATGCGCATTAAGCGCAGACAACAGGTATTGAAGCAGATTCCAGGATTGGCCCAGGTCACAACATTCAACAATTGAAAAAAAAACCGGCGTTGCCTGCTATTCATTGCTGAAATTTCCGCCCTGAACATGGCAAAAGGCTTTCGCTCCCGGTGTCAGGACGTGTAGCGTTAGCCCCGGTATTTTGGGCACTGCCTTCCATGGGCAGAGGGCGATGGGCAGAGGGTGGGTCATGGCGCAAACGCTGTTCAAACTGTTCTTCACCCAGCGTCTGGCTGCCTTGGCCAGTACCGAGTCGTTGCGTGCGATCCGCGAAGGGCTGCTGTGGATCCTGCCGTGCCTGCTGGTGTCAGCGGGTTTTCTGATCCTGTCCGAATGTGCGCGGGTACTGGGGTTCGATCCGCAAGTGGTAGCGCTCCTCGCAGGGTTGCACAACCAGATCAGTTCAGTGATTCCGCTGCTGGTGGCGGCTTCCATCGGTTACATGCTGGCGATCCAGTACCGCCTGCCGCAGCTACCGGTGGCGTTTCTGTGCCTGGCCCATGTAGTGGTCGCGACCTTTATCCTGCGCGAATACCCCCGCGCGTCTGCCACGTTCGTCCTGTTTATCGCCATTGCCTCACCGCTGCTGAATGTGCCGGCCATGGCCTGGCTGTACCGCTACCGCTGGACCCGCCTGGTCAATGAAGACCTGGTAGGGCACAACCTGCGGGGTACGATCAATATGGTGGTGCCCGGTGCCATCACCGCTCTGGCGCTGGTGGTGGCGCTGTCTTTGTTGCTGCAGATTCCTTACGTGGCGCAGTTGCAGGGGCCCCAGGTGATTGAAGCCCTGGAGTCGCCCTATGGCAGCGGTTTGTTTGTCACGTTGATGAACTCGCTGTTGTGGTTTTTCGGGATCCACGGCGTGTACGCCATGCAACCGCTGTTCGACGTACTGGATCAGGCGGTGGTGCTCAACGGCGCCGCGCTGGCAGCAGGTGAGCCGATCAAATATGTACTCAACAGCGGCCTATTGGGCAGTTTTGCCTTTATCGGCGGCTCGGGCGGTGCATTGTGCTTGCTGGTGGCAATCCTGCTGTTTTCCAAGAGTCAGTCGATGCGCCTGCTGGCCGTGGCGAGCTTGCCGCTCTCGCTGTTCAACGTCAGTGAAGTCCTGCTGTTCGGCCTGCCGATCATCCTCAACCCACGCCTGTTCATTCCGTTTCTGGTAGTCCCTGCCCTGAACGCAATGGTGGCGTTGACCGTGGTGGAGTTGGGGTGGGTATCTCCCGCGGTGGCCAGCGTGCCGTTCACTTCCCCGGTATTGCTCAATGCCTACCTGAGCACCCACGGCGATCTGGCCGCAGTCGCGCTGCAAGTAACGCTATTGGCCCTGGGCACCCTGGTGTACGCGCCGTATGTACGTGCAATCCATCGCCAGGCCGCTGAAGGTGGCACGGTGTACCTGAAATCCCTCGACATGACCTTCCGAGGCCTCGAAGAGAAAGGCCGGCTGCGCGAGCTGGACCCGGTGCTGGCGTCCCACAGGACCTTCGCGCGCCAAGCCAATGAACTGAGCCACATCCAGCAGATCAGCGACTACGAGTTCTACCTTGAATTCCAGCCGCAGGTCTCGACACGCACCGGCCTGTGTACTGGCTGCGAAGCGCTGATGCGCGCCCGCGATGCCAAGGGCACCGTGCACTCGCCGTGGGAATTCCTGCAATGGTTGGCGCAGGCGCGGCTGATGCCGGACGTGGATGTGTGGGTGGCGTCCCAGGCGATTCGTCAGTATCAGAAGTGGCAAAAGCTCGGTTTTGCGCTGCCCATGACCATCAACATTTCCAGCGCGACCCTGACCGACGCGGCCTATGGCGAACGCCTCGTGGAAATCCTCGCTCAGGCCCATGGCCAGGTGTCGGTGGAAATCACCGAAGACGCGCTGATCAGCGACATCCCGGCCACGCGCCAGACCATCCGCAAATTGCAGGACATCGGCGCCAAGGTCTATATCGATGACTTCGGCACCGGGTTTTCGGCCCTGAGCTATCTGCACCAATTCCCGGTGGACTTCATCAAAATCGATCGCAGTTTCGTGGTGGCCCAACACGATCCCAAAGGCGCCCAAGTGCTGACCGGCATGCTGCGTTTCTGCGAAGCGCTGAACCTGGGCGTGGTGGTGGAGGGTGTGGAGACCGCCGAGCAGTTGGCCTTCCTGAACACCGGCCCTGAGTTGATTATCCAGGGCTGGTATTTCAGCAAGGCACTGCCGGGCGATCAGTTGGAAGGCTTTGTGCGCGAGCGTGAAGCCTTGGCGCAAGCCTAGTAGCCGCGCTGAGTCTGTTCGATGTCTTCGATCAGGCTGTCGATGCCCTCCAGGCGCGCCCGGTTATCGTGGTCCCATGGATGAAAGCCGGGTTTGAAGTAGTGCAGCCAAGGCCGCAGCATCCGTGGGAAAACTCCCTTGGGCCCATACAGAAACTTCAGCATGCGCCAGAAGCCTTTGAGGTGCCCGCCGGCCTTACGGTCTGCGATCAAGAGGCGTACGTGGAAATCCAGTACGACCAGCCAGAAGAACACCGTGGTGGTCAGCATGGCGCCGGTGCGCAGCAGATAGCGCTTGGGGCCGGGCTTGATCACCGTATTCCACACGTCGAAGGCCACAGCCTTGTGTTCGG
The DNA here is from genome assembly GCF_052113765.1 of Pseudomonas sp. W22_MBD1_FP4. NCBI lineage: Bacteria > Pseudomonadati > Pseudomonadota > Gammaproteobacteria > Pseudomonadales > Pseudomonadaceae > Pseudomonas > Pseudomonas sp. W22_MBD1_FP4. The sequence continues at coordinate 110,308 of NZ_JBGQOI010000018.1, read as the reverse complement.
TTTCCTCCAGAGCGTGCCAGTACCACATCTGCTGGTAGCCCTTGAGTGAGTCGCCAAAGCGGGACGGATCACTGAGCAGGATTTCCGCAAGCATCGCTGTGTAGTGCTCAAGGGCAATGGTGATTGCCAGGTTGAAGGCGGGCGGAAAGTGTTTTTTCTGCAGGTCCAGGACGAACTTGAGACGACGGTCCAGGGTGTGTGCCGGCAGCCCTGCCGCTTGCATCAGGTCGTTGTAGGCCACGTGTTCACGGCTGTGCATCGCCTCCTGACCGATAAAGCCCTGGATCTCTTTTTTCAGCGCAGGGTCCTCCACGCGCTGGCGGTAGTGGCGCACGCTGTCCATGAAAAACAGCTCGCCCTGGGGAAACAGCAGGGACAGGGCATTGAAAAAATGCGTGATGAACGGGCCCTGTTCGTGCCAGTTGGTGATGCGCTCGGCGGGCAGGACAAAACGGACGTCGCGGCGGATAGGCAGCATAGTGCGTGCTCCTGTTCAGAGACGGGGTTCGTCATTGGTTTCAAATACTGGCCTGCGTTGCTTGGGCGCCATGCGTTTGCTGGCGAACACCACCAACGCTTGATAGGCCGCGGGCAGGCAACGGGCGAGCAGGTCGAGGAAATACGCATCGCGGCCGATCAGCACGCGGCGTTTGTTTTTGCGGATGCCTTGGAGGATCACTTTGGCGGCCTGGTCGGCATCGGTGATGAAGAGTTTTTCGAAATCGGCGCGGGCTTGCTGTTCGCTGTGGATCAAGAAGCCGGTCATGTTCGCGTCGATGCGGCTGCTGCGGCAGATGTCGGTCCGAATGCCACCGGGGTGAACGCAGGTGGCCGATACGCCGCAGCGTTGCAGATCCAGTTCCTGGCGCAGTGCTTCGGTGAAGCCGCGCACGGCGAATTTAGTGGCGTTGTAGCCGCTCATTCCCGGTTGGGCAAACAGGCCAAACACGCTGGAGGTGTTGATTACATGACCTTCGCCGCTGGCTTTGAGATAGGGCAGGAACGCCTTGGTGCCGTGGACTACTCCCCAGAAGTTGATGCCGACAATCCATTCCAGGTCGGCATAGTCCACGCCCTCCACGGTGCTGGAGAGGGCCACCCCGGCATTGTTGAACACCAGGTTGACCTGGCCGTGCTCAGCCATGCAACGCGCGGCCCATTCTTCCATGGCCTGGCGATCGGACACGTCCAGCACCTGGGTGGTGATCATCACGGGTGACAGGGTGGAGGTCTTGATCAGCGTCAGGGTTTGCTCCAGGCCTGAGGCGTTTTTGTCCGCCAGCGCCAGATGGCAACCTTCCCGCGCGAGTGCCAGAGCCAACGCGCGACCCATGCCGGATGCCGCGCCAGTGATGGCCGCCACGCGACCGTTGAATGACTTCATGACAGGCTGCCTTCTGCGGTGGAATGGGCGGCCGCCGCGCGACGGGCGAGCGTATTGAGCGGTAACCGATCGACTTCATAGTCCTTGAGCGCAAACTGTCGCGTGACCTGCTTGAAGCGCCACGTGGAGCCGGGCCACAGGGTGGTGTTTTTGCCGGTGCGCGGGTCGAGGTACCAGCTCTGGCAACCGCCGGTGTTCCAGATGGTGCGCTTGAGTTGGTCCTGCAGTTGGCGGTTGTACGCTTGTTCTACCGCCGGCTTGACGTCCACTGTGGCGATGCGCTGGCGCTGCATCTGCTTGAGTGCGTCGAGGATGTAGGTCACCTGCGCCTCGATCATCAGGATCATCGAGTTATGCCCCAGACCGGTATTGGGCCCGACGATCAAAAACAGGTTGGGATAACCCGGTACCGTCGTACCCTTGTAGGCATGGGCGCCGTCGTGCCAGGCGTCCATCAGGTCCACACCGTCGCGCCCGATGATGCAGTCGCGGGGCACGGGGTCGGTAGCTTGGAAGCCGGTGCCGAAGATCAGGCAATCGGCCGGGTGCTTGATGCCGTCGGCGGTGATCACGCCGTCTGCTTCTATGCGCAGCACGCGGTCGGTGACCACCTCGACATTGCTGCGCGACAGCGCCGGGTAGTAGTCATTGGAGATCAGCACGCGCTTGCAGCCGATGGTGTAGTCCGGCGTCAGGGTCTTGCGCAGGGACGGGCGGGCCACTTGCTTGTGCAGATGGCGTTGGGCGATTTTCTGCACCATCTTCATCAGCCTCGGGTGCAGGGCAAAGCCCACTACGCGACCTTCCAGCGCCCAGTAAAAGGCGCCGCGCACCAGGCGCTGGGTAAAAGGCAGGTGCTTGAACAGCCAGCGTTCGACGGGCGAAATTGCCCGGTCAGGCTTGGGCATGATCCACGGTGGCGTGCGCTGGAACAGGTCCAGGTGGGCCACCTGCGGCGCAATCTGCGGCACGAACTGGATGGCACTGGCGCCGGTGCCGATCACCGCCACGCGTTTGCCTTTCAAGGAATAGTCATGGTCCCACTGCTGGGAGTGGAAGCGCTTGCCCTTGAAGTTCTCCAGGCCTGGAATCTCCGGCAGCGCCGGGCGCGACAGGCCGCCCATACCCGATACCAGCACCCGTGCGCTCACGTGCCGGCCATCGCTGAAGCTCAATTGCCAGCGTTGCTGCTGCTCATCGAATACTGCGCGTTCAAGGCCCTTGTTGAAACGCAGGTAAGGCGCCAGGCCGAAGCGCACAGCGCATTGCTCCAAGTAGGCGCGTATTTCCGCTTGGCGCGCGAACTGTCGCGTCCAGTTCGGGTTGGGCGCAAAGGAAAACGAATACACATGGGACTGCACATCGCAGGCGCAGCCTGGGTAGTGGTTGTCCCGCCAAGTACCGCCGAGGGTCTCGGCCTGTTCGGCGATAAAGAAGTCGGTGAACCCGGCCTCTTTGAGTTTGATGGCCATGCACAGGCCGGCGAAGCCTGAACCGATGATGGCGATGTCGATGGATTCACTGTGGGCATTCATAGGCTGTCCTTAATGGGCATCGGATGTGCTCCTGTTTTTGTTTTGTCTTTTAGATAAAACACCATTGCAAAGAAAAATTGAATTAATTATTTTAAAAAAGATTTTAAATAATCTACCTGAAAATATCGCCTACGCTAGGACCATGTTTGGTATGCACCACTTGTCCGACGGACGAGCACGGTCCGCATGAGGTCAAAGTCCAGGGGGCGGGCGATGGCTGAGGCCTTGACCAATTCCGGTCGGGTCGCCAGCAGCAGGGAAGCAGAGGACCGAGCTATGGCTGTGGAGTGGGTTGCCGCTGCGGCGGGCGCAAGTGCGGTGTTATGGGGCTTCAGCGCCTGGATGACACGGCGCATTGAAGCCGCTGTCCCCATCAATGGGCGCTTGGTGGAGGTCGATGGCGAGCGCTTTCATTATGTAGAAGAGGGCAAAGGCCCACCCCTGGTGATGATTCACGGGCTGATGGGCAGCAGTCGCAACCTGACCTATGCCTTGTCCGGCCAGTTGCGTGAGCATTTTCGGGTGATCACCCTCGACCGTCCCGGGTCGGGTTATTCCACGCGTCATAAAGGCACGGCAGCGGACCTGCCGGCCCAGGCGCGGCAGGTCGCAGCGTTTATGCGAGCACTGGGCCTGGAAAAGCCCCTGGTGTTGGGGCATTCCCTGGGCGGAGCGATATCCCTGGCCCTGGCCCTCGACCACCCCGAGGCCGTATCCGGCCTGGTGCTGGTGGCGCCGCTGACCCATCCCCAACCCACCTTGCCGTTGGTGTTCTGGTCGCTGGCGGTGCGACCGGCCTGGTTACGGCGCTGGGTCGCCCATACCCTCACCGTGCCCATTGGCCTGTTGACCCGGCGTTCGGTGGTCAAGGGCGTATTCGCCCCGGACACCGCTCCCGAAGATTTCGCCACCCAGGGCGGCGGGCTGCTGGGCATGCGCCCCGACAACTTTTATGCAGCCTCCAGCGAGATCGCACAGGTCAACGACTTCCTGCCGGACATGGTCAAGCGCTACTCGCAACTGACGCTGCCCATCGGCCTGATCTATGGCGCGCGAGACCAGGTGCTGGACTTTCGCAAACACGGCCAGGCCCTCGCCGACAAAGTGCCAGGCCTCAAGCTGCAAGTGGTGGAAGGGCGCGGCCATATGCTGCCGATCACCGCCACGGCGCGAGTGGTTGAGGCGGTGTTGCAGGTGGCCAAGCGCGCGCGTCCGGCGCAAACGGCCACAGTCCTGCATCCGCCCTTTGCCCTGGCGAACAAATAATCGTGGTCCTCATTGCGGGTTCGAACGGCGCAAATGCTTGCCCTAGAGACCTGACCAAACGGCTGAAAAAGAGACTGCTCGGTCACGTAAAAAAGGCTTCGAAAAAGTAGTTGACGACCTAACGATTCCGCGTTATTTATTTAAAAAAATATTTCAATGTTTGTTTTGAAATGATTTTTGAAATGCCTAAGAGCGAATAAAAATGAAAAAAACGTCTTTTATCGCATGGTTGATTTCCCGGAGCCTTCTTCGCTCCCTGAACCTGTTTTCCACCTCCCTGCCAAGGAGGCTGCCATGAACCAGACTTTGGCAGCGCCAAGCGTGTGGACCGATGGCAAGCGCCACCTGTGGTGGTTGGGCATCATGCCGTTGGCCACACCCCTGTTGTCCGGCTCCCTTGCCATTTTCACCGGCGTCCAGCAGTTATGGTGGGTCGGCGTGCTGGTGATCTTCGGGCTGATCCCACTGATTGACGGCCTGCTCGGCGAAGACGTGAGCAACCCGCCCGAGTCGGCGGTCAGCCATCTGGAAACCCAACGCTACTACCGCTGGATCGTCTACACCGGCGTGCTGTTCGTCATCTCGTCAGTGATCATTACCGGCTGGCTGGCTGCCGGCGGCATCGAATGGATCATCCAAGGTGGTCTGTTGCACGCCACCGCTCACCTTGATCCTTCCAACTGGCTGGTCCACGCCGCCAGTTACATCACCGATCGCACGCAACTGCATGGCGCACCGAGCTGGTTCACCTACTTGGGCATGGCCATGTCGACCGGCGCCGCCACCGGCATTGCCATCAACACTGCCCATGAACTGGGGCACAAACCCAACGCCTTGGAAGTGTTCCTGGCCAAGGTCACATTGGCACCGACCTTCTACGGGCACTTCTACACCGAGCACAACCGTGGTCACCATGTGCGTGTCGCCACGCCAGAAGACCCGGCCAGCTCGCGCCTGGGCGAAAGTTTCTGGGCCTTCCTGCCGCGCTCGGTGTGGTTCAGTGCGCACTCAGCGTGGAACCTGGAGCGTGAACGCTTGCGCAAACTCGGCCTGCCGGCCTGGCACTGGAAGAACGGTGTACTCAGTGCCTGGATGTACAGCGTAGTGCTGTGGGGCGCGATGATTGCCTGGCTGGGGGCGGCGGTGATTCCCTTCTTGATTATCCAGGGCATCTACGGGTTCTCGTTGCTGGAAGTCGTGAACTATGTCGAACACTACGGCCTGAAACGCCAGAAGTTACCCAATGGTCGTTATGAACGCTGCTCGCCTCGGCACTCCTGGAACAGTAATCGGATTGTCACCAATATCTTTCTGTTCCAGTTGCAGCGGCACTCCGACCACCACGCCAACCCCACGCGCAGTTATCAGTCGCTGCGCCACTTTGATGAATCGCCGCAACTGCCCTATGGGTACGCGAGCATGATTGTATGGGCCTATGTACCTTACTTATGGCGCCGGCGCATGGACCATCGGGTGCTTAATCATTACGCCGGGGATATCAGCCTGACCAATCTTCAGCCCTCACAACGATTGAAGTATCTGGAGAAGTACAGCAACAGCGCCAAGCCGTTCTGACATGAAGTAATACCCAGTTGTGTACTCGGGGCCTTAAATGCCGCGCAGGATTTTATCGCCCCGAGGAAGTGGTTTGACCCGAACAACAATAATTAAAGGGAAGGACGTACACCATGCAATCACCTGCCAAGTTCACTACCCATATTCTATTGGCTGCACTGGGCCTGATCGTTTATCACCAGGCCCAGGCCGCCCGTATCGAACCGGCCGGCAGTGCGTTCACCGCCCAAGGCCCCATCAGTTTTTCCAAGGGGGCGCTGATCAGCGCCGACTGCACCATTAAGGTCGCGGGCAAAGTTGCGGCCGATGGTTCATCCGTGAATGTCGACAAAGTTGAGTTCGATGGCGGCCTCAAGTGCAGCCGGGTCGAAGCCACCAACTTGCCGTGGGTGCTGGTGGCCAAAGACACCAAAAGCGGTTCCATGTCGAATATCAGCGTGGATGTGCACGCCTTCGGACTGGGCGGCAAGTGCGGGCCTTCTACCGCTGATGGCACGTGGGACAACGCCACCGGAAAGTTGGAAGCGGCCAATGTCCCCATTGGCGAAGACTGCAAGATCAAGACGGTGTCGATCAAGATGCCGCCCACCTTCAAAGTTGTTGAATAACGCCGTCCACGTTTAGAGCGGTAATTGAATTGAGATTTGGCTGGAAAGGGAAGTTCTGCAGTTTCACCGTGACCTCTCGTTCATGGCCATTACCCCCTGGCGAATGACTCGCCATTACATGTGAGGAAAAACAATGAAAAGTTTGAAAACCCTCGTTTGTGCAACTTCTTTTGCTCTGTGCTTTGGTGCCGTTTCGATGGCAAACGCCGCGACCATTGCACCTGCTGGTGCCGCTTTTACCACCTCGGGCTCTATCACCGTTAAGTCGCCGGCGTCCCTGAATATCCCGGTCACTTGCAACATTATCTTCACCGGTACCGTGGCGAGTGGTGGTGCTGGAGCTTCGATTACCGGCGCCACGGTCAGCGGTTCCAACCCGCTGTGCGGCGTTCCAGTGTTGAGCAACCTGCCATGGCCGCTGACGGTCGCTGGTACCGGGCCTGACGCGTTCACCGGCACTGTTTCGGGTGTGAAATTCAAAATCGCCTCTGACTGCAGCGCTACGCCGGTGACCATCGCGGTCAACTGGAAGAACTCCACCAACACGCTGGGTATTTCTACGCCTCAAACCGTGGGCTCTTGCACAATTACCGCCCTTACCGCTGTTCCAAGTCCAGCGTTCACCGTTAGCCCATAAGTACCCTGAGTACTTGACGTGATGATCACACGTTGAAACTGGCAAGTGCCTCGTAAGAGGCACTTGTTTGAAAAAGTTTGCAAGGGTGGAATACAACAATAAGGAGTGGCGCATGAGTATTAAGAGAACAGCCGCACGCAGTCTATTGGGCTTTAGCATTTCATCTGATCAGTGGCGCTACGCATAGGCGAAGTGACTCGCCAGACCCTGTGAGGAATAACAATGAAAAGCTTGAAAACGTTCGGTTGTGTAACACTCTTTGCTCTTTGCGGTGGGGCCATATCGACGGCCAGTGCGGCCACTATTGCCCCTGCCGGTAGCGCATTTACCACGGCGGGCACTATTACTATAAAGTCTCCCCTTAGTCTTAATGTACCAGTGACTTGCAACTTCGCGATGGCCGGTTCGGTTGCATCTGATGGATCAGTTGCAGCGATTACCAGTGCCGTGTTCAGCGGTTCAAACCCCATATGCTCAATTCCTGTCGCGAGTAATTTTGTGTGGCGTTTGAAGCTGACAGGTAGCGGCCCCGACGTGTTCCCCGGAACGCTTGGTGCGTTGAAGTTAAAGGTTGCATCGGACTGCAGCAGTTCTCCAGTGAACATCAGTGTTATCTGGAAAAACTCTACTAACACCCTGAGCATCACAAGCCCTCAAACAGTGGGTGCTTGCACGATCACAGGTCTCACTGCTTCACCCAGTCCGGCGTTTACTGTTTCTCCGTAAATGGCCTGGGTGCTGGATGGGACGGTCATGAATTGCAGTGAGCAAGTGCCTGGCAAGAGGCACTTGTTGAAGTAAACCGGGTTCGGAAAAACCGATATCGGTGCTTAACAACTATAAGGAGTCGGGCATGAATAATAAGAAAGCACACGCACGCACGTTAATAAACCTGGCCGTTATCGGCGGCCTGATGGTTATAACCGGCAGTGCGCAAGCCGGTGGGTTCTCTACTCCGACGTTCGGGGCGGAAGGCTGGGGCCGCGCGTTCGGTGGTGGTTCGATGTTTAAGGATGATCCGTCATCGGCTTACAACAACCCGGCGGCGATGGCGTTCATTGATCACAATATCTCGCAGTTCAACGTTGACTACGCGCGTATCAATATTCACTACAAAGGTACCGCCAAAGACTACGCAGGCAATCCGACCTCCACCACGACTGTTAACCCCGATACCTTTGAGTTCAATTCCGTGCCCCGCGATGGTGATGGAGGGCAGGGCGGTTTTACCGCCTGGGTGCCGACCGGATTCATGGTCATGCCGATCGGTGACCGTTTCGCTTTCGGTCTCAGCCAAGTGGTGCCCATGGGCGCACGTACCACCTGGGACAATGACTGGAAGGGCCGGGATTTTGCGGTTGACACGCGCATCGAAACCGTCGGGTTGACGGGGTCGCTTTCGTTCAAGGTCAACGATGAGTTTTCCATCGGCGGTGGCGCGATTGTTCAGCACACCAAAGGCTTCGTCAGCCAGAACGTTGACCTCTATGCCGCCGCTGCACTTGCTCCGAATTCGATCCCATTCCCGGCGGGCATTGGCTACTCGCTCATGCGAGTCAAAGTCGACAATACCTCGGTGGGCTGGTTTGCCGGCCTGGCCTGGAAGCCAACCCCACAAGACACGCTGGGTTTGAACTACCACGCCAAGATCAAGAACAAGCTTGAAGGCAAATACAACATCTACGCTGACGAAGGCTCCCAGGGCCTGATCGACGCCGGGTTGCCGGGCATTTTGTATCCAGGTCTCAACCTTCAAATGAACGGTAAAGCCTCCACCCAATTGGACGTTCCTGCCAGCGCAGCGATTGATTGGGTTCACCAGTTCAATGATCGTTTTACCCTCGGTGCCAGTGTCTTGTGGACCCAATGGTCGTCATTCAAAAACCTGACCCTGAAGTCTGAGGGGTCGACCATCGTTGCCATCCCTTACAACTACAAGGACGCCTGGATGGTGTCTCTCGGCGGCGACTATAAGCTCACCGATGATTTCACGTTGCGCGCCGGTGTTGCGACGGACCAGACACCTACCCGTAACTCCACCCGCGACCCGCGTATCCCGGATGGCGACCGGATCTTCACCTCGCTGGGCTTCGGTTACAAAATCAGAGCGATTCCAGGCCTGGGCATCGACGGCTCCTACTCCCACCAGTTCGTGGAAAAAGCCAAGTTGAAAACCCAGAACCAGGATCGTCTCGGGGGGGCAACCCTGGACGGCAAGGCCGAAGCCTATGGCGATGTCGTGAGCCTGGGGGTCACTTACAACTTCTGATCCTGTGTTACGCCGTGCCGGTGCGAAGCCCGCAGTCAGCGCATCTTTCTGCAGGTTTTTCACCGGTAATGCAACGAAGGGGTCGCCCACGCGACCCGTTCCGATTTCGTCCAATTCGCGTTGATTCGGCTGACAGGTTCAGTCGCTATTTTTTTGCTCAAGCATTAAATAAAAATTTCAAAACAAAATTTGAAATTAGCTTTCCAAGTTTGTAGTGTGGCTTTAAGCCGCAGGTCAATTCGACCTTGCGCACGTAAACCACGCCCTGAATCGAGTAGAGGTATCCCCATGGTTATCTGGTTATTGGTGGGTTTCGCAGCCGCGATTGCCCTGGCGTATCGACAAGCTGCCGCGACCCTGTGGTTAGGGGCCGGCTTGATCTGGTTGGCACTGGGTTACGTGTTCAACGTGGTGGCAGGTTTTGGGGCCAGCGTCGCGGCGCTGCTGGTGATCGCGCCCGCGTTGCTGATGACGATCAAACCCCTGCGTCGCACCTTGCTCACCAGCAAGGCCCTCGGCCTCTTTCGCACGATCATGCCGGCAATGTCCGACACCGAGCGTGCGGCTATCGAGTCCGGTACCGTGTGGTGGGACGCCGAGTTGTTCAGCGGCAAACCCGATTGGCAGCGCCTGTTGCAAGCCGCGCCGGCCAGCCTCAGCGCCGAGGAGCAAGCCTTCCTCGACAATGAAGTGGAAACCTTGTGCGACATCGCCAACGACTGGGAAACCACCCAGGTCTGGCAGGACATGTCCCCCGAAGGCTGGCAGTACACCAAGGATGCCGGTTTCCTCGGCATGATCATTCCCAAGCAGTACGGCGGCAAAGGCTTCTCCCACTATGCCCATTCGCAAGTGGTGATGAAGCTGTCGACGCGCTGCTCGGCGGCGGCGATTTCGGTGATGGTGCCCAACTCCCTCGGCCCGGCCGAGCTGTTGCTGCACTACGGCACCGACGCCCAACGTAATTACTACCTGCCGCGCCTGGCTCGGGGTGAAGACATCCCGTGCTTTGCCCTGACCAGCCCGTATGCGGGCTCGGATGCCGGGGCCATTCCAGACTTGGGTATTGTCTGTAAGGGCATGCACGAGGGCGAAGAGGTGCTGGGTTTCAAAGTGACCTGGGACAAGCGCTATATCACCCTCGGCCCCATCGCCACCGTGCTGGGCCTGGCGTTTCGCGCTGAAGACCCGGACGGCTTGCTGGGCCCGAAAGGTTCGCTCGGCATCACCTGCGCACTGATCCCCACGTCCCACCCCGGCGTAAACAGCGGTCGCCGCCATTGGCCACTTAACGCCGTATTCCAGAACGGCCCAACCACCGGCAAGGACGTCTTCATCCCGTTGGAATGGGTGATCGGCGGCCGTGAACAAGTCGGTAATGGCTGGCGCATGCTGATGGAGTGCCTAGCAGCGGGCCGTGCCATTTCGTTGCCGTCGGCCAACGTCGGCCTGGCCAAGGTTGCGGTGCGTGGCACTACGGCTTATGCCGCGATGCGCAAGCAGTTCGGCCTGCCCATCGGCAAGTTCGAAGGGGTGCAGGCACCTCTGGCGCGCATGGCCGGGCATTTGTATGCCTGCGATGCGGTGCGCAAGGTATCGGTAGCGTCCCTGGATGCCGGCGAGAAACCTTCGGTGATCTCCGCCATTGCGAAGTACCACGTCACCGAGCGTGCGCGAATCATCGTCAACGACGGCATGGACATCGTCGCCGGCAAGGGCATTTGCATGGGCCCGAATAACTTCCTGGCCCGTGCGTATCAGCAAAGCCCCATCGCCATCACGGTGGAAGGCGCGAATATCATGACGCGCTGCCTCATCATCTTTGGCCAAGGCCTGATCCGTTGCCATCCCTATGTGTTCCGTGAGATGGAAGCGGCGCGCAACCCGGACCGGCGTAAGGCGCTGGAAGACTTTGACAGCGCGATGTTCGGCCACGTGAGTTTCGTGCTGGCCAACACCGTACGTGCGGCGGTGCATTCGCTGACAGGCGGTCGTCTGATTTCTGCACCTGCCAAGACCGACCCCGCGCTGGCGTCCTACTACCGCCAGGCCAATCGTCTGTCGGTGGTGCTGGCGCTGATCTCGGACATTTCCATGGGTGTGCTGGGCGGTGCCCTCAAGCGCAAGGAAAGTATCACCGGGCGTCTGGGGGATATTCTGTCGCAGCTGTACATTTTGTCCTGCGTGCTCAAGCGTTTCGAGGATGACGGCCGGCCTCAGTCAGACCTGCCGCTGGTGCACTGGTCGGCTCAGGATGCGCTAGTGCGTGCTCATGAAGCCCTTGCCGAAGTGCTGGAAAACTACCCCTCCAAAGCCGCCGCCGCCGTGGTGCGCGGCCTGACGTTCCCGTTCGGCATTCCGCTGCGCAAACCGTCGGATCGCCTACTGGCCCAGGTGGCCGATGTGGTGCAGACACCGGGCGAGACCCGTGACCGGTTGTTGGCCAATTCCTACATTCCACGTCCCGAAATCGACAAGTTGGCGTATGGCGAGTTGGGCTTCCGTCTGCTGCCACAAGTGGAGCTGATCGACGCCCGGCTCAAGCCTGCCATCAAGCAAGGCGTGCTCGAACCGATGCCTATTTCCGCCACGGCTTTCACCACCTGGCGCGTCAAGGCCAGGGCGCTGGACTTGATCAGCGACGACGAAGACGCCTTGCTCGCGCGCTATGTGGAATACGCCGATCACGGTATCCAGGTGGATGACTTCCCGCAGGACTTTGGTTTGCTGGAAGCATTGCAGCAGCGCAAGCAGGCGTTGGAACCGGCCACCAAGCGGCGCAGCAGCCAAAGCGAAAACGCCTCGGTCAACTAGGACAAACGCGGCCAGTGTGGGAGGGCGCTTGCACCCGATAGCAATCCATCAGTCACCGACTCATTGGCTGACCACCGCTATCGGGGGCATGCCCCTCCCACATGGACCGGGTTTACAAGGTCAGAATGTGTTGTGAGTGAATGCTGATATGAGTGACAGCTACCTATCGTTCGTCAATTCCCCCTGGGGCCGTCGCCTGGCCCAGGCAGTGGGCTTGCCCCAGCCCGTGCCGTTGCAACGCCATCGCAGCGGTCAGCCGGGCCTGGCTAATCCGGTGATTGTCGCCGGGGCAGGGCGCCTGGCCTCCCAGGTGCACCAGGTCTTCAGCGCCACCGACACGGTCGCGGCTACCCCGGCAACGCTCAAGGCGCCGTCCACGGTCAAGGCCCAGGGCGCGGTGTATGACGCCAGCGCGGTGGTCGACCTTAAACAGTTGGATGAGCTGTACGTATTCTTCCACGCCAACGCCAAGCGCCTGGGCCAACACGCACGGGTGGTGGTGCTCGGCACTGCACCGGAGCATTGCGCGGACTTGCCCCACGCCGTCGCCCAACGCGCCCTCGAAGGGCTGGTGCGTTCGCTGGCCAAGGAGCTGCGTCGGGCGATCACCGTCCAGTTGCTTTATGTTGCGCCGGGTGCCGAAGACGGGTTGGACAGCAGCCTGCGTTTCTTCCTGTCGCGGCGTTCGGCCTATGTGTCGGGGCAAGTGGTGCGATTGGAAAAACCGGTAGATGGCAACCCTAGTGTCAACTGGGACAAGCCTTTCGCTGGCCGACGTGCGCTGGTCACTGGCGCTTCCCGTGGCATCGGTTTGGCCATCGCCCAAGTCTTGGCGCGTGAAGGGGCGCACGTGGTGTGTGTGGACGTGCCCCAGGCCCAGCAATCGTTGGAACAGGCCGCCGCCAGCGTCGATGGTTCAGCGTTGCCCCTGGACATCACCGCGCCGGACGCAGCCTCGTCGTTGCTGGCCCACGTCAGCCAATACGGCGCGTTCGATGTGGTGGTGCACAACGCCGGCATCACCCGCGACAAGACCATCGCAAAAATGCCCGAAGCGGCCTGGCGCGATGTGCTGGCGGTCAACCTCGAAGCACCGTTGCACCTGAGCACCGCATTGATGGAAAACCAGGGGCTTAATCCCGGTGGGCGCATTGTGTGTGTGTCATCGATTTCCGGTATTGCCGGCAACCTCGGCCAAAGCAACTACGCCACCTCCAAGGCTGGCGTGATCGGCCTGGTGCAAGGCCTCGCGACACGCGCCGCCACGCAGCAGGTGACGGTGAATGCCGTAGCGCCGGGGTTTATCGAGACCCAGATGACAGCAAAGATCCCCCTGATGATTCGCGAAGCAGGGCGGCGCATGAACTCTATGAGCCAGGGCGGGCAGCCCATCGATGTGGCCGAGACCATCGCCTGGTTGGCGCATCCCGCGTCGGGTGGCGTCAATGGCCAAGTCGTTCGTGTGTGCGGCCAAAGTCTGCTGGGAGCCTGAGCCATGGACTACGTGACCCAGATTATTGACCCGCCGCCCTCGCGCACCCAGTTGTTGCTGGATGGCGTACGCGCCCTGCGTAAGCCCAAGTTCGACGGCGCGCCGGTACTGCCCAAGGAGCGGCTGGTGCGCTCGGCGGTGGGGTTATCCGCCGCAGGCATCGCCGCCTATGGCCGTGCCTGCGGGTTCCGGCGCGAGCAGGGTGTGCCGCTGTCCTATCCCCATGTGCTGGCGTTCCCGCTGCACTTGATGCTGTTGACCCGGCCAAGCTTCCCGTACCCGGCCAGCGGCATGGTGCACTTGGCCAATCGCATTCGTCAGCACCAGCGCCTGCACGAAGGTCAGGCCTTGCGCCTGGAGGTGTATGCCGAGCGCTGGGTCGCCCATCCCAAGGGCCAGGCGCTGAGCATCGCCACACGCGCTTACAGCGCCGGCACCCTGGCGTGGGAAAGCGACAGCCTCTACCTGCGCCGCGACGTAAAAGACCCGATCGGCGAGCCCTGGGGCGACGCGTTGCCATTGCAGGAACACGGCCTGCTGCGCACCCAGCGCTGGGTTTTACCCGCCGACCTGGGCCGGCGCTTCGCCAAGGTTTCGGGGGATTTCAACCCGATCCACACCTCGGTGATCGGCGCAAAACTCTTCGGTTTCCGCCGCGCCATCGCCCACGGCATGTGGACGCTTGGCCGCGCCTTGGCCGCCCAGCAACCGCCCGGTGGATTGGATCAGGCCGAAGCCCATTGCGACTTCAAGTTGCCGATCTTTTTGCCCGGCCAAGTTGCCCTGTGGCAACACCCTGTGACCGGCCCGCGTCGCGAATTCGAAGTGCGCAATTTCGCCGGCGACAAACCCCATATGCGCGGGCTATTTGTCTGGAATGAGAGCCATACATGAGTGACTACAGCTTCAATCCGGCCCCGACCCGCCGCGTGGCGATTATCGGCGGCAACCGTATCCCTTTTGCCCGTTCCAACACGGTGTATGCCCACGACAGCAACCAGGATTTGCTGGTAGCGGCGCTGCAAGGCTTGGTCGACCGTTACAACCTGCACGGCCAGCGCCTGGGCGAGTTTGCTGCCGGCGCGGTGATCAAGCATTCGCGGGATTTCAACCTCGCACGTGAGTCCCTGCTATCAACCACCTTGTCCCCCGAGACCCCGGCCTACGATCTGCAACAAGCCTGCGGCACGGGCCTGGAAGCGGCATTGCTGGTGGCGAATAAAATCGCCCTGGGCCAGATCGAAGTAGGCATTGCCGGTGGCGCCGATACCACCTCCGACGCCCCCATCGGCATCAACGAATCCTTGCGCCATACCTTGCTCGCAGCCAACCGCGCCAAGGGCTTGGGCGACAAGCTCAAGGCTCTGCTGAAGGCGCGGCCGTCGATGTTTTTCAAACCGCTGCTGCCACGCAACGGCGAGCCGCGCACCGGTTTGTCCATGGGCGAGCACTGCGAAGAAATGGCCAAGCGCTGGCAGATCAAGCGCCTGGCCCAAGATGAGCTGACCCTCACTAGCCACCAACGCCTGGATGCCGCGTACAAACGCGGTTTCTTCGAGGACCTGATCAGCCCCCACCGCGGCCTGACCCGTGACAACAATCTGCGGGCCGACGCCAGCCTGGAAAAACTCGCCGGTCTATCTCCAGCCTACGACCGCCAGAACGGCACGCTCACAGCGGGCAACTCCACGCCTCTGACCGATGGCGCCTCGGTGGTGCTGCTTGCCAGCGAAGAGTGGGCGGCCGCCAACGGCTGGCCGGTGCTGGCTTACCTACGCACCGGCGAAACCGCCGCGGTGAATTTTGTCGACGGCACCGAAGGTCTGCTGATGGCCCCGGCCTATGCCGTGCCGCGCATGCTCAAGCGCGAAGGCCTGAGCTTTGCCGACTTCGATTTTTTCGAAATCCACGAAGCCTTTGCCGCTCAGGTGTTGTGCACCCTCAAGGCCTGGGAAGACGCCGACTATTGCCGCGAACGCCTGGGCCTCGACGCGCCGCTGGGCGTCATCGACCGCGCCAAAATGAACGTCAACGGCGGTTCCCTCGGCTGCGGTCATCCGTTTGCCGCCACCGGTGGCCGGCAATTGGCGGCGTTGGCCAAGGCCATCCACGAGCGCGGCGGCGGGCGCGGTTTGATCTCGATCTGTGCAGCGGGCGGGCTGGGCATTACCGCCATTGTCGAAAAGTAGCGCTACCCAAAATAACAATAAGGAGACTGCCATGAACGCTATCAGCCAGGAACACACCGAACGCGTGTGGTTGAACGCTTATCTGCCCGGCGTCCCGGCAGACATTGATGCCGCGATTGAGGAATACCCATCGCTGCGGGAAGTATTCCTGGAGCACCTGGAAAAATTCCGTGAGCGCGTGGCTTACGTCAGCATCGGCACTGAAATGACCTACGCCGACTGGCAGGTCCAAGGCATTGCGTTTGCCGCCTGGCTCCAGGGCCAGGGCGTACAGCCGGGCGACCGTGTGGCGCTGATGATGCCCAATTGCTTGCAGTACCCGATCTGCCTGCTCGGCACCATCCTGGCTGGCGCGGTGGTGGTCAACGTCAACCCGCTGTACACCGCCCACGAACTCAAACACTTGCTCAAGGACAGCGGCGCCGAGACGGTGGTGATCTTCGAAAACTTCGCCCACACCCTGGAGAAGGTTGTGGCTGGCAGCAGCGTCAAGCGCGTGGTAATCGCGGCCATCGGCGACTTGCTCGGCACCTTCAAGGGCGCGGCAATGAACTTCATCCTGCGCAGCGTGCAGAAGCAGGTACCCGCGTTCAAGCTGCCGGGGGCGGTACGTTTCAATCGGGTGTTGAAACAGGGGCGGGCCCTCAACCACTTTCCGGTGAGCATGGCCCTGGATGACCTGGCCTTCCTGCAATACACCGGCGGCACCACTGGCGACGCCAAAGGCGTGATGCTCAGCCACCGCAATATCATCGCCAACCTGCTGCAGGCCAAGGCGTGGGTCGGCGATCAACTGGACCAACACAAGCAGGAAACCAACGTCACGTTGCTGCCGCTTTACCACATCTTTTCCCTGACGGTGAACTGCCTGATGTTCATGTGCCTGGGCGGGCGCAACATCCTCATCGCCAACCCACGGGACGTGAAACGGGTGCAGATGATCCTGCGCAAGGAGCGCTTCAACGGCATTGCCGGGGTCAACACACTGTTTAACGGCTTGCTGGAAAACAAGGAGTTCTGCGCGCGGGACTTTTCCGATCTGCGCATGGTGATCGCCGGCGGCATGGCCACCCATACGGCGGTGGCCAAGCGCTGGAAGGAAGTCACTGGGCTGCCGATCATCGAAGGTTATGGCCTGACCGAGTGCTCGCCGGTAGTGAGCATCAGCCCGATCAACATTGCGCGCATGCGCGAGATGGAATTCACCGGCAGCATCGGTGTGCCGTTGCCGTCCACCTGGGTGCGCTTTATGCGTGAGGACGGTGAACTCGCCGACATTGGCGAGCAGGGCGAACTGCAAGTGCGTGGCCCGCAGGTGATGCAGGGCTACTGGAAACGCCCCGAGGCAACCGCCGAGGTGCTGGATGCGCAGGGCTGGTTGTCCACCGGCGATATTGGCGTGATGGACGAGCGCGGCTATATCCGCCTGGTGGACCGCAAGAAGGACATGATCCTGGTCTCGGGCTTCAACGTGTATCCGAATGAAATCGAAGACGTGGTGGCGATGCACCCCGGCGTAGGCGAAGTAGCCGCGATTGGCGTGGAGGACGGCGTCACGGGCGAGAAAGTGAAGATCATCGTGGTGCGCAAGGACCCGAACCTGACCCAGGAACAGATCCTCGCCCATTGCCGGGAATACCTGACGGGTTACAAGGTGCCCAGGTATGTGGAGTTTCGCACCACCGAGTTGCCTAAAACCACCGTGGGTAAAGTGCTGCGCCGAGCCTTGCGCTGATTTAAATGTGTGTAGGCGATCTAAATGTGGGAGGGGGCTTGCCCCCGATGGCGGTGGCCCAGTTGGAACATCTTCGTCTGACACACCGCCATCGGGAGCAAGCCCCCTCCCACATGTTCAAACCGAGTTCACGTTGACCCAACGTTCTTCCTGGGCAGCCACACGAATCGCCGTCGCCAACCGCTCCACTTCCCACGCGGCTTCAAAGTCGGTGCCATCGGTCCCCTGGCCTGCGACGGCCATGATCAATTCTTGCACTTCCAGGGTCTTTAACTCGTTGTAGCCAAGTTGGTGTCCCGCTGCCGGGCTGAACGCCGCATAACCGGGCAGGGAAGGGCCGGCCAGCAAGCGTTGGAAGCCGTCCTGGCCGACACGGCACAGGCGAAGCTCATTCAAGCGCTCCTGATCGAACGCCAAGGTGCCTTTGGTGCCGCTGATCTCGAAGCTCAAGTGGTTCTTGTAGCCATGTTTCAGCCAACTGCTGCTCACCGTGCCGCGCGCGCCATTGGCGAAACGCAGCAGGGCGTGTACCTGGTCATCCACGGCGATAGGTTTGAGTTCGTTGCTGCCTTTGACAGCCGGGCGTTGAACGTGGACGGTCTGGGTATCGGCGCAGACGCTGACCACATCCCCGACCAGATAGCGCGCCATCGACAGCAAGTGGCTGCCCAAGTCCGCCAGTGCGCCGCCGGCTTGTTCCACTTCGCAGCGCCAGGACCAGGGTGATGTTGGGTCAGCCATAAAGTCTTCGCTGAACTCGCCCTGGAAGCTGATGAGGTCACCCAACTCGCCACTGGCGATCAATTGCCGCGCCAAGGTGATCATCGGGTTGTGTTGATAGTTGTAGCCCACCCGGGTTACCACCCCGGCGGCACTGGCGGCGCGGCGCATGGCGTCGGCCTGTTCCAGGCTCACGGCCAGGGGTTTTTCGCAATACACCGCTTTGCCGGCGGCAATCGCGGCCATCGCCATGGGGTAGTGCAGGTGGTTGGGGGTGGTGATGGCCACGATATCGACCTTGGGGTCGTTGATCAGCGCCTGCCAGTCGCCATGGGCGTGATCGAACCCCCAGGACGAGGCGCAGTGCTGGGCGCGTTCGGTGTCGGCATCGGCCAGGGCGGCCAGCTTCAGGGTGACTGGCAGTTCAAACACCGCCCGGGCATTGTTGAACGCCAAGGCGTGGGCGCGGCCCATGAAGCCTGTGCCGATCAAGCCGATTCCGAGTTCACGCATAGCCGTGGTCCTTTGGATTATTGTTTTCAGGATGTGCATTAATGGAATAAAAATTCCCACATTTCAATAGATGGAATAAAAATTCATTAACGCCTCGGTAATCACCTTGGCGAATGCAGCTATATTCACCAAGTGGCCAAAAGCCGCCAGTTAACAAAAGATAACGTAGCGCCGATTGTCAGACGATTCCAAAGCCCGATAGGATGGCCCCTGCTTCCTTCAGGCGCTCTAGATTGCAGGTTTCAGAGCCCGGGAAGGCAAGACCTAACAATAATAAATGGGAGAAAGGTCTATGAGTGAGCCTGTCATGGGTTGGGTTGTTTGCCGCCCACGCGCCGCACGCAGGGTTGCGTTGCTGGCCACAGCGCTCTCGTTGCTGGCCGGTGCTGCGTTGACGACACCGGTGCTGGCAGCCAGCGATACCCCCGCAACGCCAGCGTTTGCGATTGAGTCCCCCAAGGCCGCCAAAGGCCTGATGATCGACGTGGTGCATGCCGGCAAGCGCCTGGTAGCCGTCGGTGATCGCGGGCATATCCTCTATTCCGATGACCAGGGCTCTACCTGGACCCAAGCCAAAGTCCCCACCCGCCAATTGCTCACGGCAGTGTTTTTCGTCGACGACAAACATGGCTGGGCGGTAGGCCACGATGCGCAAATTCTCGCCAGCACCGACGGCGGCGCCACCTGGGCCCAGCAATACCAGGACCTCAAGCGTGAAGCGCCGCTGCTCGATGTGTGGTTCAAAGACGCCAATCACGGCCTGGCCGTCGGCGCCTACGGTGCATTGATCGAAACTACCGATGGCGGCAAGAGCTGGAACGACGTCAGCGACCGCCTCGACAACGAAGACCAGTTCCACCTCAACGCCATCGCCCAGATCAAAGACGCCGGCCTGTTTATCGTCGGCGAGCAGGGCAGCATGTTCCGCTCCAGTGACGACGGGCAGACCTGGGAAAAACTCGAAGGCCCTTATGAAGGTTCGCTGTTCGGTGTAATCAGCACCGCGCAACCGCAAACCCTGCTGGCCTTCGGCCTGCGCGGCAACCTGTACCGTTCCACCGATTTCGGCAGTACCTGGGAGCAGGTTGAGTTGAACGCTACCCGTGGCGCCTTGGAGTTTGGTTTGTCGGGCGCGACCTTGCTGGATGACGGCGCAATCGTGGTGGTCGGCAACGGTGGCAGCGTGGTGGTCAGCCACGACGATGGCCAGACCTTCAGCGTGTTCAACCGCCCTGACCGTATTTCACTGTCGTCGGTGACGGCGGCGGGCAATGGCAACTTGATTCTGGCCGGGCAGGGTGGCGTTCGCGTATCGACGCCGACTGGCGCTGAGCTCGTAAAACAATAAGAAGGCGGGGACAGAATGAGCAGTCATCACAACGATAAAGCGACCTTTCTTGAGCGCCTGATTTTCAATAATCGCCCGGCAGTGATCGTCATCTGCCTGCTGGTGAGCGTGTTCCTGTTCTGGCAGGCGACGCTGATTCGCCCGTCCACCAGCTTTGAAAAGATGATCCCCCTCAAGCACCCCTTCATCGAAAAGATGATGGAACACCGCAACGACTTGGCCAACCTGGGCAACACCGTGCGCATCTCGGTGGAGGCCAAGGACGGTGACATCTTCACGAAGGAGTACATGGAGACCCTGAGGCAGATCAACGACGAGGTGTTCTACATCTCCGGCGTCGACCGCTCGGGCCTCAAGTCGCTATGGAGTCCTAGCGTGCGCTGGACCGAAGTGACCGAAGAGGGCTTCGCCGGCGGTGAGGTGATCCCCCAAAGCTACAACGGCTCGGCGCAAAGCCTCGATCAACTGCGCAATAACGTACTCAAGTCCGGCCAGGTCGGGCGCTTGGTCGCCAACGATTTCAAGTCGAGCATCGTGGATATCCCGCTGCTGGAGTCCTATCCGGACCCGCAGGATCAGGGCAAGTTGCTGGCCCTGGACTATCGCAAGTTCTCCCATGAACTCGAAGACAAGATCCGCGACAAGTTCGAAGCCCAGAACCCCAACGTCAAGATCCACATCGTGGGCTTTGCCAAGAAGGTCGGCGACCTGATCGACGGCCTGGTAATGGTGGTGCTGTTCTTCGGCATCGCATTCGTCATCACCCTGATTCTGCTGCTGTGGTTCACCAACTGCCTGCGCAGCACCATCGCGGTGTTGAGCACCACCCTGGTGGCGGTGGTCTGGCAACTGGGGTTGATGCACTTCTTCGGCTTCGGGCTGGACCCGTATTCGATGCTGGTGCCGTTCCTGATTTTCGCCATCGGTATTTCCCATGGCGTGCAGAAGATCAACGGTATCGCCCTGCAATCCAGCGAGGCCGACAACGCGTTGACGGCTGCACGGCGGACCTTTCGTCAACTGTTCCTGCCGGGGATGATCGCGATCCTGGCGGATGCGGTCGGGTTCATTACGCTGTTGATCATCGACATCGGCGTGATTCGTGAGCTGGCCATCGGCGCGTCCATCGGCGTGGCGGTGATCGTGTTCACCAACTTGATCCTGCTGCCGGTGGCGATTTCCTATGTCGGCATCAGCAAGCGCGCCATCGCCAAGAGCAAGAAAGACGCAAACCGCGAGCATCCGTTCTGGCGCCTGCTGTCCAAATTCGCCAGCGCCAAAGTCGCGCCAGTGTCGGTCCTGCTGGCCCTGGTCGCCTTTGGCGGCGGCCTCTGGTACAGCCAGAACCTCAAGATCGGCGACTTGGACCAAGGTGCACCGGAACTGCGCCCGGACTCGCGCTACAACAAAGACAACAACTTCATCATCAGCAATTACTCCACCAGCTCCGACGTGCTGGTGGTGATGGTCAAGACCAAGGCCGAAGGCTGCTCGCGGTATGAAGCCATGGCGCCCATCGATCAGTTGATGTGGAAGATGCAGAACACCGAGGGCGTGCAGTCGGCGATCTCACTGGTGACCGTGTCCAAGCAGATGATTAAGGGCATGAACGAGGGCAACCTGAAATGGGAAACCCTGTCGCGTAACCCGGACGTGCTGAACAACTCCATTGCCCGCGCCGACGGCCTGTACAACAACAACTGCTCACTGGCGCCGGTGCTGGTGTTCCTCAACGACCACAAGGCCGAAACCCTCGACCGCGCCGTGCATGCGGTGCAGGACTTCGCCAAGGAAAACAACAAGGACGGCCTGGAGTTCATCCTCGCCGCCGGTAACGCCGGGATCGAAGCTGCCACCAACGAGGTCATCAAGGAGTCGGAACTGACCATCCTGATCCTGGTGTACCTGTGCGTGGCGACCATGTGCATGATCACCTTCCGCTCGTGGGCCGCGACCCTGTGCATCGTGCTGCCACTGGTGCTCACCTCGGTACTGGGCAATGCGCTGATGGCGTTCATGGGCATCGGCGTCAAGGTCGCGACCTTGCCGGTGGTGGCGTTGGGCGTGGGGATTGGCGTGGACTACGGCATCTACATCTACAGCCGCCTGGAAAGTTTCCTGCGTGCCGGGTTGCCGTTGCAGGAAGCCTATTACCAGACGCTCAAATCCACCGGTAAAGCCGTGCTGTTTACCGGCCTGTGCCTGGCCATCGGCGTGTGCACCTGGATCTTCTCGGCCATCAAGTTCCAGGCCGACATGGGCTTGATGCTCACCTTCATGCTGCTGTGGAACATGTTCGGCGCACTGTGGCTGCTGCCGGCACTGGCGCGCTTCCTGATCAAACCCGAGAAGCTGGCGGGTCAGAAGGGCAATTCGCTGTTTGCCCACTGAGCCCAAGGCGGTGCACAACGTCCGGCGTCAGCGACGCCGGACGTTGAGGGTCAATTGATGGTTGGCGCGATAGCCAGGAAGAGCTGGTCCTGGGGCGGCGCGATCAATACGTACAGGATTCTTTCCACCGGGTCGGCCCCTGCCGCCTGCTCAGTGCGCAATTTCGCCTGGACATGTTCCTTGAGCAAATCCTTTTGCGTGTATTTGCGCTGGCTCGCCAGTTTCAAGTGGGCTCGCGTGTAGCGCTCAGGCGGCGCGTCGGCGGTGGCGTAGTGAAAGTGGGCATACCACAGCACACTGGGCGGCTTTTGCGCTTTGTCGTACACCGCGTATTCGGTGAAGAAATCCCCACTGAGGGTTGGCCGCTGCGGGTCTGCCAGGCTGGTCAGGTTGATATCGATTTCCTTGTGTCGCCAGAGGTAATCGAGGCTTTCCAGGGTCGGCCACTGGCGTTTGTAGGCGTCGCTGCACAGTCGTGTGGCCATGCGCTGCATGTCCCTGGCGTTGGCGCGGTAGCGATCGATGGCGTCCTGCGCCCTGGGCTGGTCGCTGTGATCCCGTGCGATTTCATCCGCAAGTGCGTTGAGTCTATCGGCCTGTCCGGTGAGCAACTCATCCCAGTCGGCCGGGTTGACGTCTTGCCGGGTGAGGGCGGACTCCAGCTTCTTCTGTTGGGCACTGATCAGCCGTTCGATCTCGGGGCGTTGCCGCAGCACTTTTTCGCCCTGGTCTTTGAGCATTGCCAGGGTAGAGGCCGGCGCCGCCGGTTCGGGGGCGGCCATGGGTTGCTGGGGCGTTTCCACCCAACTGCCGGCATCATCCGCGTCGAAGGTGGTCAGGGGTTCACCGGTCAGGCTATTGGTAATGGTGAGCCGTTCGCGAGGGTGTAGACCATCGACAGGTTTCAGCTCGCCGATCCAGTACGTGCGCGTACGGGTTTTGAAGATACGTTTGGCCGGCTCTTTCGGCCTGAGCAACGTGGCGGCGGATGCTTCGACCTCCAGTGCTTCCTGGCTGCGCACCACACTTTCCAGCTCGTTTTCAGCCAGCGTCCGCGCCCGACTCAGCCCGGCCAGCAGGCGTTCGGCCACGGGGTGTACGCGTTGCGGATTGATGAACGTGAGCGCCTCGATGGCCTGCTCGTAGCTGCGGTACTTGTCCAGGATTGTGCCGTACAGCAATCGTTGCTCATCCAGCGGATAACCGCTGCTGCTGCGCACTTCGGTATGTGACAGCAAGGCCTGGCCCAGGCTCGAATTGTTTAGATGGTCGATGTACAGCGCCTCCAGCGGCGACGCCTCCAGCGCCGACAATTTCACGACCACCCACGAGAGCGGGATCAGCGCATGCATCTCCAAATTCTGCGCAAAAAAGTGCTGGAACGTCGTAATTTTGGACAACGCTTGCGTGCGCAACACACGTCCGGCCACGGAGTCCTGTTCCAGCAACTCAAGGGTGGTTTCCATCTCGCGCGAGCGGGCCGCCATGCGTTGAACGACGTCCGCCAGTTCAATCGAGCGGGTCACATGTTCGTTATACGCCCAGGGGCGACCTTCGCGCAGTTCCTCGCGCATCCGGCTGGCCAGGTGGCTCATGGGCTCGCCACGCTCAGTGAACATAAAGGTGTCGGCCCATTTCTGCAGGTGGACATGCGTGCGCATTTGCTCGTCCCAAAGCGTTTTGAGCGTGATGGCCTGGTCCTGGACATGGGGGCCGGCACCCGCGTATTTCTGCAGGTCCTGACCTACCTTGTACAGCTCGATGCGCTTTGGCAGTACCTTGGCGTAACTCTGCTCGAGTTTATCCAGGACCACCTCATAGTCGGTGCGCGCCTTCGAATAGGCCGCTATCTCCTGCTGATGCCGTGCTTCGATCGCGGGTCTCTGCGCATCGGTGGCTTTTTGCAGCAGGTTCCACACCAGTTTCAACGTAGTGGTCTGCTTGATCAGGACCGCGCGGTTATTGTTAAGGCGGGTCAACCAATCTCTGAACTCGGCCATGTCCGGGGAAATCTGCGCATTGAGCGTGTCCATCCGGTCCTTCAATTGCACCGCCTGGCGACGATTCTCCTCGCGCAGCGTTGCCAGGCGCTTGGGCCCGCCGCCCGCCAGCTTGAGCCCGCGGTCTAGGGTCCAGTGGCCCTTGCCATCGGTGCGCAGCTTGATGCCGGGGTGATCGGGTTTGTTCGGGTCAATGATGAATACGTCGTCCACGTCCGGGGTAATGTTGACGCGAAACAACAGGCCGCCCACCGTGGCGTGCCAGCGCTGGCCGATCTTGAACAACCCGCGATAAGGGCCGAGCGCGACGGGGTCCGGGGCGTGTTCAGGCCAGGGCACATTGACCTCCAGCAGTTTCCTTAACAAACGTGTCGCGGCCCTGTCGCTGGCCAGGGAGCGGTCGATATCCAACAGGGTGCGGCCGCCGCCGGGCGGTTCGGCAGGCAAGCCGATAATGCCCCGTTGCACCACGGCCGGGGTCGAGATGGCCTGGCCCTGCGGGTGTTGCAATGGCAACCGTGGGATCTCCGCTTGCGCAGGGGCCTGCGCTACGTGGTCGCGTATCCCCAGGTGAATCAGAACCATGCTGGTGTTGAGCAGCAGGTCGACCCACGCCAGTTCACGGGCAATCGGGTCTTGGCTTTCCAGGGCTGGTACGTCCTGCTTGAGGCTCAGGGCCAACTGCATGAACCAGCCCACCGCTGCCAAGGGCCCACGCACCAGCATCAGCAAGGTGTTGAAGCCCAGTTGCACGCCTTCGAGAATCAGCGCCCAGCGGCTTTCGGTGTTGGACGTCGAGTCGCGGTCGGCTTGCTCCTGCAGTTGCCGCGCTTCGCACTCGTACAGGTAGTCCATCAGTTGGTTGTTGCCCAGCGCCTGGAGGATTTGATCGCTGCTTTCATCACTCGGTGGGGCCAGCGTCGCGGGGCGTGGAATGGACGGCAAGGGGTCGAACTCGGAACCTATGCCGCTGACACGCACGTAATGGGGTTCCCGGAACCCGCCGTTGCTGTACACCGCTCTGGCAGGGTCTTCCATCCAGGCCAGGACGCTGTCCTGCAGCTCACCGGGCTCGGCGATGGCGGCCAGCAGACTGGCGCGGTCGGTGAATTCCAACAGCGAATCCCGATACGCCGGGCGATACAACAAGCGCGGGCCTGGCTGCCCGTTGCGCGGCTCGATGATGAACATATTCTGCACCCCGTCCGCCTTGGCGCCGGGCTTACGTTGAAAGGCGAGCACACGCATGACCACTTCATCCATGCCCGCCCAGCGCTCGGTACTGTGGGTGCCCAGCACTGCTTCGACATAGCGCAGCCCTCGTGACGTAAGCCCGGCCTGGCCTTTGATCTTGTATTCCAGGGCCTGGGTTTTCAGGTCGATGGGACGCTGCACAAGGAACAGCCGCTTGCGCTCTTGCGCCTGGGCGTCCTCGCCGAGTAGTGACTGGTGAAGGTAAGCCGGGTAGTTGCGCCCGACATCGATGCGCTGCACCAGCGCGAGCAGGTACTCCGGGGTCAGGCTGCTGTCGACCGGCTGGCCATCCGCATGGCGCACCGTCATGCGGCCGGCAGGTTTACCTGAAAGGTTCTTGAGCGCCAGGTCGACCAGGCTCATTGACACGCGGTCGATGTAGCCACTTTGCAGGGTGCCCACCGGCACTTCGAAGGTCAGTTGCAGTGCGTCGGCCCGGTAGGCGCCCTGGGCAAGTTCCTTGCAGCTGCGTTCGCCGTGTTCGGTGGCGTTGCGGTCCAGGCACAGTTGGTGATCCAGATGGCTGGCGGCATAGCTGCGAATATCCTCGAGATCATCGAGGTAGTGTTTGCCTTGATTCAGACGCCGAAGGCTGGCCTGTTCGAGCAGGCACTGAGAAAACGCGAAACGATCGGCCGCCGAGGCGTTTTGCAGCCAGCCGGGCAGGGCCGTCTCGATCGACGGCGCGGGATGGCTGGCGATGGCGGGTGAGTCAGTGAACAGGCTGGCCAGGTCGGTGATTGCCGCAAACTGCTGTTCCAACGCCTTGACGCTGGTGCCCGCCGGCAGGCGCAGATTGGCCAGGTTCTCCAGTTGCCGATCCAATACCAGCGCCGCCTGCACTTCGAAAATATCGCCATCGGGCTCGTACAGGCGCCAAGTGATGGTGTCGGCCATCTCCTCTGCCTGGATGCGTTTACCCCATGCCTCGCCGAATGCATCCAGGCTGGCGTAGGAATCGATCCAGCCGGACAAACCGCACAGCAGAACGCGCGTGCCGCTGACCAGCAGAATATCGCTGGCCTGCTGCGTCAGTGATGTCCTGCCTTGTACTAGCTGGGTTTCCAGGGTGTAGGCGTGGATCGCATTGGCAGGCCATGGCTGCTCGGTCCTGGTTTCTCGGCTGGGATAGTCGGCCAGGGTGCTCAGTATCTGCAGTTGCTGGGTGTCGTCCCCCGATTGACGGACGGCGCTGGCCCTGAATGCGCCGCGCAGCACTTCGGCCAACCATTGCCAGCGACTGACGCCGGTATCGCTGTCCTGTTCCCAATACGCGGCCAGCGCCTCTTGGGCCCCGATAAACAGGATCAAGGGCAGTTCCCGTATCGCGTTTTCGAAGACGTTCAGGTCGTAGCTGCGCTCGCCATCGGCCTGAAACGTGAGTCGGCTGCCGGTGGCGTCGCTCAGGTAGGCGTCCAGCCCGTAACTCAATGAAAGGTCGGGAAAATGGCCGTCGGCAAGGAATTGCAGCGCCACATCCAGCAGCGGCCGCAGTGCCCGGCCGCCCCACTCACGGGGGAGCGCCATGTACAGATCCGAAGGGGCGATGGACAGGGGCGAGTAGTGTTCTTTCAGGGTGCGGGCCAGCATTTCTGCAACTACCGACCGCAGGGCGGGGCGCGTTGAAAACTGCCCCTTTATCACGGTTTTCAGCAGGTTTTCCGCCGGGATCGGCGTGACGATTGGCATGGAAGGTATTCCTTTACGTTGGATAAGCGAATGCCCGCCTAACCTAACGCCAACGCCACGCCTGATGCGGTAGCCCGATAGTGCACACGTGCGCGAACGGCTCGGGCCGGTTTATTACGGGAACGATAAGAACCAGCGCTGCGCCAGCGCCTTGCCAATCAAGCCTCGGTGTACGTCGACCACTGCCTGCGGGCCCTGCGCCTTGGCGAGCAACGAGTAATAGCTTTGCTTGCGCTGTTCGCGGGTTTTCACGTGCGCGGCGGTGTAGTCGGCCCCTGCGGTGTCTGCGGTGGGGTAGTGAAAATGCGCATACCACACCGGGTAGCCTTTGGGATCATTGATCGCGTACTCCTGGATGAAGTCCTGGCGCTCACCCTTCAATCGGGTCCGCCCGCCCAACTTGGCCACGTTGACCTGGCGCTGGTTGAGCAGGTATTCCAGATTGCCGTGGGTGGGCGGCAGTTCCAGGCTCAGTTGGTGCCGCAATGTCTGGCCCAAGGCACTCAAGCGTTCACCGGCCTTACGCATGTCGCTGGCCAGTGCCTGGTCAGCGGTAGTCCTGGCACTCTCGGGCTGAGCGGCGATGGCCTGGTCCAACTCGGTGGCGAGTTTGTCATAGCGAGCCGCTTCGTAATCCAGGACCTCCTGGACCTCCTGGGGGTGCCTGCTGCTTTTTTTGTAGTGCTCGGCCCTGCGCAGATGATCATCCAGCATGGCCAGCAACTTGCGCGCTTCACCCTTGACCTGGCTCAGACTGCGCGGTGGGACGGGCGCCTGGGGCGGCGTCTGCACCACATACTCGACCCATACATCGCCCTGCTGTGAATAGCTCTCGACCACTTGCCGGGTGTTCTCGTTGCGTACTTCGACCACTTCAACGTTGTGCACCCGCTGCACGTCGCCGATCAGCGTGCCCCTGCGCCGGGTCTTGATTACCCGTTTCGCCGATGTGGCCGCCGGGGCCTGAGCCGGCACAGGCCTGGGCGGCTGGCTGCTGGTGTGTGCAATCGGTCTGACCTCCTTGGACAGACGTTGTGTTACCTCGTCGTAGAGCCCGCGGACCAGGTTCAGCAACCGGCCGCTGAACGTCGCATCCAGGCCCTCGACGTCGACAATTTCCAACCCGAGCAACCCATCCAGCGCACGGCCGTAATGCTCCACCAGACTTTCCAACACACTCAGCCGATCACTGGGCGACAGCACCAGGCCGTTGAGTTCGGCGTGGGTGCGTACCTGCTGCTGCAGCGGGCTGACAATGTTATCCATCGCCTTGAACAGCGGGTGCCCGAAATCCTTCACGCTCAGGTATTTCAAGGTGCGCAGTTGCAAGTCCTTGATGGACAGCGCGCTGATCTCGTTCACCCGATTGGCAGTCATCTCGTTGAATCGTTTGGCGCCGCTGGAGCCCATTGACTGCATGTGTTCAAGGTGTCGCGCCTGGCGTTCAAGCCAGCGGATACTGCGCTCGTTGATGTCTGCCAGCTGGGACGTGAACTGGCGATAGCGGTTGCGTTCAAGCACGACTGCCACATTGAAACCGGGACCTTCACGCCGGAACTGCGGGTGGGCGCGGTACAGGTCTTCTCTGTCGAGCTCGGCAATGGCCACATGTTTACGGGCATTGAGAACGGCGTCGTGCAACAGGTCCAGGGTTTTTGTCAGCGATAAGGGAACGTTTAAGGCTTCACGCTCCTTGAGGCTGTCCAGGATCTGCTGCTGGTGCTGGCTTTGTTTCTCAAGGGCGGCATCGTACTGCTGACGCGCCTCTGCCAGTGGCTTGCCGCTTAAACCGGTCTGCCGGGCTTCTGCCTTGTCGACCTCGGGCTGAGTTTGCAAGTAGGCCTGAAGGTCATCCTCCAATGCCTTGACGCGGTTGGCCTTGCGCTCGCGCTCGGCAGCAATGCGCTTTGGCGGCATGCCACCGCGCAGGCGCAGCCGGGAGTCCACTGACCAGATGCCCTTGCCGTCGTCGCGCAGGTAAGGGCCAGGCCGTTGGGCATCGGTGGGGTCGGTAATTCGCACGCTGCCATCGTCCTCCAGGTTGACGCGGAACAGGTCGCTGTCGACCTGCGCATGCCAGCGGTTATCGATGAGGTACAAGCCCTTGCGCGGGCCATTCAAGACCGGCTGTGGCAGGTCACCCGGCATCGGCACCTTGAGTGACGCGAGGTTGGCGCGCTGGCTTGGCGTAAGGCGATAACGGGCCTGGGCGTAGCTGAAATCCACGGCGGTGTGCAAGCCTTGTGGCTGCACGCCGGGCAATGCAACGGTGCCTTGGCGAATCCGTGCAGGTGCGGGCGCCGGCCATGTCTGCGGGCGTCGCTGCGGCACGCGTAGCGCCACGGCTGGGGGCGGGGCAGTGGGGGCCAGCGGGGATTCCAGCAGCAGTGTTGCGACAGTGAGCAACAGGTCGATCGCGCCTTGCTCGCGAGACGTGGCGGATGAACTGTCGAGCAACTGAATGTCCTGGCTGAGGCTGCTGTACAGCGCCAACAACCACCCCACTATCATTGACGGGCCTGAAAGAAGTGGTTGAAGCAAGCTGCCGAACAACAAACTCCCGCCCTCCATCAGCACCTGCCAGCGACTTTCACTGTTGGACGTGGACTCGCGCTCGGCCTGTTCAATCAAGGCCCGGCTGTGGTCGCTGAACAGGTAAGTCATCAGCCGCCCGGTGACCAGGCACTGGTGCAGTTCGTCGTTGGCGCCGTCGCTGGCGAATGTCGCCGGTGGCGGCGTGCGGCGCGGCGCGAACTCATCGCCCTGGCCAAAACGCAGATAATGGGGCTCCTGAAAACCGCCGTGGTCGTAAATCGGTCGGGCGGTATCGGATAACCAGGTCAGGACACTGGTTTGCAATTCACCCGGTTGCGCAATGGCCTGGAACAGCGCCGCCCGGCTGGAGAACTCCTGCAATGCCTGGGCATACAAGGGCCGGTAAAGCAGATGCGGGCCGCGTTCACTGTCCTGGAACTCGATCAAGTACATGGCGCTGACCTTGTCGGCCTTTGCGCCGGGGCTGCGCAAAAAGGACAGGTGACGGATCACCACCGGCTTGCCGTCGACCTTCTGTTCAGCGCTGCTCCCTTGCATCAACGCCGCCACCATACGGGCGCCTTGTGGCGTGATGCCGGCTTCGCCCTTGAGGCTCAGTTCCAGCGCCAGCATGCACAGTTGCATCGGCTGCTGAGCGGCGAACAGTGTTTCCCGCTCACGCGCCTGAGGGGTGTCGCTCAACAGCGCTTGCTTGAGCAACTCGGGGTAGTGCTTGCCGATGTCGACGCGCTTGATCAATCCGTTGCCGCCAATCACCGTTTCGCGGGTCAACCAGGCCGGTAATGGTGTGCCCTGGCGATGGGCGATGGATAACTCGCCGCTGGGCAGGCCTGCCAAGTTTTTGAGCGCCAGTTCCGTCAGGCTCATGTGGACACGTTCGACAATACCCACGGTGCCTGGGTAGCCCGCGGCAACGACGAACGTCAGTTGCAGGTCATCAGGGTGCAGGGTCGCTTGCCCGGTGGTGTCACCGGCAGCGCTCGCCTCATGGTCAAGTGCTTGCTGCAGGGCATGCACGGTGTAGGTGTGGATATCGTCGATGCCGGTGAGAAAAGAGCGCCCACCCGCCCGCTGTTTGGCGGTGGCCAGGGCCAGGCTGTATTGCCGGTATCGCTCGCGGTATCCGGGGGCCGCATCGCGCAAGGCATCCGGCAACCGAGCGCGCACGGCATCGAGGGTGCGGACGGCGCCGTCTTGCGCATCCAGGAAAAACTCGCCGGGGTCGGTGAGCCGCAGGTACAGCGCCTGCAGGGTTTCCTGGCGTTGTTCCAGGGGCAGTTTCAGAGCGGCCAGGCGTTCCATTTGCAGGTTAAACAGCGTCGTGGCCTGGTAATCAAAGATCGAGCCCTCGGGCTCGTAACGATTGCAGGTGATCGTCTCTGCCTCGTACTGGGCAGCGGCGCGCTCGCCCCAGGCAAGGGTGAAGGCATCCATGGACGAGAACCCCTCGACACGCCCGCCGGGGGAACACAGCAGCGCCGGCGCTTTGCCGTTGATGGCACGCGTCAGTAGCAACTGCTCTGACAACACGCGCGTGGTTTGGCCTGCGTTATCCAGTTGTGTCTCCAGGCTGTAGGCGTATACCGCGTGCTCACCATATCGCGCGATCCGCTGTTCGCGGTCCGGGGTGCCAATGAGTTGGTCAAGGGTCTGCCGCACGTCCGCATCCAGGTCGGTCTGACGCAAGGCGCTGGCTTGCAGGGTGGTCATGAGCATGTCGCTGAGCCAACGCCAGCGGCTGCCGCCCGTGCCCGAGGGCTCATTCCAGTAATGGGCCAATGCGTCCTGTGCGGCAATGGGCAGTGTCGAACACAGATCCTGGATCAGCGATTGGACCACCGTCATCTCCAGCTTTTCGCGGGTCAGGCCCGGCAGTTTCAGACGTTTGGGCGGTACGTCCGAGAGGTAGTGATCGATACCGTACGCCTCACCGAGATCCAATGGCCCGATACCGGCGAGGTAATTGAAGATGACGTCCATCAATGGCTGAAACGTCCAGCCCTTAGTCGCTTGCGGGATTGCCAGGTGCGTAAGGGCCAGGTTAATGCTCAACGAGGGGTAGCGTTCGCGCAGGGCATTGCCGAGCAGGGTCTGGACCAAGGGCATGAGGCTCGGGCGGGTGGCGAACTGGCGGCTGACGGCCTGGACGGTTAGGGGAGGGGACGATAACGGTTGCATAGGGATGAAAATCCTTTTCGTGCGGATGCGGGCTTCAATCGCAGTGGCCGGGGTGCTGGTCGGTGGGCCATGCGCCACGGATGTGGACCAAGAATGGCAAGTCGGCGCACGCGCTGGCGGTATCCGGATATCGTTGGGCAACGCGATGGGGGAAGGGCGTGAGGAATTGGCTTATCATCACGCTCTTTTCTTTGCGTGAACGATCCCGATGACTGCCGCTAGCCTCCTTACTGAACTTGCCAACACCGATATGCTCGAAGTCGATGGGTTGCACGCCTTTGATTTCACCCTCGACGATCAGGCGCTGGTGATCACCTGCATCGACGGACGCGCTCAAAAGCGCTGGTCCTTCAGCGTGGCGCAAGTACAGGCCGCGACCTTTGATGAGACGTTGCAAAGCTGGACCCTCACCGGTGACTCGGGCGAGCACCGTCTCGTGTGCATGAGTGCTTTCACCGGCAACAATAACGACGAGGAAGACGAGCATGATGATGCGTAAATTCTGGCCCCTGTTGATGGCGGGCAGTGTCGGTGCAATGTCGGTACAGGCCGCGCCGGCCGAGACCTATGAACTGTTGGTAGGCAGCTACACCGCCGGCAGCAGCGAAGGGATTTACCGCCTGCAATTCGACAGCCGCACAGGCCGGTTTCAGGGCCAGCCGGTGTTGGCGGCCAAGGCGGACAATCCGTCGTGGCTGACCCTTTCCAAGGACCAGACCCATCTGTTCGTGGTCAATGAAAACGGCCCAGGCCAGAAAGACCCGGTCGGCCGTGTGAGCAGCTATCGCATCGACCCGAAGAATCAGCAACTGACCCTGATCAACCAGGTGCAGAGCCTGGGTAATGAGCCGACTCACTCCAGCATTGCCGCCGATGGACGTTACTTGTTTGTCGCCAACTATTCAGTGAAGGAGGATCCGGGCGGCAGCCTGGCGGTGCTGCCGGTCGATGCCGAGGGCAAGCTGTCGGCACCGGTGCAGTTGAGCGGACACCCCGCCAGCCGGGTCAACCCCGAGCGTCAGGCTTCCAACCATGTGCACTCGGTGGTGTCGGCGCCGGATGGCAAGTACGTGTTCGTGCAGGACCTGGGGGCAGACAAGGTGTTTGCTTACCGCTATGACCCCAAGGCCAACCACGAGCAACCTCTGACGCCGGCTTCCCCCGCCTCGGTGCAACTGCCTCCGGGCAGCGGGCCGCGTCACTTGCTGTTCAGCGCCGATGGCAAGCACGCCTGGCTGACGACCGAAATGAGCGCCCAGGTCGCGGTGTTCGACTACCACGACGGCACACTTACGCAGACCCAGTTGGTAGATTTCGCCGCCGGGCAACCGGTGTCGGACAAGGCCGGCGCAGCGTTGCACGCATCCAGCGACGGCAAATTCCTGTACCTGAGCAACCGCGGCACGGCCAATCAGTTGCTGGTGTTCAGCATCGACCCGGCGACCGGGCACCTCAAGGAACTGCAGCGCCGTTCCGTAGAAGGCGACCATCCGCGCGAATTCAGTCTGGACCCGAGCGGCAGGTTCCTACTGTTCGCCAACCAGAAAAGCAATGAAATCGTGGTCGTCGAACGCGACCCCAAGACCGGCCTGCTGGGTAAAACCGTGCAGAAATTGCCGATCGATGCGCCCAGCGACCTCAAGTTCCTGGTGCGTCAATAAGCCACAGGCCCCGCAGTGCGGGGCCTGAGCCTTTGTATTAATTGCATTAATAGCGGCTAATGTTTCAAAGCATTTCTAAGGTTTAACCCTCGGGCGTAAGTTGGGTTCCAAGGCCTTCCCAGGCCACTCAACCAAACGAATACAAGGGCTACCGACATGAACTTAAATCTCTTCTCGATCATCGCCGCTTCCGCCGTTTCCGCCACCGTTGCCTTGCCTGCCGCCGCCAGCGTGGAAGTCAGCGGCAAACAGTCCGGCACCACCGCGTACACCCAGAAATACCTGCAACAAAGTGCCAACTTCTATGCGGTGCTGGATCACAAAACCCAGCACTGAGCGACAGGTGCGTGAGATCTGATGTGGTAGGGCTCAGGATTTGGCCATCACCGCGATAAACAACGGTGATTCCAGAAAGCGTTGCAGCCAGGCCTGAAGCCGGTGATACGGCGTCCCCGCAAACCATTCCCGATCCACATGGGCAAACTGGCGCACAAACGGCGCCAGTGCCACATCGGCAAGGCTCAGGTGATCGGCCAGCAAGTAATCTCGCTGCGCCAGCAATCCTTCCAGCTTTTGCAAGAACATCTCACCCTCGGCCCGATAATGTTCCATCGGCTGCTCGGGGTAGCGTTCGGGGTACTTGTATCGATTCAAGTGCTGTTTGAACCCCAGATCATTCTCGGCGATCAGTGCCAGCGTGGCCGGGTTGCCCTGTAGCAACCAATCGTCAGGATCGTGCTGCGCCAGGGCCCATTGCATGATCGCCAGGCTCTCGTCGATGACCACGCCATCCACCACCAGCACCGGCACCGTACCCTTGGGCGACAGCGCCAGCATCTCGGCCGGCTTGGCCTTGAGGCTCACCTCGACAATACGCATCGACACCCCCGAGTAGCGCAGCGCCAGACGAGCGCGCATGGCGTACGGGCAGCGCCGAAACGAATACAGCAACACTTCGCTCACTTGACCTCCAGCGTGCTCAAACCATTGCCCTGGCGCATGACCTGGATCTGCACCGGGATGCGCTCGTGCATTTCCTGTACGTGGGAAATCACCGCCACCTTGCGACCTTGGGCCTGCAAACCGTCCAGTGCATCCATCGCCAATTGCAATGACTCGGGGTCCAGGCTGCCGAAACCTTCGTCGATAAACAGCGACTCGATCTTCAATGTGCTCGACGCCATCGATGCCAGGCCCAGGGCCAATGCCAGCGACACCAGGAACGTCTCGCCGCCGGACAACGAGTGCACCGAGCGAAGTTCATCACCCATTTCCGTGTCCATCACCAGCAACCCCAACATGCTGCCGCCGCGCTTGAGGCGATAGCGGCGCACCAGTTGGCGCAATTGCACGTTGGCGTGATGCACCAGCAGGTCGAGGTTGTAAGCCTGGGCGAGCTTGCGGAATTTGTCGCCGCTGGCCGAGCCGATCAGCGATTCGAGACGTGCCCAACGCTGCCATTCCTCATAGGCGTTGGCGGTGGTCAGCGCCAGCGCCGCGTTGGCTTCTTGGCGCCGCTGGTCTTCGGACTGGCGCGCGCGTAATTCAGCGACCTGTTTTTCGCCCTCGGCCAATTGCTGGTTGAGGGCGGCGAGGGTGCTGTCCAGTTGTTCGGCGTCGAGGTTGCCGTTGTGCAGGGCCTGGTGCTCGGCAAGGCGTTGTTCGCGCTCCAGCAGCAACACCTTGGCTTGTTCGACGGCCTTTTCGCTGGCCTGCAGATGCTGGCGCAGGGCGTTGACCTGAGCGTCGTCGAAGGCCAGCAGGCGGGTGAGGCCAGTGTCGTCGAGTTCCGGGTGCTGGGCACGCCATTCGCTGATGCGCTTGGCAAGGGCCTGCTGTTCCGCCTGCAACGCCTGTTGGCGCTCCTGCTTGGCCTTGAGGTCCGCCGCCAGTTGCACCAGCGCATTGCGGGTTTCCTGCAGTTGTTGGCTGGCGTCGGTTTCGCTCGCGCGCGACTGCGCCACTGCGTGGTCCAGTTGCTGCTGCCAGTGCTCGGCGCTGGGGTTTGTGCCAAGCAGTGCGGTGAGGTTTTCCTGAGCGGTCTGTTGCTGAGTGGTCACATCCGTCAGGTGTTGTTGAGCGGCTTCCAGCTGTTGTTGCCGATGCTGTTGACGGTCCTGCTCTTTTTCAATGGCTTGCTGACGTTGCTGCTGTTCGGCCAGCTCATCGCGTTGGTGTGCCAGTTGTTCCAGGCGCTGGCTGACCTGCTGATCCAACAGCAGGAAGGTCGCCGTCGGTTCATGGCGCAGGCCATCCAGGATGTCGGCAGGCAACAGGCTGGCAAAAGTCGCGAACTCTTCATCGAGGCGCTTGCGGTCGGCCGACAACTCACGTTGCTGCGTCGCCAGCAATTGGGTGGCCTGCTGGCTCGCTTCCTGGGCAGCTTGAAGTTGCTGCTGCAAACGGCCGGCGTTCTGCTGCAGGCTAAGCAGCGCGCCCTGGCGTTGTTCGTCCTGCGCGATGCTTTGGGTGAGTTGGCTGAGTTGCTGGGTCAACCAGCCGCTGCGCTGGGCGGTGGTTTGATTGAGCAGTGAAGCGCCCAGTGCATGGGCTTGCAGATTGGAATTCGACGTTCGCTGGCGCGTGGCCAAGTCTTCCTGCTGGCTCAGGAATTCCTTGATTTGCCCATTGACCCCACCCAATTCGCCGCGCAACTCAACCAGTGTTTGATTGAGTGCATCGACCGCCTTTTGCGCGTTTTCCTGCTCGCTCTCATCATGCCGTCCAAGGCTTTGCAGCAAGGCTTCCGGACGGTGATAAGGGTGTTCGTGGCTGCCGCAGACCGGGCAGGGCTGATCGTCCTGAAGTTTGGCGCGCAATTCCTCAACGCTTTCACTGCGTGCAGTACGTTGACGTTCCAGCAGTTGCTTGGTGATGGTCAGCGTATGTTCGGCAGTGGTCAGTTGCGTCTTGGCTTGCTGGCCCAATTGAATCAGGTTTTCCCGTTGCTGCTGGGCATCGGCGAGCCTCTGCGTCAGATGGGCGGCCTGTTGATCCAACTGCTGTTCGTTGTCCCACAGCCGTGCCAGGTCTTCGAAGGCGCGCTGTTGTTTGCGGTTGTCTTGCAGCAGGCTGGCGAGCAATTGAATCTGCTCGGCCACGGCGTGAGGTTCTGCGCCGGCTTCCTGATACAACAGGTTCAGCGCTTCACGCTCCTCGGCATAGTGTTCGGCGGCCGCAGTGGCGCGCTGTTCGAGCAAGGGCAGCTCGGTGCTGCCTTTGTTGAGTCGGCTACCGGTTTGCATCAACTGTTGCAGGCTTGGGCGATAACCCTCCCACGCGGCGCTCAAAGGCGCCAGGGCGACACTGCTCTCCAGCTCGGCCTGCAATTGCTGAAGCCGTTTGACCGCCTGTTGGTGCCTTTCATGCAAGTGAGCCAGTGCAGACTGGCCTTCAGCACAGGCATTTTCTTTGAGCTGTTTGTCCTCGATGCGCTTGCCGAGCTCGTTGGTCACGTGGGTCAACGTTGTCTGTTCAGCGAAGGCGCGCTGCAGTAAAGGTCCCGCGTCGCCCTGTTGCTTGATAGCCTCGACCAGTGCCGTTTGCGCGGTCGCTTGCTGTTGCTGGGCGTGCTCTTGGCGTGCGTGCAACGCGATTTGTTGTTCGGTGTGCAGCTGAATCTGCGCTGCCAGTGGCGTCAACAATGCGCCGAGTTCGGCCAGGCGCGCGAAGTGGTGACGTTGCGGGGCGAATTGGTCGAGGTGGCTCAGGTCCTGGCGGTGTGGGTCCTGGCTGGCCCAATCGGTTTGTGCTCGTTGTAGATCTTGGGCGGCGCTGAGTTGCCGATCCTGCCACTCACGCAACTCCTTAAGCCAGGTGTGCTGCAACTCCAGTTGCTTGAGCTGGGCCTGCTGGGCCTTGAGGTGTTGCTGGGCGTCGGTCAGTTGCTGATCCAGTTCGGCGCGCGCTTCAGCGGCCAGGGGCACCACTCCGGTGGCCTGGTCCTGCAACTGTTTGTGCGCGTCCTTGGCCTCCTTGGCCTTGTCGAAGGCGCGACGGCCGAGTTGGGTGTACAGCGCGGTATCGGTGAGCTTTTCCAGCAGTTCGCTGCGCTCGTTGTCGTTGGCCTTGAGAAACGCGCTGAACTCACTTTGCGCCAGCAGCACGGCGCGGGTGAACTGCTCGAAATTCAGGCCCAGGGCCAGTTCCAGCTGGGTCTTGTATTCGGTTTTCTGGCTGGCCAGCAGTTGGTCGCTGTCCAGGTCAATCAGGCTTTGACGGCTGTTTTGCAGTTTGCCACTGGCTTTGTCGCGGGCACGATTGGCTTCCCAGCGCGCGCGATAGCGACGGCCGCTGACACCGACAAAATCCACTTCGGCATAACCTCCGCCGGTGCCGCGACGGATCAGGGTGCGCGGGTCGCCGATGGAAATATCGCTGTCGGCATCCGGCATTTTCGCCTGGCCGGTATCGCCCAGCCGTGGCACGGCGCCGAATAGCGCCAGGCACAGCGCATCGAGCAGGGTACTTTTACCGGCGCCGGTGGGCCCGGTGATTGCGAACAAGCCCGCGCTGGCCAGGGGCTCGGCGGTAAAGTCGATCTCGAAGGGGCCGGCCAGGGAGGCGAGGTTCTTCAGGCGGATGGCGAGAATTTTCATGGCTGTTCCTCCTGCTGTTGCACTTCCTGGAGCAGCACGGCGAAGTCCTTTAAGGTCTGTTCATCCACTTCGCTGCCGTAGCTGTCCTGCCAGGCGCGGCTGAACAGCTCTTGCGGCGTGAGTTGGTCGAGTTCGATCAAGCGTTCTTCGTCAGTGGCATCGCTGCCGCGTTTGCCTGCGTATTCGGCGGCGATGCGTACCAGGCGCACGGCCTTGCCTTGCAGGGCGCTTTCGATTTGCTGGCGCAGGTCAGGCTGCGGCTCGTCAAGGCGCACACGTACTTCGAGCCAGGGGTGGCGCTGGGTTTCTGCGAGCAGGTCGACATCGGGCAAGTCCGCCAACGCTTTGAGGATGTCGGCCAGGGGCGCGGCCTCCAGCCGTTGCAGGTTGACCGAGCGCGGGATCAGGAGCGGTTCGACGCTGACCAGTCGTTCGCCCTGGAACGTCACGTCGAGAATCTGGTGTTTGTAGCCGATCTCGGAAAACGACAGCGGGATCGGCGAGCCACTGTACCGAATGCGTTCTTCGCCGTTCACCTTTTGCGGCTTGTGCAAGTGGCCGAGGGCAACATAGCCGACACTTTTGTCGAACAGGTTGGCGGGCAGCGCCTCGGCATTGCCGATGATCAGGCTGCGCTCGGAGTCTTCCGACACTGAACCACCGGCCATATGGGCGTGGCTGATGGCAATCAGCGCCTGGCCTCTTTTGCGTTTGGCGTTGGCGGCGGCGATCAACCATTCATGTACCTGGCCGATACCGCGCAGGTAGTCGTCACCCAGGTGCGCGCCGGTCACTTCCGCCGGGCGCAAGAAGGGCAATGCCAGGCACCACGCGGCGATCTTGCCTTTGGCATCCGGCAGTGGAATCAGCAGGCGTTCGGCGTCCAATTGGCCGTCATCGAGCCACAGCACGCGCCCGAGAGCATGGGCGCGCAAACGGCGCATCAACGGTGCAGGCAACTCGATGCGCGAACCGGAATCGTGGTTGCCGGCGATCATCACAATGGTCAGCTTGGGGTTTTGCTCGTGGGCGCTGATGATGAAGTCATACAGCCGCTCCTGTGCCTTGAGCGGCGGGTTGACCGTGTCGAAGATATCGCCGGCGATCAGCAGCACATCGGGATGTTGGGCGCCGATCTGGCGCAGCAGCCATTCCAGGAAACAAGCGTGTTCGTAGTCGCGTTCCTGGCCGTGGAGGTTTTGGCCAAGGTGCCAGTCGGAGGTGTGGAACAAACGCAAGGCGAACTCCGTGAAAAAAATAGAGATGTGAATGGCCGCCGTATACAGAGAATGGCGGTGAAAAGGAGGGGAGTTTACCTTACAGAGCAGTGAACCTACTCAGCCAACGACGCAACTTTGTCGACTGAGTGAGGTGTCTGGCGGGGGCGGGCAGCTTGCTGGCTGGCTTACGCCGGAGTGAAGGGGGAAAACGGCAAACTTTCATTCAGGACATCCTTGCCTGTTCGCGTTCCTACAATGTATTGCGCGGGAATCGCCGTCAGGAAGGTGGCCTCCCGGGTATGTACCGGATGACAAAGCGCGATAATCGTTGCCGTCTCATAGGTGTTGCCGTTGTGAATGATGCAGTATTTGCGGGTGGTACCGACGTTCGACAACGGTATCTGTCGTTCTCGATCGCCCTTGTTGGTCAGTTCCCACGCCATCAGCTCACGGTCGGGGATTGAAATCTTGTAGAAATAGCTTTTCGCGAATGCGCCCTCCTGCGTTTGAGCGGTGGCCACCAGCCCGCCAGGGGTTTGTTCGCGCCACGTCATGCCCACGTCATGGCATGAAAGACGCATGTTTCCTTTCATGAATTGTTGAGCGAGATATAGACGTGCCTGGTTGCCGTTCATGGTCGGGATAGGCGGTTTTGCGGTGAACCCTTGTTTACGAATCACGCTGTCCGCTGGGTTGCGGTCGTCACCTCGGTAAAAGTCCATCCAATAAATCCTCTGATTTCAAGCGCACGGCAGGTATTGCCGACCGCTGCAGAAGTTTGACTGGCGGGGAGGTATTTGCTGAATCGGACTAATCTGCTGGTTCAGAAAGCGTCAACTCCCGTGTAGGAAATTGACTGGCGTGCGGGCTCTCAATCGCGAGGGTTTTTTGCTGGGCAATGGGCTACTTGGGATAGAGCGGCGGCAGGCTGGTGGTATCGGTCGTTGAGTCCAGCTCGCGTTCGGCGATTGGGATGGCTTTTATCGCGCGCCATAGGTCTTCGCCCAGCCAGTATTGGCCGCTCTCGCTGTACAGCGCGCCGTTGAGCCCATCCAACGCGTCCGACAACGGCACAAAGCGCGCCGCCATGTCGGCCAGGGTTTCCGGTTGTTGGCGTGCCCAGGCGTCGAGCGCCTGGCGGGTGGCCTGGGGGTCGTTGGCCTGGGTCGCGCGTTTGAGGTCGTCGAGCAAGGTGCGCGGGCTCGGGCCGGTTTGTGCGGCGCGCAGTACCGCCGGTTGCCGGCGCGCACGCCACCACAGGCCGAAGCCCAGCAGCGTGGTGCAGGCCAGGATCAGCGTACTCAGTTGCCACAGCCACAAACGGCTGTCGTCCGGCGCGGTGATGATGGTCGGCGTGGCGGGGGTGTCCACCACCAGGCTGGGGTTGTTGGCCACTTGCAGCGTGCGGGCGGGCAGGCTGGTGCGTTCGAGGTGGTCTTCGTGGGTGTTCCACCACACCACTTCCACGGACGGCAGTTCCAGCGGGCCGACCCGGTTGGGCACCAGGGCTTCGCGGTCTTCGCGGCTGCCGATCAGGCCACGGTCGCTGGTCTGGTTGCCGAGCACCGGTTGGTCGGGATAGCGGCGCAGGCCATTGATGTCGGTGCTGGGCAAGGCTGGCAGTTGGGCACTGGACAGGCCCTCGGCCTTGACCGTGAGGCTGCGGGTCAAGGAGTCGCCGACTTGCACATGTTCAGGTTCTGGGTTCCAGGCCTCAGTCAGCGTCAGGCTGCGCGCCGGCAACCAGGGCGTGTCGGCGGGATACAACTCGGGCTTGGGTTTGACCTGCAACGTCAGCGGCGCCGAGCTCACGTGGATCAGCTTGCCGGGCTTGGTGCCCTGAAGGGTGTTTTCCTGAGGCGGGCGCGATTCCACCAGCGTGGCGCTGAAGGTCTGCGTCGGCAGTTCCAGGGCGCCGCTGTGTTGTGGGTAGATCGCATAGCGGGTTTCGATCACGCCATGGCGGATGCTGTTGATGACTTTTTCGTACGTGCGCGACTCGCCCAGTTGCTCCACGCGGGCATCCGGAATCTGCAACGGCGTGAGGCTGCTGTCGTCATACAGCGACACCGAGTGGTAAACACGTACGGTCAGCAGCGCCTGGGCCTGCACGTACACGCTGGTCTGGTCGAGGTTGGCTTCGATAAAGACGGGTGCCAATTCGGCATTGCTGTTCTGGCTGGCGGTTTCCACCACTTGCAGGCTGATGGGTTGGGTCGTGTAGTCGCCCACTTGCAAGGGGGGGATTACCACCGTGCCGTTTTCCTTGGGCAGCAGGGTAATGATCCAGCGCGTGGTGGCGTGGTTATCGCCGCCCAGGGTGGTGAGCTGGTTGAGCTGGCGGGTGCCGCTGACTTCAAACTGCGCGTCCAGGGGCGAAAGGTCGGGCTTGCCGAACTGGGTGACGTCACTCGATTCCACCGTCAGTTCCACCGTTTCCCCGGAATTGAGGCGGCTGCGGTCGACGCTGGCGACCAGGTTCGCCGCCTGGGCGTGGCCTGCCGTCAACGCGAGCAGAAGCAGAAGGGTGGTGCGGCGGCTCATCGAGTCTTGTCCTGATGTTGTTGCTGTTCGTACCAGAATTTGCGTCGCAGCAGTTCGCCGGGGTTGTCCGGGATCTCCTGCAGCCATTGTTCCAGGGCTTGGCGACGTTCACCGTCGAGGCTTGCGTCGTTAGGGCGCAGCGGCGGGGTGGTGGTTTGCTCGTCGCCCAGTTCGCTGCCCGGCACTTCGTTGCCGCCGGTTTGCGGTGTGGCGCCAGTCTGGGTATCACCGGTGCCTGCTTCGCCTTGGCCCTGGGACGACTGCTCGCCGCCAGTGGCATTCTGCCCGCTGGCGCCCGGTTGCGCAGTTTGGCCGGGTTGGGTGGATTCGTCATCCTCGTTTTTTGCCGGCTGTTCTGGCTCGGGCTTTGCCTGTTCCTGCATCAGGGATTCCACCAGAGCCTTGTTTTTCAGGGCCGGTTGCAGGTCAGGTTGGGCTTCCAGGGCTTGTTCGTAGGCGTCGATAGCCGCTTCCAGTTCGCCGGATTTGGCCAACGCGTTACCGCGATTGTAGTGAGCGTAGGCGTCATTGCCTTCGGCAAACCGCTTGATGGCTTCGGCATAGTTGCCAGCTTCGTACAGGGCAACGCCTTGCCATTGCACGTCCTGAAAGTGTTCGGCGGCTTCGGCGGGGCGTTTTTTCTTCAGCAGGTATTGGCCTTGCTGGTCGGGACGCAGCCACAAATCCTGGAGTTCAAAGGCGTAGCTGGGCTGCGGCGCTGCCATTAGCAGCAAGGGCAGGCAGAACAACCAGCCACGGCGCCCGGCGCAAGCGGCGAGCAGCAGCAACGGGAGGAGCAGCCAGTAACCCTGGTCGGCCCAGGTGTCGAGGTGCAGCAACTGGCCGTCATTGCGCAGGGCTTGCGGCGGGTCGAGTACGCCGAGCTGGCGCAGGTCTTTATCGTCGAGGCGTGCGGCACGGTAACGCCCGCCCATTTCGCTGGCGAAGGCTTTGAGCGTGGGGCTGTCGAGGCGTGGTAC
Source organism: Pseudomonas sp. W22_MBD1_FP4 (assembly GCF_052113765.1). Classification (NCBI taxonomy): domain Bacteria; kingdom Pseudomonadati; phylum Pseudomonadota; class Gammaproteobacteria; order Pseudomonadales; family Pseudomonadaceae; genus Pseudomonas; species Pseudomonas sp. W22_MBD1_FP4. Next base: position 67,152 of record NZ_JBGQOI010000018.1, on the reverse strand, counting down.
CAGAATCGCACCGTGTTCGTCCTTGAGAAATTCGCCGCTTTCCTGGGTGACCGGCGTGCCTTCGCGGCTGCCGATGCCGAGGATCGACAGGGGTGGCGACTGGTTACTTTGCAGCAGCAGGCGAATGCCTTGGCGCTCCTGCTTGGACAGGGATGAACCGATCAGTAGCAGGCGCCCTTGGCCGAGACCGCTGTGCTTGAGCAGGTCGAGGGCTTTCTGTACTGCCAGGTCGGCGCGGTGACCGGGTTCGGGCATGATCGAGGGGCGCAACGCTTCGAGCAGGTTGCGGCTGGTGCCCAGATCGTCCGAGAGGGGCACCAGGGTGTGTGCGCTGCCGGCATACACAACGATGGCGGTTTGCGCGTCAGTGCGCGCTTGCAACAAGTCATACAGCTTGCGGCGTGCCTGTTCCAGGCGGTTGGGCGGGCTGTCGGTGGCGAGCATTTCCGGGGTCAGTTCCAGCAGTACCACCAACGGGTCGGACGGCTTCTGACTGGTCTGTTCAACCCGTTGCCAACTGGGGCCAAGCAATGCCAGCACGGCCAACAGCCAGGCGATACCGAGCACCACCCACGGCGATTTACTTTCGCGGCCGTTGCCACCGCTGAGCAGCACGGCGTGGAAGGCCGGCGGCAGGATCATCTGCCAGCGCCCGGCGCGTTTTTGGCGGTGCCACAGTTGCCACAGCAACCAGCCGAGCAACGGCAACAGCAACAGCCACCAGGGGCGGAACCAGTGCGGCCAGAGGTCGATCATCGACGCCTCCGCAAACGCAGGCGTTTAAGGCGCTGGCGCCATTCAGGGCTTTGTTGCAGGAAGATCCCCTTGCTCGACAATTTGCTGAACCAGCGTTGCAGGGCGTTGTTCGGCCAGCGTTCCTGGATCACCAGCAACATGCTCAGGAGCAGCGCCAGGGCCAGCGGGCCGCTGTACAACGCCAGCGCCGGGCGGGCTTGGGTTGGTTGCTGTTCGACGGGCTCCAGTTGGTCGAGGGTTTCCTTGATGGTTTGCAGTTCTTCGCCGTCGCGGGCACGGAAATATTGCCCGCCGGTGGCGTTGGCAATGGCCTTAAGCGCCGGTTCGTCGAGGTCCAGGCTTGGGTTGACGCCGAGAATGCCCAGGGATCCAGTTTGCTCAGGGTCAGCGCCGATACCGATCGGGTAGATCTTCACGCCTTCTTCGGCAGCCAGGCGCGCGGCGGTCAGTGGATCGATTTGACCCGCGTTGTTGGCGCCGTCCGTGATCAGAATCAGCACACGGCTTTGCGCCGGGCGCTGGCGCAGGCGCTTGAGGGCCAGGCCAATGGCATCGCCAATGGCGGTATTTTTGCCGGCGATGCCGATGCGCGCTTCATCCAGCCAGGTGCGCACGGTGCGGCGGTCAAACGTCAGCGGCGCTTGCAGGTAGGCTTGGCTGCCGAACAGGATCAGGCCGACACGGTCGCCGTCGCGATGCTCAAGGAAGTCACCGAGGAGGTTCTTGACCAGGGTTAAGCGGCTCACGTCCTCGTCCCGCCAATGCATATCGGGGAAATCCATGGAACCGGACACGTCGACCGCCACCAGCAGGTCGCGACCACTGGCGGCAATCGGCAGTGGTTCGCCGAGCCACTCAGGACGTGCGGCGGCGGTCAACAGCAGCAGCCACAGCACCACAAAAGGGGCTTGTTGGCGCCAGCCCGGCAAGTTGACGCGGGCGCGGCGCTTGGCCAGGCCTTCGAGATCACTGAGGTAGCTGACTTTCAGTGCCGGCTCGCCGCTGTCGGCCACAGGCAGGATAAGCCGCATCAACCAGGGCAACGGCAACAGGACGAAGATCCACGGCCAGGCGAACTCAAACATGTTTGCGAATCCAGGTGTCGACGGCTTGGGTCAGGCCGGCGATGGCCTTGTCGTCGAGTTTGCATTCGGGTTTATAGGCGCCTTCCACCAGTACCATCCAGCGGGTGAGGCCGGCAGCCGGGCAGCGGTTGTCGAGGAACGCCAGCCATTTGCGCCCATTGAGGGTGTGGCTCTGGCTGTAAGGGTAGTCGTTGCGGCACAGGCGCTTGAGCAGGCCATTGAGTTGTTGCAGCCAGGCACCGGCGGGCGCGCCGTCATAGGGTTTGGGCATGAGGGCCAGTTCTGCCAGTGCGGCGATGCGCAGCGGGTCCAAGGGTTGTTCGGCGCGTGCCACGGGGCGTCGCGCAGGGAGGAAGCGGCGCAAGGACCAAAGACACCAACCCAGCAACGGGATCACCAGCAGCAACAGCCACCAACCCGGTGCAGGCGGCCAGAAGCCGATGCTTGGCGGGGCGATCAGCGGTTGCAGTTGGTCAAGGCTGCTCATTGTTTTTTGGCCGGGCGTTGCGGGTTGAGGTATTCGCGCAGTTGCTCGACCATTTCGCTCTGGGTGCTCAAGGGCATCAGCAGTATTCGCAGTTTTTGCGCGAGCAGTTCCCAGCGGGCGATGCGTGCTTCAGCTTGGGCCTTGTAGGCCTGCCGCAAGTCGTAATTCAGCGTGTCCAGTTCCAGTTGCGCCCCTCTTTGCGCAAAACGCAGCAGCCCCGCGGCGGGCAGGGCGTGGTCCAGCGGGTCGGAAATCGGCAACAGCAGCAGGTCGCAATGGCGTGACAGTAGGCTCAACTGTTGCTCGGCGCCTTCAGTGAGGGCGCGTTCATCGCAGATCACAATCACCAGGCTGCCAGGGCGCAGCACTTCGCGACCACGGCGCAGGGCCATGCCCAAGGCGTCGGCTTCGGGGCGGCTTTCGGTGTCCAGGCTCTGGTTGACGCGCACCAGGCGGTTGAGCAGTTGCAGTAGGCATTGCTTGCTGCGCCGGGGTTTGATTTCGTAGTGCTCATTGTCTCCAAACACTAGCCCGCCGACCCGGTCGTTATGCCCCAGCGCGGCCCAGCCGATCAGGCTCGCCGCCTGGGCCGCGAGCACGGATTTGAACATCTGGCCCGAGCCGAAAAACAGCCGGCAGCTTTGCTCGACCATGATAAAAATCGGTCGCTCGCGCTCTTCGTGGAACAGTTTGGTGTGCGGTTCCTGGGTGCGGGCAGTCACGCGCCAATCGATGGTGCGCACATCGTCGCCAGCCTGGTATACGCGCACCTGGTCGAAGTCGACTCCGCGCCCGCGCAGTTTGGAGTGGTGCAAGCCGATCAGCGGGCTGCGCTGGCTCGGCGTGGAAAACAGCTGCACTTCGCGCACGCGGTGGCGCATCTCAATCAACTCGCTGAGCGTGACGCGGATTCCATCGCTGGCATTCATCGAGTTCAAGCGACGGCAACGACGTCGAGGATGCGTTGCACCACACGGTCCTGGTCGATGCCAGCCGCTTCGGCTTCGAACGACAGGATGATGCGATGGCGCAGTACGTCGAACAACACCGCCTGGATATCTTCCGGGCTCACGAAGTCCCGTCCGGCCAGCCAGGCATGGGCGCGGGCGCAGCGGTCGAGGGCGATGGAACCGCGGGGGCTGGCGCCGTAGGCGATCCACTCGGCCATCTCTGGGTCGAACTTGGCCGGGGTGCGTGTGGCCATGACCAATTGCACCAGGTATTCCTCCACCGCATCGGCCATGTACAGGCCGAGGATTTCTTTGCGCGCGGCAAAAATCGCCTGCTGGCTGACGCGGCGTTCGGGCTTGGTTTCACCATTGAGGGCTTCGCCACGGGCTTGTTGCAGGATGCGCCGCTCCACGGCGGCGTCCGGGAAGCCGATCTTGACGTGCATCAGGAAGCGGTCGAGCTGGGCTTCGGGCAGCGGGTAGGTGCCTTCCTGCTCGATGGGGTTTTGCGTGGCCATCACCAAAAACAGCGGCGACAGCTCGTAGGTGCTGCGTCCTACGCTGACTTGGCGCTCAGCCATGGCTTCGAGCAAAGCCGATTGCACTTTGGCCGGCGCCCGGTTGATTTCGTCGGCCAGCACCAGATTGTGGAAGATAGGCCCTTGTTGGAACACGAAGCTGCCGGTTTCCGGGCGATAGATCTCGGTGCCGGTGATGTCGGCGGGCAGCAGGTCTGGGGTGAACTGGATACGATGGAACTGCGCTTCGATACCTTCGGCCAGCTCTTTGATGGCCTTGGTCTTGGCCAAGCCTGGCGCGCCTTCGACCAGCATATGGCCGTCGGCGAGCAGGGCGATCAGCAGGCGATCAATGAGTTTTTCCTGGCCGAGAATCTGCGTAGAAAGAAAGGTTCGCAGCGCGAGCAGCGCTTCACGATGTTCCATCGATGACGGTTCCTGGAGAGATGAGCCTCTACGTCATGCAGCAAACGTCGGGCTGGGGCGCCTACTTTAATGCATGGCGGGGGGTGGCGACTAACGGCGCGCGGGGTATTTTCAGGAAAACTTGTAGGAATTTTGTTTAGGAAGCAGGAATGGGGTGAGCGGGCTTGTCCGCTCACCCCGGATGCTTCAAGGGCATGGCACCCCGATTTTCCATTCTTTGCCCCATTGTGCGGAGTAAAGGTCTGGCGGCTTGTTCTGGCTATAGAAGTTATGTTCGTAGACCTTGTCTTTGTACAAGACTTTCTCCCAGGCGGTCTGGTAGGTCTTGGTCGGCGACCACGCCGGGGTGTTTCTGCAGTCATCGGAGTCCGATGCTGCTTTGACGGTGATCGGCCGGTCCAGCCTTAGCGTACCTCCGCGCCCGTCACTGACCGCCACGCTGATGGTCGCGCGGGTGTCGCTGCTGACCGGGCGGGCAGTCACGCTGATGGTGCGGGTATTGAGGGCGGTGGCGGTGAGGACGGTTGGGAGCGTCCAAGCGTATGTCATGGGGTCGCCATCCGGGTCGCTAGTGTTAGCGGTGAAATTCACGGTTTTGCCCGATTCGACCGTCTCATCGCCCTGCAGGCTGCCCACCGGCGGCCGGTTGACGGGGGCGCTGGCGTTCACTTTGACAGTGTGGCTGGCACTGGCGCTGGCGCCGCGTGCGTCGGTGACGGTCAATGTGATGCTGCGCGTACCGTCCGTGTTTGGCGCGACGAGCGTAGCGGTCGGCTGCGTCGACGTTGACGGGGTAAAGCCCGATGCGGTCCATGCATAGCGCAGGTCCTGGCCGGTGGACGAAACGCCCGACACTTGCAGCTGCTTGCCGGCTTCAACCGTGGATGGCGCGGTGATCCTGGCGACAACGGGTGATTCGCCACCGCAGGTGCCCAGGCGACGCCAGGGTTTGGCGGCGCCGGTTTCAACAAAATTCAGGTCCGGGCGTGCGCCCTGGGACCAGTGCGCGACCTGATAGTTGTAACCGCTGTAGGAGACTTTTTCGCTGACATTGGAATACGCCTTGGTGGCGACCCACGCGGCGACGCAGTCACCGACCGGTGGCGTTTCGGTGGCTTTGATCGTGAGGTTTTCGACCAGCGTGATGCTGCGTGTGCCATCGGACACCAGCACTGATATCGACGTGCGCGTGTCGACGGGCATCACGGGTGCCGCCAGCGCAATGGTCGGCCCCTCACCGGTCGCGGGCGTGAAACCCGTGGCAGTCCAGCGATACGTCAGCGGTTTGTTAGTGGGTGATTCGGCGTAGACCTGCCCGGTGAATGCCGCGCCCGACTTTACCTCTTCGGGCAGGGCCAGGCGGCCGGTGGGCGGCTGGCCTGCGCCGTCGGCGAGCAGTTTCTTGATCGCTAAATCCAGGTCGGGCTGCACGCCGATCTCGGTGCGATTGCCGTTGGCCTGTGGGTAGCCGGTTTCGACGAGGATTCTGCGCAGTTCCTTGGGCGGGATGTTGCCCAGCCCGTTGGCTCGCGCCACGCCTTGTAACGACGCCATCACCCCGGCAATGATCGGGTTGGCTGACGAGGTGCCGCTGTACGTGTGGCTATAGCCGGTGGTGGGGTTGGAAGCACTCCACGTGGTCGTGGTCACGGAACCGCCCCAGCTGAACACGTCCACCCGGCTGCCGTATTGAGAGAAATACGACCTCAATCCGGTCTTCGGCTCGACGGCGCCGGCATAGACACTGCCGGAGTCGAATATGTTGCGATCGAACCAGCCGTTGAAGTAGGGGTGATCAAGATTGATGTTGCCGTTCGCCGCCGCCAATACCACGTGCAAACCTTTTTCCTCTGTCATGAAGGTGATGATGTCACGGACGGCCTTGCTGTACTCAAGGGGCATGAAGCAATCGGCGGCGCAGCCTACGCCGGGCAATGTCGCATATTTGAAGTGCACGCCTAACTGTACGACGTCGCCTGGACGGGAGCCCTCGGCCAGTTGCAGCAGTCGTGAGTCGCCATATTGGGTGTAGCCCAACTGCGTCTCGGGGACGATGCCGGTGGTTCCGAATCCATTTTCCCTGGAGGCGATGGTGCCGACGCTGGCCGTGTCATGGGCGCCAACGACGGCACCCTGGCTGATTTCCAGAAAAGGCTTAGGCAAGTCCAGATGGTTGTAGGACCAATGACTGATTTCCGAAGAAACTACTCGCATGTTTTCGCCCTTGCCGCCAGGAATTTTCCAGGCTTGCGTAGCATTTACACCGCCTATTCTGTAGGGCGCTAGCGCAGTCCTGTCATACAGATAGCCTTGGCGAGCAGTGTGGTCCGGGATGTCACTACGCAGGCTTTCCATCGCCGGCGTGCCGTTATCGTTTTCCATTCCATCGACCTGCGGCTCGAAGTCGACGTCTTCAATCGCCGGGTCCTGCTTGAGCTTCGCAGCCAGTGCCTGGGCCTGGTCAGGTGTCAGGTGCTGGGTGTCGATAATGTAATAGCGGTCAAGTCGATGCCGCTGCAAGGCCTGAAATCCCTCCAGCGTACGCGTCTTGGAAGGCGGCACCAGCGCCTTGATGTTGGGTACATGGGTCTGGAAGGTACTGGACGGGTCGTAGGTGTCCTGGAAATGCCTCGACGTCGAGCCATCGTCCTTGAGCAGCAGGACCAGATGTGAATAACCAGCGTTGGCAGGCGCTGCCGACAACGCCGAGGAAGCCGCGCCCAAAAGGACGATGGCGAGAAGCTTGCTGATGGATTTCATCGGAGCACCTGTGCAGTCACCGTGATTTCAATCAGCTAAGGCGCAAAACCGAAGGCGGGATACTGTTAGAAATAACAGTCACGACAAACGGTCAAGGCCCTCGATCTTGACTGCGCAGGGGGTTGAAGGCCCCGGTTTCAGGCGCGAACGTAGGTGCCAGTGCCCTTGAGGATGTTCTGCAGGGTTGCTTCCACTTCTGCCATATCTGCCACTGCTGTGGCGTGGCTGATCTCCAATTTATCCTTGCCACCGAGGGCGTCGGCATCGCCGGCGGCCAGTTCCACGGTCAGGGTCGTGTCGCTCAGGGTGATTTTCAGGCCATCGAGGGTTGAAGGCCCGTAGTCCCAGGTGAGTTCCACTTCGTCTTCATCGGGGTAGCGGGTCAACATGAACATTTCGCCGTTCTTGCCGTGGCAGCAGAGCATGGCCATGTTGTCTTCTTCGTCGTCGCACGGTGTGGCCATCAGGGCGTCGGTTTTGATTTGCAGCATGGGGAATCCTGTCTGGGGGAGGGCATCGCGTGGGCAATTGTGCCATTGCCGCGAATTTTGTGCTTCTTCCTGTGTCAGACTCAGGGCATGACCTGGCATGGAGAATCAGTCATTTTCGACACTCACCCCCGAACAAACAGGCGGTTTTTTCACCCGAAATCACGGGTTGCCCAAGTTGCAACCGCGAGCCTGCTTACCGATGACCGAATATGTCGCAGCTTCGCAAGCAGCGCGCTTCCCTCAGTCGTTAAGCTGCGCAACGGATGCATCTCTCGTTCCACAGCCTGCCAGGCGTCTGACCTGCCCGTCGTACCGTCACCCGGCAGGGTGCGCATCTTATGGAAGTTGTATGTGACCTCATTGTCTTGTCCAGCTTCACCCTCCTGTCATCCTGATTCGTCTATGGTGCTTTAGTTACCGGCGAACAGAGCTGACGGTCTCCCCGCAAGGGGATAACACGCGACGCTTCCATCAATAACAAGCCCAAGCGGAGTACCACAGATGGCGTTCTTCACCGCAGCCAGCAAGGCCGACTTCCAGCATCAACTGCAAGCGGCACTGGCGCAGCACATCAGCGAACAGGCACTGCCACAAGTGGCGCTGTTCGCTGAACAATTCTTCGGCATCATTTCCCTGGACGAACTGACCCAGCGTCGCCTTTCCGACCTGGCCGGTTGCACCCTGTCTGCCTGGCGCCTGCTTGAGCGCTTTGATCACACCCAGCCACAAGTGCGGGTCTACAACCCCGATTACGAACGTCATGGCTGGCAGTCGACCCATACCGCGGTCGAAGTGCTGCACCATGACCTGCCGTTCCTGGTGGACTCGGTACGTACCGAGCTGAACCGTCGCGGCTACAGCATTCACACCCTGCAAACCACCGTGTTGAGTGTGCGTCGTGGCAGCAAAGGCGAGTTGCTGGAAATCCTGCCGAAAGGCACGCAGGGCGACGACATCCAGCAAGAATCGCTGATGTACCTGGAAATCGACCGCTGCGCCAACGCCGCCGAACTGAACGTGCTGAGCAAAGAGCTTGAGCAGGTTCTGGGTGAAGTGCGCGTGGCCGTGGCCGATTTTGAACCGATGAAAGCCAAGGTCCAGGACCTGCTGGCCGGTATCGACGCCAGCCAGTTCGGCATCGACGGCGAAGAAAAAGCCGAGATCAAGAACTTCCTGGAGTGGCTGGTGGGCAACCACTTCACCTTCCTGGGCTATGAAGAATTCGTGGTACGTGACGAGGCGGACGGTGGTCATATTCAATATGACGCCAGTTCCTTCCTCGGTCTGACCAAGCTGCTGCGTGCTGGCCTCACCGCCGATGACCTGCGCATCGAAGACTACGCTGTGTCTTACCTGCGTGAACCGACCGTGCTTTCGTTCGCCAAGGCTGCGCACCCAAGCCGTGTTCACCGCCCGGCCTACCCGGACTACGTGTCGATCCGTGAGATCGATGCCGACGGCAAGGTCATCAAGGAACATCGCTTCATGGGCTTGTACACCTCGTCGGTGTATGGCGAAAGCGTGCGAGTCATTCCGTACATTCGTCGCAAAGTGGCCGAAATCGAACGCCGTTCGGGCTTCCAGGCCAAGGCGCACTTGGGCAAGGAGCTTGCCCAGGTCGTTGAAGTACTGCCCCGTGACGACCTGTTCCAGACCCCGGTCGACGAGCTGTTCAGCACTGTGATGTCGATTGTGCAGATTCAGGAACGCAACAAGATCCGTGTGTTCCTGCGCAAAGACCCGTACGGTCGTTTCTGCTACTGCCTGGCCTATGTGCCGCGCGACATCTATTCCACCGAAGTGCGCCAGAAGATCCAGCAAGTGCTGATGGATCGCCTGAAAGCCTCGGACTGCGAGTTCTGGACCTTCTTCTCCGAGTCCGTACTGGCCCGTGTCCAGTTGATTCTGCGGGTAGACCCCAAGAACCGCCTCGACATCGACCCGCTGCAACTGGAAAAAGAAGTGGTGCAGGCCTGCCGCAGCTGGCAGGACGACTACTCCAGCCTGGTGGTGGAAAGCTTCGGCGAAGCCCAGGGTACCAATGTGCTGGCGGACTTCCCGAAAGGCTTCCCGGCCGGCTACCGCGAGCGTTTTGCCGCGCATTCAGCCGTCGTCGACATGCAGCACCTCAACAGCCTGACCGAAGCCAACCCGCTGGTGATGAGCTTCTATCAGCCACTGGGCCAGGTCTCCGGCCAACGTGAGCTGCATTGCAAGCTCTACCACGCCGACACCCCGCTGGCGCTGTCCGACGTACTGCCGATCCTGGAAAACCTCGGCCTGCGCGTGTTGGGTGAATTCCCTTACCGACTGCGCCACGCCAATGGCCGTGAGTTCTGGATCCATGATTTTGCGTTCATCGCCGCCGAAGGCGTGAACCTGGATATCCAGCAGCTCAACGACACCCTGCAAGATGCGTTCGTGCACATCGTCCACGGCGATGCCGAGAACGATGCGTTCAACCGTCTGGTGCTGACCGCCGGCCTGCCATGGCGCGACGTCGCGCTGCTGCGTGCCTACGCCCGTTACTTGAAGCAGATCCGCCTGGGCTTCGACTTGGGTTATATCGCCAGCACCCTGAACAACCACACCGACATCGCCCGCGAGTTGACCCGGTTGTTCAAAACCCGCTTCTACCTGGCGCGCAAGCTCACCGCCGATGATCTTGAAGACAAGCAGCAACGGTTGGAGCAAGCGATCCTCACGGCCCTGGACGACGTTCAGGTACTCAACGAAGACCGCATCCTGCGTCGCTACCTGGACCTGATCAAGGCCACCCTGCGTACCAACTTCTACCAGACCGACGCCAACGGCCAGAACAAGTCGTACTTCAGCTTCAAGTTCGACCCGCGCGCCATTCCCGAGCTGCCTAAGCCGGTGCCGAAGTTTGAAATCTTCGTGTACTCGCCACGGGTCGAAGGCGTGCACCTGCGCTTTGGTAACGTCGCTCGCGGCGGCCTGCGCTGGTCCGACCGTGAAGAAGACTTCCGCACCGAAGTGCTCGGCCTGGTAAAAGCCCAGCAAGTGAAGAACTCGGTGATCGTACCGGTGGGCGCCAAGGGCGGCTTCCTGCCGCGTCGCTTGCCACTGGGCGGCACGCGGGATGAAATCGCGGCCGAGGGTATTGCCTGCTACCGCATCTTCATTTCGGGCCTGTTGGACATTACCGACAACCTCAAGGACGGCGCCCTGGTGCCGCCGGCCAACGTCGTGCGTCATGACGACGATGACCCGTACCTCGTCGTCGCAGCGGACAAGGGCACCGCGACCTTCTCCGACATCGCCAACGGCATCGCCATCGACTACGGCTTCTGGCTGGGTGATGCGTTCGCATCCGGTGGTTCCGCCGGTTACGACCACAAGAAAATGGGCATCACCGCCAAGGGCGCGTGGGTCGGTGTGCAGCGTCATTTCCGTGAGCGCGGCATCAACGTGCAGGAAGACAGCATCACCGTGGTGGGCGTCGGCGATATGGCCGGTGACGTGTTCGGTAACGGCCTGTTGATGTCCGACAAGCTGCAACTGGTCGCAGCCTTCAACCACCTGCACATCTTCATCGATCCAAACCCGAACCCGGCGACCAGCTTCGTCGAGCGTCAGCGCATGTTCGAGCTGCCGCGTTCGGCCTGGACCGACTACGACACCAGCATCATGTCCGAAGGCGGCGGTATCTTCTCGCGCAGCGCGAAGAGCATTGCCATTTCGCCGCAGATGAAAGAACGCTTCGACATCTCGGCCGACAAGCTGACCCCGACCGAACTGCTGAACGCCTTGCTCAAGGCGCCGGTGGACCTGTTGTGGAACGGCGGTATCGGTACGTACGTCAAGGCCAGCACCGAAAGCCACGCCGATGTCGGCGACAAGGCCAACGACGCGCTGCGCGTCAACGGCAACGAACTGCGCTGCAAGGTGGTGGGCGAGGGCGGTAACCTCGGTATGACCCAGCTGGGTCGTGTGGAATTCGGCCTCAATGGCGGCGGTTCCAACACCGACTTCATCGACAACGCCGGTGGTGTGGACTGCTCCGACCACGAAGTGAACATCAAAATCCTGCTCAACGAAGTGGTGCAGGCCGGTGACATGACCGACAAGCAACGCAACCAGTTGCTGGCGAGCATGACCGACGAAGTCGGCAACCTGGTGTTGGGCAACAACTATAAGCAAACCCAGGCCCTGTCCCTGGCTGCACGCAAGGCTTACGAGCGAGCAGCTGAGTACAAACGCTTGATGAGCGACCTGGAAGGCCGTGGCAAGCTGGACCGCGCCATCGAGTACCTGCCGACCGAGGAGCAGCTCGCCGAGCGCGCCGCCAACGGCAAGGGCTTGACCCGTCCGGAACTGTCGGTACTGATCTCGTACAGCAAGATCGACCTCAAGGAAGCATTGCTCAAGTCCCTGGTGCCGGATGACGAGTACCTGACCCGTGACATGGAGACCGCGTTCCCACCGAGCCTGGTCGCCAAGTTCGGCGAGGCCATGCGTCGTCACCGCCTGAAGCGTGAGATCGTCAGCACCCAGATCGCCAACGACCTGGTTAACCACATGGGCATCACCTTCGTTCAACGACTCAAAGAGTCGACCGGCATGAGCCCGGCGAACGTGGCCGGCGCTTATGTGATCGTGCGCGACATCTTCCACCTCCCGCACTGGTTCCGCCAGATCGAAGCCCTGGACCACCAGGTCTCCGCTGACGTGCAATTGCAGTTGATGGATGAGCTGATGCGCCTGGGCCGTCGCGCTACGCGTTGGTTCCTACGCAGCCGTCGCAACGAGCAGGACGCTGGGCGTGACACCGCGCACTTCGGTCCGCACCTGGCCGCACTGGGCCTCAAGCTCGACGAACTGCTGGAAGGACCGACCCGCGAAGGCTGGCAGAAACGCTATCAGGCTTACACTGAAGCGGGCGTGCCGGAGTTGTTGGCGCGTATGGTTGCAGGCACTACTCACCTGTACACCCTGCTGCCAATCATCGAAGCCGCTGACGTAACCGGGCATGACGCCGCCGAAGTGGCCAAGGCCTACTTCGCCGTAGGCAGCGCTCTGGACTTGCCATGGTACCTGCAGCAGATCAGCGATCTGCCGGTGGCCAACAACTGGCAGGCTGCGGCTCGCGAAGCGTTCCGCGACGACGTGGATTGGCAGCAACGGGCGATTACCATTTCTGTCCTGCAAATGGCCGACGCGCCACAAGACATGGAAGCCCGCGTGGCCCTGTGGCTTGAGCAGCACAAGGACATGGCGGATCGTTGGGTGGCCATGATGGTGGAGATTCGTGCTGCGGTCGGTACGGACTACGCCATGTATGCGGTCGCCAACCGTGAGTTGCTGGACTTGGCCTTGAGTGGGCCGTCGGTGCTGCAACCGGCTTGATTTAGCGCCTGAAACAAAAGCCCCTGCATTGTGAGATGCAGGGGCTTTTTGTTGGAATGCCCTTTATCAAACACCCCAAAAACTGTGGGAGGGGGCTTGCCCCCGATAGCAGAGTGTCAGCCAGACTCTTCATGACTGGCCCACCGCTATCGGGGGCAAGCCCCCTCCCACAGTTTGATCTCGTTTTATCTGGAGATTAATGGTGTTTCAGCAACTTGGCTTCCAGGTGATCCAGGTGTTGGGTCATCAGCGCCACGGCGGCACTTGAATCCCGCTGCTCAACGGCATCCACAATCGCCACATGCTCCTGCCACGCGCAATACGTGCAGGCTTTTGCTTCGAATTGGGCAATGATCAACGACGTCAACGGCACCAGGCTGTTGAGGAACTGCGCCAACGGACCATTCCCCGCCATCACCGCCAGTTGCAGGTGAAACTCCCCCGACAAGCGAATCGCCGGCCCACGCTGGTCGTGTTCAATGCACTCGCGTTCGCGAGCAATCAACTCGCGCAGTTGGCGTATCTGCGTCGCCGTGGCCTGCGCACACGCCAGTTGCACCACGGTGATTTCGGTCATGCGCCGTGCTTCGAGGATCTGCCGTGTCTGCTGTGCGTCCGGTGCCGCTACTTGAGCGCGCTGGTTGGGACGCAGGATGATCACTTGCTGATGAGACAGCTTGGCCAATACGCGGCGAATCACACTGCGGCTCACGCCAAAGGTTTCACCCAGGCTTTCTTCTGTAAAGCGGCTGGCCGGGGCGATGCGTTGTTCGAGGATCGCGTCGAACAGCCGTGGGTAGATGTCATCCACCGTTGGCTTTTTACCGGCTACCAGGCGCAGGGCGGGGAGGAAGGGCTCGCGGTGCAGGGCGTGGGCGGTCATGGTCGTCTCCAAAAAGTCAGCTGCCCAGATGGTCGTCCGGGATGTTCAAGCGAATGCCCATGCGCAGGCCTTCCTGAAGGATGTGCTTGCGCATTTCTGCGCTGGCCAGGGCGCTGTTCTTGTTGCGGATGGCGCGCACCACCGCGTCGTTTTCCTGCAGGCGCTCGGCCAAGTGTTCAGGAGAGTTGCGCAGAACCTGGGCGCTTTGCTTGAGGGCGTTGCTGGTCTGTTGCACCACGTTCTGGAAAATCGGGTTGGACGTGAGCGCAAAGAGTTCTTCGTGAAAGCCGATGTAGGCGTTCATGCCTGCTTCGGCGTCACCAGCGTCGAGCGCCTCGCGCATGTCCATTAGGGTCAAGCGCAATTGGCCGACTTCCTTGCTGCTGATGGACTGGGCCACAAGGCCGACGATGAAGGGTTCGAGGGTGTAGCGCAGTTGCAGGAGGTCTTCGAGACTGGCGTCGGCCACGGCGTCGCTGGATTGGGGTTCACTGACGCTGGTTTCGAGCACGACCACGCCTTTGCCGGGCATGGAGCGCACCAGGCCGAGGGTTTCCAGCACGATCACCGCTTCGCGCAGGCTGGGGCGGCTGATGCCCATCTGTTCGGCCAGTTCGCGCTGGCCGGGCAACATTTCGCCCCGGCGCCACTGACCTCGCGCCAGGGCGGCGCGGAGTTTTTCTACGACTGAATTGACGACCGTTGAGGTGCTGATCACGTCGATACTTCCTTAATGTTGCTAATACAGTCATGTGGGAGGGGGCTCGCCCTCGATGGCGGTGGATCAGTTACAGATCTATCAACTGACCGTCCTCATCGGGGGCAAGCCCCCTCCCACATTAGCCAGTGTTGCCCATGAGACAGCGTTAGAATTCCTGGTGGGCCGGCAGCACCGGTTTCTTGGCCTGGAAGGCATACCCTTGCTGGCCGTCCAATACCTTGTTGGCGCGCTGGATATCGATGTCTTTTTCCCAGCGTGCGATGGCCACGGTGGCGACGCAGTTGCCGATCAGGTTAGTCAGTGCGCGGCCGATGCCCATGAACCAATCCACCGCCAATACCAGCACCAGGCCCACTACCGGAATCGCCGGGATTGCTGTCAGCGTTGCCGCCAGAATTACCAGCGCAGAGCCGGGAATCCCGTGGGCGCCTTTGGAGGTGATCAACGACACGAGCAGGATGGTCAGCAAGTCAGTCATCGACAGCGGTGTGCCGGTGGCGTTGGCGATAAACACGATGGCCAGGGTCAGGTAGATCGAGAAACCGTCGAGGTTGAACGAATACCCCGTTGGAATCACCAGGCCCACGGTGGAGCTACCAATGCCCAGGTGTTCGAGTTTGCGCATGACCTGCGGCAGCACGGCATCGGAGGAGGCGGTCCCCATCACGATCAGCAGTTCTTCGCGCAGGTACTTAAGCAGCGGCAGCATGCGCAGGCCCGACAGGCGCATTACCAGGCCCAGGATCAGTCCGACGAAGGCAAAGCAGGTCAGGTAGAACAGGCCAACCAGGCTGCCCAGGTGTTGCAGGGAGTCCAGGCCGTAAGTGCTGGTGGTGAAGGCAATCGCGCCGAACACACCGATTGGCGCCAGGCGCACGATCATGCCCATGATGCGGAAGATCACGTGGCTAAGTTCATTGATCAGCCGTGTGATGCCTGAGGCCGCTTCGCCCACCAGGTTCAGCGCGCTGCCAAACAGCACCGAGAACAGCAGCACTTGCAGCACGTTGTTGTCGGCAAAGGCGCCGATCACCGAGTTGGGGATCAGGTCCATCAGGAACTGGCTGGTGCCCTTGATGTGCTGGCCCTTGTCGGCCAGTTCATTGAGGCCGGCGGAGGAGAGCTGCTCCAGGTGGATATTGGCACCTTGGCCGATACCGGTGCTGAAGGCCATGACCAGGCCGATCACCAGGGCGATGGTGGTGAGGATTTCAAAGTAGATCACCGACTTGAGGCCGATTCGTCCGACTTTCTTCAAGTCGCCGGCGCCGGAAATGCCACTGACCACGACGCAGAACACAATCAGGCCAATCAGCATTTTGATCAGCTTGATAAAGCCGTCACCCAGGGGTTTGAGTTGCGAGGAGAATTCGGGAAGGGCCAGGCCGCAGATGATGCCAAGCATCAGGCCAATTACGACTTGCAGGAAAATCGAACGCGAGCACCATCTGAGCATGGGAGGGATCTCTATTCGGTGCCCTGGTGGTTCCAGGGCTTAATTGTTGTGGTCATACCGGTAAGTCCAGTGCGGGGCCAGTCTACGCCGGGTTTTTTCGAAATCACAAGTCATTATTGGTTGATTGACAAGTCCCGGTCTGACCAGTTGGTCGCTGAGGGCGATGCTTGAGCGGTTGGCGGGCTGGAAAAATTTTCGTCTATCATCCGCCGCTCGGCTTATGAGGTGATGGATGGACACTCTAGGATTGACCACTGACGCAGCGGGCCACATTCATTGCAGCTGGCGTACCTCGGCGCCGGAATATCCGCGTTACCACGACGATGAGTGGGGTGTGCCGGTGGCGGACGATGTCCAGCTGTACGAGAAAATTTGCCTGGAAGGCTTTCAGGCGGGGATGGCGTGGATCACCATTTTGCGCAAGCGCGAGCAGTTTCGTGCGGCGTTCGAGGGCTTCGATTTTCGTCGGGTGGCGCAGTACGGCGAGGCTGATATAGAGCGGCTGATGCAGGATCCGGGGATTGTGCGTAATCGGGCCAAAATCGTGTCCACCATCAACAACGCGCGCAGGGCCTGTGAGCTGGTGGATGAAACCGGATCGCTGGCGCGGTGGTTGTGGGCGTTCGAGCCGGGTGATGAAGAGCGCCCGGCGGTGGTGGACCTGGCTTACTGGACGGGCAACCCCACCTCACCGGCCTCGGTGCGACTGTCCAAGGCCCTTAAAAAACGTGGCTGGACCTTTGTAGGTCCGACCACGATGTATGCGCTGATGCAGGCGATGGGGATGGTCAATGATCACCTTGAGGGCTGTGCGTGCCGGTCAAGAATCGAAGAACTGCGCTGCCTATTCAAACGCCCCTAGTCCCTGACTCAACGCGGTCAAAACTGTGGGAGGGGGCTTGCTCCCGATAGCGGTAGTTCAGCCAAATGGGCGTCGACTACCCATTGCTATCGGGAGCAAGCCCCTCACACACATAGCGACCGCCCATACTTCTGATGGATGTCTTAGCTGATTATTTTGGAAGAGGGGTCAGCACCTCGGCCTTGTCATCCAACACCATCACCACCAGTAACTTCGCTGGCTGGGTCTGGCTGGCGTTGCTGGATTCAAAGTGCCGCGAACCCGCGGGCTCGTAGAACGATTCGCCGACCTTGTAGGTTATCGCTTTCTCATCATTGACCCGCGAAGTGATCGCGCCCTCCAGCACATAGGCCACCGCCGTCCCCGTATGGCTATGGGGAACGGTGGCCTGGCCGGGGGCGTAATCAACGGTGAGCATGATGGTTTTCTTGCCGGGCACGTTGGTCAGGGCGTGCTCCTGCAGCACCTTGATCGACTCTTGGTTGTACACCGGTTCGTGGGCAAAGGCGCTGAGTGAGGCGAGCATCAGGGTGGTGGCGAGCAGGCGATTCATGTTCGGGTTTCCGAGTAGTTCTAGACCTGTCCACCCTACGCCGCAGAACCTGGCCGACCAATGACCAATCCGCCGGAAAAGCCCCTAGCCAATCTGTTTGAGAATGTCGCGCACCTTGTCCAGCGCCGGGTCTATATCCAGGGTTTCGATGGCGCCGAATCCAATAATCAGCCCAGGGCGCACCGGTGCGTCGTGGAAGAACACATCAAGCGGGTATAAACCCACGTCGGCCTCACGCGCCAATGTCATCAGCAACGGAATGCTCACCGGCACCTTGCACAGCGCCGCCATATGAAACCCCGCCACGGTGGGCACGGCTTCGAACCACGGCGACAAATCCCCGGCCAGTCGTTGCAGGATGCGCTCACGACGCCCGGCATATACGGAGTGGCAGCGGCGGATGTGTTTGAGCAGGTAGCCTTCGCTGATGAACTTGGCCAGCGCCCATTGCGGCAAGGTGGAGCTGTGCTGGTCGGTCAATTGCTTGGCCTTGAGTACCGCGCCGTGGATCGCCGGCGGCAGCACCAGATAGCCCAGGCGCAGTTCGGGCAGCAGGGTTTTGGAGAAGGTGCCGACGTAAGTGACTACGCCGCGGGTGTCCATGCTTTGCAGGGAATCGGTGGGGCGGCCTTCGTAGCGGAATTCACTGTCGTAGTCGTCCTCGATGATGATCGCCCCCAAGTCGAAGGCGCGGACCAGCAAGGCTTCACGGCGCGCCAGGCTCATGGGCATGCCGAGGGGGAACTGGTGGGAGGGGGTCACATAGATCAAGCGGGTGCCGTCGGGGATCTGATCCACCTGAATGCCTTGGTCATCCACCGGCACACTGGCGACCCGGGCGCCCATCGCCTGGAACAACTGGCGTGCGGGGCTGTAGCCAGGGTCTTCCATGGCGACGATGCTGCCTGGTTCCAGCACCACGCGGGCCAGCAGGTCCAGCCCTTGTTGCGCGCCATTGGTGACCACGATGTCGTCATCGCGGCATTTGACGCCTCGGGAAAAGGCGATATGCCCGGCGATGGCACTGCGCAGTGCTGGCAAGCCTTCGGGTTGGCTGTAGAAGCCGCTGTTCTGGGCAATGCGGCGCAGGGCGTCCTGGGTGCAGCGTCGCCATTCGTCTTGTGGGAACTGATTGCGGCTGGTGGCGCCGCCGAGAAATTCGTAGCGCAGGAGGTTGTCGCGTGTGGGGTGGCGCATCGGCGAGGGCAGCGCCTGCCATTTAGCCAGGTTGTTGGCGCAGGCCAGGTCGGTGGCAGTTTGCAGGCGATCCGCTGGGGGCGCCCAAGCGTTAACGAAGGTGCCACGACCGATCTTTCCCACCAGCAAGCCTTCATAGGTCAACGTGGCGTAGGTATCGGACACGGTCTTGCGCGATACGCCCAACTGCTCGGCCAGCAGGCGGCTGGGCGGCAGTTGCGCGCCTGCCGCGAGACGCCCGGACGCAATGGCTTCGCGCAATTGCTGATAAAGCTGAGCCGCCAGGTCCTTGCGGCCTTTGATGACGATGTGCAGTTCCATGTTTCACTCTGAGACAAATCGATCTACGCCAAGGTTACGCGTAAATCGATCTGTAGAAACCCGGGCGAAGTCAGGAGAGGAAACCACCGTCTACATTCAGCGACACACCGGTGGTGTAGCTGGACGCGTCACTGGCCAGAAACAGCACCGCGCCGGCCATCTCGCTTGGGTCGGCCACACGCTTGAGCGGGATCTGCGCCAGGGCCATTTTCAGGATCGCATCGTTCTTCACCAGCGCCGAGGCGAACTTGGTGTCCGTCAGGCCCGGCAGCAGGGCGTTGCAACGGATGCCGAACTCAGCGCATTCCTTGGCGAACACTTTGGTCATGTTGATCACCGCGGCCTTGGTCACCGAGTAGATGCCTTGGAAGACACCCGGCGAGATGCCGTTGATCGAGGCCACGTTGATGATGCTGCCGCCGCCGTTTTCGCGCATCAGCTTGCCGGCTTCCACCGACATGAAGAAGTAGCCACGAATGTTCACGTCAACGGTCTTCTGGAACGCGCCCAGATCGGTGTCCAGCACGTTGCAGAACTGCGGGTTGGTGGCTGCGTTGTTGACCAGAATATCCAGGCGGCCGAACTGCTCGCGAATGCCGGCGAACACCTGGCTAATCTGCTCCATTTCACCAATATGGCAGGCAACCGCAGTGGCCTTGCCGCCGTCGGCGATGATTGCGTCGGCCACATGCTGGCAGCCTTCTAGCTTGCGGCTGGAGACGATCACATGGGCGCCTTGCTGAGCCAGCAACTTGGCGATGGCCTCACCGATGCCACGGCTGGCGCCGGAGACAAACGCAATTTTGCCGTCGAGGTCGAACAGATGAGTCTTGGACATGGGGGTTCCTTGTTTTTGTGCGATCAGAGGGCTGATTTAGCGATTACCTTCAGGCTCATTTGCTCCAGCAGTGAGTTCATGTGAATGAACTGAGCAAAGCGTTTGTCCTGGGTCTGGCCATGGAAGAAACGGTAGTAGATCTGCTGCACGATGCCGGCCAGGCGGAACAGGCCGTAGGTGTAGTAGAAGTCGAAATTATCAATCTGGATGCCCGACCGTTCGGCGTAGTAGTCGACGAACTCGCGGCGGGTGAGCATCCCGGGCGCATTGCTTGGCTGGCGGCGCATCAGTTGCACCGGCGCGGGGTCGGCGGCCTCTATCCAGTAGGCTAGGGTGTTGCCCAAGTCCATCAGCGGATCGCCGAGTGTGGTGAGCTCCCAGTCCAGTACGCCGATGATCTGCATCGGGTTGTGTGGGTCGAGGATCACGTTGTCGAAGCGGTAGTCGTTATGCACGATGCTTGATGTCGGGTGGTCGTCCGGCATCTTGTCGTTGAGCCAGGCCCGCACTGCCTCCCATTTGGGCGCATCGGGGGTCAGGGCCTTTTCGTAGCGGTCGCTCCAGCCGCGAATCTGGCGCGCCACATAGCCTTCGGGCTTGCCCAGGTCGGCCAGTCCGCAGGCGTTGTAGTCGACTTGGTGCAGCTCGACGAACTTGTCGATAAAGCTTTTGCACAGTGCTTCGGTCTTGGTTGCATCCAGCCCCAGCTCAGGCGGCAGGTCGGAGCGCAGGATGATGCCCTTGACGCGTTCCATCACGTAGAACTCAGCGCCGATCACCGATTCATCGGTGCAATGCACATAGGCTTTGGGGCAATACGGGAAGCCATCTTTTAGCTGATTGAGAATGCGGAATTCACGGCCCATGTCATGGGCTGACTTGGCCTTGTGACCGAAGGGCGGGCGGCGCAGGACGAATTCCTGCCCAGGGTATTCCAACAGGTAAGTCAGGTTGGACGCGCCGCCGGGGAACTGACTGATCGCAGGCGTGCCGCTCAGGCCCGGGATATGGGCCTTGAGATAGGGATCGATCAGGCCAGCATCAAGTTCTTCGCCTGGGCGAATCTGGGTCGATTGGTCGTTCAGCGCCATGCTTATCCCTTCTGCTTATTCTAAAGGCCTTGGACTATTTCCTAATCTAATGCGCACGACCGCCCAGCGACAAGGTCGGGGCGGCTTAATAGGTTAGCGTGTTGGATGATGATCAGCGTGCCTGATTGGTCATTTTACGGGCGCGGGTAACACGACCGGCGTGAGCACTGGTCGGCCGGCGAAGTACTCCACCAGATTGTCGGCCACCCGTTGCACGGTGTCGTGAGCGGCTTCCGGTGAAAGGCCGGCCACATGGGAGGTGAGTACGGTATTGCTCAGGTGCTTGAGGGCATCGGGCACTTTGGGTTCGTCGTCGAATACATCCAGCGCAGCCCCACCAATGCGGCGCTGTTCAAGGGCGGTGATCAGGTCGGCGGTAACCACCACGCTGCCACGGCCAATATTGACCAAGTAGCCATTCGGCCCCAGAGCATCCAGGGCGTGACGATCAATCAGGTGACGGGTGCTCGGGCCACCGGGCGTGGCCAGGATCATGAAGTCCGAAGTGCGCGCCAGCTCCACGGCGCTGGCGCAGTAGGTGTAGTCCACATCTTCACGGGGCTGACGGTTGTGATAGCTCACTTCCATACCGAATCCGAGGGCGGCGCGCTTGGCGATTTCCAGGCCCACGGCGCCCAAGCCAAGAATGCCCAGTTGCTTGCCGCCCAGGGAAGGGCGCATCACCTTGGGCCATTCACCGCGCCGCACGGCGACGTCGGTCTGCGGGATGCCGCGCACCAGGGACAGCAACAGCGCCATAGCGTGGTCCGCCACCGACGGCGCATTCACCCCGGCGCCGTTGGTCACGACAATCCCACGATTGCTGGCGGCCTGCAGGTCAACATGTTCGTAACCGGCGCCGATCACACAGATGATTTCCAGCAGCGGCAGCGCGGCGATTTCGTCTGCGTAGAGGCCCAGGGGGCCGCGGGTCAACACGGCGTTGATCTGGCCGCCATGGCGCTTGATGGCTTGGGCTCGTTCGGCTGGGGTTGGCGCCAGGATCACATGAAAGTCATTGCTCTCGATGATTTGCAGGTAGTCGTTGATGGTTTCAACCAGGACCAGAACAGTGGTGGTCATCGGACGGCTCTTCCTTGTGGGGCGGGATGGAAGAGAGAGTATGCGACATTTTATAGGGCGGTGATGCAAGGTCCGCAGGGGGCGGGTAGAGGGCAGTGAATCCATAGCATGGATCCACGCCCTGGTGAGTCGCGCAGTCTTAGCCGATGCGAGGCATTGGGATCATTGTGTTGTTGGGTTTGGGCGCGGCAGCGTATTCAATGCCGTTGAAAGGGAAGCTGGGAGGCTGCTGTGGCTTGGGCTTATCTTGTGCCGCGATTTGATCGGCAATATGCATCGCCACGCTGTCGACCAAGTGGCCGGCGTGGGACAGATTGAGGCTTGAAATCGTCATGGTTGAATCTCCAAGGTTCGTGATAAGGCTCCCTCTGAGTGGGCGAAACAGGCGTCACGTTCCTGACTGGAACAAATTGTCGTCAATTGGATTGATCTGCTTCGTACAACCATTCCTCAGCTAAGTCTTTGCTTATTCAAAAGAATCCCGGACAATCCGGCCCCTTCTATGGTCGGGGCGCTGCCTGTCAGGTTTTTCTGACTCGTCCCGGCCGTGTAAATGCGGAGATCCGACCGGATGAATGATCAGGCCAATAGCGTCGACGAACGCTATGCAACGACACCTGCAACCCTCACAAGCTGGAGCCGCCAGGACACCACCTGGATGCTTGGCCTGTTCGGCACCGCCATTGGCGCCGGTACCTTGTTCCTGCCAATCAACGCCGGCCTGGGCGGTTTCTGGCCGCTGGTGATCCTGGCAGTGCTGGCGTTTCCGATGACCTTCTTTGCCCACCGTGGGCTGACCCGTTTTGTGCTCTCCGGCCGTGAAGGTTCGGACATTACTGATGTGGTCGAAGAGCATTTCGGTATCAAAGCGGGTGCACTGATCACCTTGCTGTACTTCTTCGCGATTTTCCCGATCCTGCTGATCTACAGCGTGGCCCTGACCAACACGGTCAGCAGCTTTATGGAACACCAGTTGCACATCATGCCGCCGCCACGGGCGCTGCTGGCGTTTGTGCTGATCCTCGGCTTGCTGGCGGTGGTGCGTTGCGGCGAACAAGTGATCGTCAAGGCCATGAGCATGATGGTGTACCCGTTTATCGTCGCCTTGCTGTTCCTCGCGGTGTACCTGATCCCGCATTGGAACGGTGGCATCCTCAGCACCGCGAGTGTGGTCCCGGCGCCTTCGGCCTTGCTCAATACCCTGTGGCTGGCGATTCCGGTGATGGTGTTCTCGTTCAACCACTCGCCGATCATCTCGGCGTTCGCGGTTGACCAGAAGCGCCAGTACGGCGAACACGCCGATGAGCGCAGTTCGCAGATCCTGTCCCGCGCGCACCTGTTAATGGTGGTGATGGTGCTGTTCTTCGTGTTCAGCTGCGTGCTGACCCTGTCGCCGGCCCAGTTAGCTGAAGCGAAGGCGCAGAACCTGTCGATCCTGTCGTACCTGGCCAACCACTTCAACAACCCGACCATCGCGTTCGCTGCACCGTTGATCGCGTTCGTGGCGATTGCCAAGTCGTTCCTCGGTCATTACATCGGCGCGAGCGAAGGCCTCAAGGGTCTGGTGCTCAAAAGCGGTCGCCGTCCAGCTGCGAAGACGCTGGACCGTATGACTGCGGGCTTCATGCTGGTGGTGTGCTGGATCGTCGCCACGCTGAACCCCAGCATCCTCGGCATGATCGAGACCCTGGGCGGGCCAATCATTGCGTCGATCCTGTTCCTGATGCCGATGTACGCGATCCGCAAGGTGCCGGCCATGGCCAAGTACCGTGGGCACGCGTCCAACGTGTTTGTCACCGCAGTGGGCCTGGTGGCAATTACTGCATTGATTTACTCGCTGCTGTCCTGAACCCAGGGCTCACGCAAGCAAGCCGATTCGCGCATAGCGCGAATCGGCTTTTTTTTGTCCGCGCAATAGCTGATGCGGCTCAACCGCAGCCGAGCAATGAGGGCTAAGCTTACGCACGCTTTTTGCCAGGATGGGTTGGGCCGATTGAAGACTGAAACCGATGCACCTGTTGCCGTACCGTCGAACCGCATCCAAGACCTGCTGGCTGGCTTATCCATCGCGGGTTTGCTGCTGCCGGAAGCCGTCGCCTATTCCAGTATCGCCGCGCTGCCGCCCCAGGCCGGGGTGATCGCTTTATTTGCAGGCCTGTTGTGCTACGGCCTGTTCGGCACCAGCCACTTTGCGATTGTTTCGGCTACCTCGTCGTCGGCGGCCGTTTTGGCGGCGGCGACGGCGAGCCTGGCGGGAGATGACCCGGCATTGAGGCTTTCCCTGGCCTTCGGGCTGGTACTGCTCACCGGGGTGTTTTTCCTGTTGGCCGGCCTGTTGAAACTTGGCGGCGTCACTTCGTTTATCGCCAAGCCCGTGTTGCGTGGCTTCGCCTTCGGCCTGGCGCTGACCATCATCCTCAAGCAATTGGCCAGTGTGGTGGGCGTGCACCTGACCGATAACAACCTGATCCGTTTTCTGCCGCAGTTGCTGGAGCAGCTACCGCGCTGGAACTGGCCTGCGGCTCTGGTGGCGGGGCTGGCGTTGCTGGTGTTGTGGCTGTGCGCACGCTTCCCGCGTCTGCCGGGTGGTTTGGTGGTCGTGGTGCTCGGCATCGCTGCCGGGCAGTACTTGGACCTGCAGGCCTATGGCGTGGCGCAGATCGGCATGATCGACCTGCGCCTGGAGCTGGGGCATTTGCCGGTGCTGCCGTTTGCCGACTGGCTGCGCCTCGGGGAATTGGCGTTTGCGCTGGTGATGATCCTGTACGCGGAGTCCTACGGCTCTATCAGTTCGTTCGCGCTCAAGCATGGCGACCGCGTGTCCTCCAACCGTGACTTGCTTGCGCTGGGAGTGGCCAACCTGGTCTCCGGTCTGTTCCACGGCATGCCGGCCGGTGCCGGGTATTCGGCGACGTCGGCCAACGAGGCGGCCGGCGCCTATTCGCGCCTGGCGGGGATTGTCGCGGCGCTGGTGATATTGCTGATCGTGCTGACGGTGCTGCCCTATGTCGCGCTCACGCCGGAGCCGGTGTTGGCGGCCGTCGTCATCTATGCCCTGGGTCGAGGCTTGAGTTTGCAGCCGCTGGGGCGTTATTTCCTGTGGCGCCGCGATCGCGTGCTGGTGATTTGTGCGGTGGCGGCGGTGCTCGTGCTGGGCGTGCTGGATGGTTTGCTGCTCGCGGTCGCAATCAGTGTGATGTTGATGCTGCGCCAGATGTCGTCAGCCGACATTCAAGTGTTGGGCCGCCTGGGTGACAGCCATGATTTTGTCGACCGCCTGCACCATGCCGATGCCCTGGCCGTCCCGGGGGTATTGATCGTGCGGCCCAGCGAAGCGCTATTTTTTGCGAACGCCGAGCGCATCCTGGGCGCGGCCTTGCGCCTGATGCGTCATTCCCAGGCGCAGGCGGTAGTGTTGAGCCTGGAAGAATCGCCGGACCTCGACGGCACCAGCATCGAAGCGCTGGCGGCTTTTTTTGCGCAAGTACACGGGGAGGGCAAGCGCCTGGTACTTGCTCGCGTGCGGCATGACGCGCGCGAGGTGTTGCAGGGGCTGCCCGAAGCATTGGCGTCCCATGTGCTGCTCAGTGGCTTGAGCGTCGATGGCGCGGTGCAGTTGGCGCTGGAGGTGAGCAAAGCGTGACGCGTGGGGATTGCTCCAAATAGCGGTGGGTCAGTGGCAGATGCATCAACTGACACTCCCCCATCGGGGGCAAGCCCCCTCCCACATTTGGATCGGTGTCTTCAGCCAGCTCATCTTCAGGATCAGACGGTGGTGCGGTTGAAGGTATAAGGTCGTCCGTTGCGGTCAAAGCTGTGGGAGGGGACAAGCCCCCTCCCACATTTGGAGCGGTGTCTTCAGCCAGCCCACCTTGAGGATCAGGCGGTGGTGCGGTTGAAGGTATAAGGTCGCCCGTTGCGGTCAAAACTGTGGGAGGGGGCAAGCCCTCTCCCATATTTGGAACGGTGTCTTCAGCCAGCTCACCTTGAGGATCAGACGGTGGTGCGGTTGAAGGTATAAGGTTGCTCGTCGCGGCCAAAACTGTGGGAGGGGGCAAGCCCCCTCCCACATTTGGATCGGTGTCTTCAGCCAGCCCACCTTGAGGATCAGACGGTGGTGCGGTTGAAGGTATAAGGTCGTTCGTCGCGGTCAAAACTGTGGGAGGGGGCAAGCCCCCTGCCACATTTGGGTCGGTGTCTTCAGCCAGCCCACCTTGAGGATCAGGCGGTGGTGCGGTTGAAGGTATAAGGTCGCTCGTCGCGGTCAAAACTGTGGGAGGGGGCTTGCTCCCGATAGCGGTGGGTCAGTGACAGAGGGATCAATTGAATGTGTTTGTATTCCAGGCATAAAAAAACGCCGCGTATCTTGCGATACGCGGCGTTTTTGTTACATCAACACCTTAGGCTTGAATCACCGGGATGTTGGCGCTTGCTGCGATCTTGCGGAACTCAGCGATCTGGTCGAAGTTCAGGTAGCGGTAGACGTCGCTGGCCATGGTGTCCAGTTTCGCCGCGTAGCCCATGTACTCTTCGACGGTCGGCAGGCGACCCAGGGTGGAGGCTACTGCCGCCAGCTCAGCCGAGGCCAGGTAGACGTTGGCACCATCACCCAGACGGTTAGGGAAGTTACGGGTCGAGGTCGACACAACAGTCGAGTTCGGTTCTACACGTGCCTGGTTACCCATGCACAGCGAGCAGCCCGGCATTTCCATGCGCGCGCCAGCCTTGCCGTAGATGCCGTAGTAGCCTTCTTCGGTCAGTTGGTGAGCGTCCATCTTGGTCGGCGGCGAGAGCCACAGACGGGTAGGCAGCTGACCCTTGACCTGCTCCAGCAACTTACCGGCAGCGCGGAAGTGACCGATGTTGGTCATGCACGAACCGATGAACACTTCGTCGATCTTCTCGCCGGCAACACTCGACAGCAGACGAGCGTCGTCCGGGTCGTTTGGTGCGCAGAGGATCGGCTCGTTGATTTCGGCCAGGTCGATCTCGATGATTTCGGCGTATTCCGCGTCGGCATCGGCTTCCATCAGCTCTGGGTTGGCTACCCAGGCTTCCATCGCTTGAGCACGACGTTCCAGGGTACGTGCATCGCCGTAGCCTTCGCCGATCATCCAGCGCAGCAGGGTGATGTTGGAGTTCAGGTACTCGGTGACGGACTCTTTCGACAGCTTGATGGTGCAACCGGCAGCGGAACGTTCGGCCGAGGCGTCGGACAGCTCGAAAGCCTGTTCCAGCGTCAGGTCGTTCAGGCCTTCGATTTCCAGGATGCGGCCGGAGAAGGCGTTTTTCTTGCCTTTCTTCTCGACAGTCAACAAACCGGACTGGATCGCGTAGTAAGGAATGGCATGAACCAGGTCACGCAGGGTGATGCCAGGTTTCATTTTGCCTTTGAAGCGCACCAGGATCGATTCCGGCATGTCCAGTGGCATTACGCCAGTGGCTGCGGCGAACGCGACCAGACCGGAACCGGCCGGGAACGAGATGCCCATCGGGAAGCGGGTGTGGGAGTCGCCACCGGTGCCGACGGTATCCGGCAGCAGCATGCGGTTCAGCCAGCTGTGGATGATGCCGTCGCCTGGACGCAGCGATACACCGCCACGGGTCATGATGAAGTCAGGCAGGGTGTGGTGGGTGGTCACGTCGATCGGCTTTGGATAAGCCGCGGTGTGGCAGAAAGACTGCATTACCAGATCGGTCGAGAAGCCCAGGCACGCCAGGTCTTTCAGTTCGTCACGGGTCATAGGACCGGTGGTGTCCTGGGAACCCACGGTGGTCATCTTCGGTTCGCAGTACGTACCTGGACGAACGCCTTTGCCTTCCGGCAGGCCGCAGGCCTTGCCGACCATTTTCTGGGCCAGGGTGAAACCCTTGCCAGTGTCGACCGGTGCTTCAGGCAGCTTGAACAGGTCGGTAGGGCCCAGACCCAATTCGGCGCGAGCCTTGTCGGTCAGGCCACGGCCGATGATCAGCGGGATACGGCCGCCGGCACGAACTTCGTCCAACAGGACCGGGGTCTTCATTTCGAAGGTGGTCAGGACTTCATCGGTGCCGTGTTTGCAGACTTTGCCAGCATGAGGATACAGGTCGATCACGTCGCCCATGTTCATGTTGGTCACGTCGAATTCGATTGGCAGTGCGCCAGCATCTTCCATGGTGTTGTAGAAGATCGGAGCGATCTTGCTGCCGAAGCAGAAACCGCCGGCACGCTTGTTCGGTACGTAAGGTACGTCGTCGCCGAAGAACCACAGTACCGAGTTGGTAGCGGATTTACGCGAAGAGCCGGTACCGACCACGTCACCGACGTAGGCGATCGGGAAGCCTTGGCCGCGCATTTCTTCGATCTGCTTCATCGGGCCGGTCTTGCCTTGCTCGTCCGGCACGATGCCTTCGCGAGCCATTTTCAGCATGGCCAGGGCGTGCAGTGGGATGTCAGGGCGGGACCAGGCGTCCGGAGCAGGGGACAGGTCGTCGGTGTTGGTTTCGCCGGTGACCTTGAATACGCGCAGGCTGATCTTGTCGGCCAGGGTAGGGCGGTTGCGGAACCATTCGCCGTCAGCCCAGGACTGGATTACGGCTTTAGCGTGCTCGTTGCCGTTGCGGGCTTTTTCGGCGACGTCGTGGAACGCGTCGAACATCAGCAGGGTGTGCTTGAGTTGGGCCGCGGCGACAGGCGCCAGCTCGGCGTCGTCCAGCAGCTCGACCAACGTCACGATGTTGTAGCCGCCTTGCATGGTGCCGAGCAGTTCGACAGCGCGTTTCTTGTCGATCAGGGGGGAAGTGGCTTCGCCCTTGGCCAGGGCAGACAGGAAACCGGCCTTGACGTAGGCAGCTTCGTCAACACCAGGTGGAATGCGGTTGGTGATCAGGTCAACGAGGAATTCTTCTTCGCCGGCTGGAGGATTTTTCAGCAGCTCGACCAGGCCTGCGGTTTGTTCGGCGTTAAGCGGCTGGGGAACAATACCCAGGGCTGCACGCTCTTCGATATGTTTGCGGTAGGCTTCAAGCACAGTTATTACCCTCATCAGTGGTCCCACGGGACGCTCATCCAGAAATGAACGGCACGCATGCGCTCGGGGGCTTTTTGGGCCGCAAAGCCAGCGCTGCCGGCATTCCTCACAGAAGCTGCTTTCAAAGTTTTACGCCTGCAGAACGGAGCTGATGAGGGTTGGCGCGGTTGTTGACCTACCGGGGTCAAGTCCGCGCCAACACCGTTCTGAAGGAACGACTGTGCTCGTGACGCTTTGAAAACAGCTTCCAGCGGATTATTGGCGCCTTACAAGGCCGGATGATTCTACGGCAAAAAATTTCTAAAGGTAAGTTGCCATGGCAAGTTTGCTGGGTGATCAACCTTAGACAAAGGGCTAACATGGCGCACTGTTTCGCTGATTTGCGTGTCGTTGCCCATGTCCAACCAAACCATCAAGACCCCCTGCGTCGGCCTGTGCTCCACGGTTTACGGCGATCTGGTGTGCCGTGGCTGCAAGCGCTTCCACCACGAAGTAATCCTGTGGAATGGCTATAGCGAAGAAGAAAAACGTGCGGTATGGCTGCGCCTGGAGCAACTGCTGGTGCAGGTGATGGCCGGCAAACTGGAGATTTTCGACCCCAAGACCCTGCGCGGTCAGTTGGAGCAGCGCAAGATCCGCTTCGTGCCGCACCAATCCGAGTACTGCTGGGCATACCAGTTGATTGCGCGCGGGGCGCGGGTCATCAATAACCTGGAGGCGTACGGCATGGTGCTGTTGCCGGAGTTTCGTGATTGGGCGTTGCCGGAACTGCGCGATGCCATCGACCGTGAGTTCTTTATCCTGTCCGAGGCCCACTACCAGCGCTATATCGCCCCAGGGTTCCTCAGGGATGCGCTCTCTACCTGACGGCAAAAATCGGAATGTGGGAGGGGGCAAGCCGCCCCCCACATTGGACGTCGGTTATCTGGAGGATAGGCGTCAGGGTTTGGTGACCAGCTCTTCCAGGTGATCCATCAATGTCTGCGGCTTGAGCACCAACACATCACTTTCCACAGCATCCAGCACCACCTCCGCCGTGTTGCCGATCAGTGCACCGGAAATTCCGGTGCGCGCTACGGTACCGATGATGGTCACTGCTGCCTGCCACTTGTGCGCCGCGAATGGAATCAGCACATCCGCCGGGCCTTCCTCGATATGCAGGTGCGCGTCGTCCACGTCGAACTCAGCCTGGAACGCCTGGCACTGCTCGCGGTAGCGCGCTTCGATGGTTTCCTTGAGTTGGAACGTCGGGTCCGCCGCTGACAGCATCGGCGACGGATGGGCGCTGATCACATGCAGCTGCGCCTTGGCGAGGCTGGCGATGTCGAATCCATGATCAATGATCGAATTGTGCAGCGAACGGTGCTCGCTGTCGGTATTGCCCACATCAATTGCTGCCAGGATCACCCCGCCAGCCCATGGCGTGGACGTCTTGACCAGCAACACCGGTGTCGGGCAAAAGCGCAGCAGCTTCCAGTCCGCCGGTGTCAGCAGCGCCTTCTTCAGCGGGCTGTCGGGAAAATGTTGCTTGATCACCAAACCGCAGCCCTCAGCCTGCTGCACATCAATGATGGTTTCATGCAGGCTGGCATTCCACGCCTGTTCGGTGGTCACGCTGTAGCCATCCTCCTGCAATCCCGCCTTGAGCAGGCTCAATAGCGCCGAATGCTCATGGTTTTTATCGCAGACCAGCAAGTGCAGGTGCGCGCCGGTAACCTCGGCGATCAGCTTGGCGCGCTTGAGGGCCAGGCTTTCCGAATGCTCGGGCTCGATGACCACCAGGATACTGCGGATGGCTTGCATGGTCGGGATCTCCAAAAGAGTGGGCGTGGAATAACTATAGTTGCTGCCCGGCAGCCGTCATGTTGATGCACATCAAGGCCGGTGGCTGGTGGTCTGCGGCGTGGTCGGTATAATCGCCGGCCTTTTGTGATCCTTTTGCCCGTGAGCCCGATGAACCTGCCAGAAATCCACGAATTCCTCGGTTGCCGCACCCCCGACGCCTGGGTCCAGGCCGCGTTGGCCGATCAGGAAACGCTGCTGATCGACCACAAGAACTGCGAATTCAAGGCCGCGAGCACTGCCTTGAGCCTGATCGCCAAGTATCACGGCCATGTCGACCTGATTAACATGATGTCGCGCCTGGCCCGCGAAGAACTGGTGCACCACGAACAGGTCATGCGCCTGATGAAAAAGCGCAAGATTGAACTGCGCCAGTTGCATGCCAGCCGGTATGCCTCGGGCTTGCGCAAAGTCGTGCGCAACCATGAGCCAGTGAAATTGGTGGATACGTTGGTAGTCGGGGCGTTTATCGAGGCGCGCAGTTGCGAGCGTTTCGAAGCGTTGGTGCCGCATTTGGACGAAGAACTCAGCAAGTTCTACTTCGGCCTGCTGAAAAGCGAGGCGCGGCATTTCCAGGGTTACCTGAAGCTGGCCTACCAGTATGGCGATGCAAAGGATATCGCTCAGGTAATCGAGC
Organism: Pseudomonas sp. W22_MBD1_FP4; assembly: GCF_052113765.1. Lineage (NCBI taxonomy): Bacteria > Pseudomonadati > Pseudomonadota > Gammaproteobacteria > Pseudomonadales > Pseudomonadaceae > Pseudomonas > Pseudomonas sp. W22_MBD1_FP4. The sequence continues at coordinate 35,815 of NZ_JBGQOI010000018.1, read as the reverse complement.
GGGTGAGGGCGGCCGAGCAGGAATTGATTGAGTCACCTGACGTCGAGTTTCGCTTTCACAGTGGTGTGCCGGCCTGAGGCGACGGCCATGCCGATCAGCGCGGTGATCCCGGTCAGCAGCAGGATCACCGTTTGCGTGCCCAAGGGCGCTGCCAGCACGGCAATCACCAGGCCAGCCACGGGCTGTGGCAGGTTATTGAGTAGGGTGATCATGCCGACAGTCTTGCCAAAGTCCTCTACCGGGATGACCTGCTGGCGCACGCTGCGCATATAGACGCTGTACATCTTGTCGAAGCCTATAACCAGCAGGAAGCCAAGGCTGTAAGCCCACAGGTTGGGGCTGACCGCCATGATCAGCGCGCCCACAGTGATCAGTCCGTAAGACACGCCGCCGAGGCGTTTTAACGGCAAGGTCGTGCGCGACAGGTAAAACAGAATCACGATAGTCACCAGCGCACCTGCCGCTTGCAGCAGCGCGTAGGCATCCTTGTCGGCGTTGAAATCGCCAGTGACCATGGCGGCGGAAGTGGCCAGGGTGGCGCCAATGAGCAGGTTCACGCCCACCGTCAGCGCAATCAGGCGTTTCAACCCCGGCAGGTTGCGGATATGCGCGACGGCGATGCGCAGCGGTTGCAGCCAGATATCACGGTGCTGCTGATGGGGTTGCGGGTTGACTGAGGTGTTACGTTGCCACGCGCGCATCGCCAGGTCTGCCAACACGAACAGCCCTGCAACCCCCAGCACTACCCAATGCCAGGCCCACACCTCCAGCATCAGCGCGGCCAACAACGGCCCCAGTACCAGGCCGGATTGGTCGGCGATCTGGGAGTAGGACAACGTCTTGGCATAGCTGTATTGCGCAAAGATATGCGGCATCAGCACCTCCCGGGCCATGATGCCTTGGGTGGTCAGCACCCCGCATAGCGCGGACAGCAGCACCAGCCAGTAGATACCGTCGAACATCCCGTAAAGCGCCACAGCCACCACACAGGCCAGCGCCCGGTAGACCTGGCTGATATGCAGGATACGCACGGGCGAATACTTGTCGCACACGGCGCCGCACACCGGGAAGGCCAGGAAGCGTGGCAGCGACTCGATAAAAAAGGCCAGGCCTGCCCACGACGCACTTTGGGTGGTTTGAAATACGATCAGCGGCACGATAAACAACAGGATTTGATCCGCCAGACGCGACAGGAACAGCGAAACAAAGAACGCCAGGTAATCCTTACGCATACAACTCCCTGTGATTGGCGTTAAAGAATGCAGGCTATTTGTAAAAAACTCTTAAAAACATGAAGCTTCAGGGACGCCCGTTGGCTATCTGCTTCAGTTGCCCAGCTTGCCACCTATAATGCCGCCTCTTCAATCCGCGTGCGCGCACTGAGAACGTATGGAAAACCTGGGTCAGGGTAAGGTTCTGCTTGTTGAGGACGACGAGAAGCTGGCGGGGCTGATCGCGCATTTTTTATCACAACACGGCTTCGAGCCTCGCGTGGTACACCGAGGTGATGAAGCCTTGGCGGCGTTCCTGGCGTTCAAACCGAAAATGGTCGTACTCGACCTGATGCTGCCGGGCCAGAGCGGCCTACAGGTGTGCCGCGAGATTCGCAGTGTGTCCGACACTCCCATCGTGATCCTCACCGCCAAGGAGGATGACCTGGACCATATCCTCGGACTGGAATCCGGCGCCGACGACTACGTGATCAAACCGATCAAACCGCCGGTGCTGCTGGCGCGCCTGCGTGCGCTGCAACGCCGCCAATTGCCGGAGCCTACCGTACGCGGGGCGCTGGCGTTCGGTCGGTTGGCCATCGACCGCAGTTGCCGGGTCGTCAGCCTGGGGGACGACAAGATCGACCTCACCACCATGGAGTTCGAATTGCTGTGGTTGCTGGCCAGCAACGCCGGCACCATTCTTTCCCGCGATGACATTCTCAACCGCATGCGCGGCATCGCGTTCGACGGCCTTAACCGCAGCGTCGACGTCTACATCAGCAAACTGCGTGGCAAACTCAATGACAACCCACGTGAGCCGGTGTGTATCAAGACGATCTGGGGCAAGGGGTATCTGTTCAATCCGTTTGCTTGGGAGGTCTAGATGCTGCGCTTATACATGCGCCTGTACATCATCCTCGCGCTGGGGTTGGCGGGGGCGATTTGGCTGGTCAACTACACCTTTGATGAACTGCTGCCCGAAGCCAACGAAACCTATAATCGCGAAGCCATGCGTGGCCCGGCGTACGGTCTGGTGGAGCAGTTGCGCCCGTTGCCGGCCGATGCGCGTCCGGCGCGGCTGGCCCAATTGCAGCCACATTATGGTTTGCTGCTGAAACTGGTCCAGCGTGATGAATTGGCCCTGACCCCCCGTGAACAACAATTGCTGGCGGCCGGCCACTTGGTAGTGCGTGGCGATTTCATGGAGTTCATCGCCTCGGTCGACAGCGGTCCACAACTGCTCGAAATCAAACTGCCGGCAGAGCCGAAATGGCTATACCTGTGGGCCTACAGCCTGCTGGGTCTGTGCCTGGCGGTAGTGCTGTATTTCTGGGTGCGTCCGCATTGGCGTGACTTGGAGCACATCCGTCTGGCCGCACAACGTTTTGGTGACAACGACCTCGGCTCGCGCATCCTGCTGCCGCGCCGCTCCACCGTGCGCGAGCTGGCCGGGCACTTCAATCAGATGGCCGAGCGTATCGAGAGCCTGATCGCCAACCAGCGCGAACTCACCAATGCGGTGTCCCATGAGCTGCGTACGCCAATTGCACGATTGTCGTTTGAACTCGACCAACTCAAGCAGCAGGCCGACCCGCGTCAGCGCAGCGAATTGATCGCCGATATGTACGCCGACCTGGGCGAGCTGGAGGAAATGGTCTCCGAACTGCTGACCTACGCCAGCCTGGAACGCGGCGCGACCCAGGTCACTCGCGAGCGCATCGAAGCCCATAGCTGGCTCGACAGCGTGATCGGTAGCGTGGCCCTGGAGGCGGAGGCGGCGGGCATACACTTGTCGTTGCGCACCTGCGAAGTGGACGTGATCCAGATTGAGCCGCGTTTCATGGCGCGAGCGGTGATCAACCTGCTGCGCAATGCCATCCGTTACGCCGAGCACCGTGTGGACATTTCACTGATCAAATTCGGCAACGGTTATGAAGTGCGGGTATGTGACGACGGCCCGGGTGTACCCGAGGAGAGCCGGGCGAAGATCTTCCAGCCGTTTATGCGCCTGGATGCCAGCCGTGATCGCCGTACCGGCGGCTTCGGCCTGGGCCTGGCGCTGGTGCAGCGAGTGTCCCAATGGCATGGCGGGCAGGTGCATGTGCAGGATTCGGAGCGGGGTGGGGCGTCGTTTCGGATGACGTGGGCGAATGCTGAATAACGTTTATGAACACGATGAAGGTCAAATGTGGTGGAGGGCTTGCTGTGGCTGAGCAAGCCCTTCATCACAGGGTGGGCTCGTGTCCGGCTTTAATGGTCCAGCGCACTCAACACTGCATGGGCGACTTTCACACGCTCTGCATTCGGGTAGTTCTTGTTCGCCAGAATCACCACCCCTAGTCCCTTGCTCGGCACGTAGGCCACATAGGCGCCAAAACCATTGGTGGAGCCGGTCTTGTTCACCAGCGTGTTGGCGTGGGGCGCTTGGGCAGGGGTTAGCCAGTTCACCTTGTGCGGCTCCATGGCCATTGGTGTGGAGTTGCCGTCAGTCAACGCATCGAGCGTGATGGGATAAGGGTACATTTCCCAGCCCAGCCCTTGGGTCATGCCGTCGACGGTGTAGTAGCCGGTATGAGTGATGCTGACCGCGCGTTGCACGGCGCTTTCCAGCTTCGCCGGGTTCATGTTGGCTTGCACATAACGCAGCAAGTCCGAGGCGCTGGTCTTGATGCCGTAAGCCTCACTGTCCATGGCGCCGGGGCCGACGCGCACCGGTTTGCCATCCTTGCCGTAGCCTTGTGCGTAGAGGCTCATCTGACTCGGCGGCACCTTGACGAAGGTGTGCTTGAGCCCAAGTTTGGGCAGCAGGGTTTTTTCCATCGCCTGATCGAACGGTTGCTTGAGGCTCTGCGCCGTCAGGTAGCCGAACAGGCCCAGGCTCGGGTTGGAATACAAACGCTGGGTGCCTGGGGCGAAGTCGGGCTTCCACTGCTGGAAGTAGCTGATCATGTGCTGATTGTTGTCAGCCTCCGGTGGAAATTGCAGAGGCAGGCCGCCGGCGGTGTAGGTGCCGAGGTTAAGAATGCTGATGTGATCAAACTTGCCGCCACCCAAGGCTGGCAGGTAGTCGCTGGCCGGGGCCGAAAGCTTGAGTTTGCCGGTAGCCGCCGCATAACCGGCGAGGGTGGCGGTGAAGGTTTTGCTCACCGACCCGACTTCGAACAGGGTGTTCTCGCTGACGGGCTGCCCCGTCTCCTGGGAGGCGACGCCGTAGTTGAAATAGTGCGCTTTGCCGTCCTGAACCACGCCGACCACAAGACCGGCAATGGACTGTTGCTGCATCAGCGGCTTGACACTCGCGTCCACCACCGCCTGCAGATCGGTCGCGGCCAGGCAGTGGCCGGTAGCGAAAAGGGCGGCTACCACCGTGAGATTGCGCATGCCTGAGAACATAGATAGGGGCATGAGAGTGTTTCCATGAAAGTGATCGATTAAAAAAGGCCCTCGCGGGGGAGGCAAATATAGGCAGTTCGCCTGCTCTGGGCAAACGATGAAGTCTCTTGCCTGGATATAACGGGAGAAGGCCAACGTGATAAATTTTTTAGAAACATAATGAAACATTCTCCGAGGCGCATCGCTCTACCGCTACACCTGTACTGAGTTATTCCATGAAAACACCGCGCCCCTCCGCTCGTATGCCCCACCTGACCCAACTGCGAAACCTCAAGATGGCGCGCTCGGCCCACGCTTATGTGCGCGGCAGTACCGTTCAATTCTACGAGTGGCTGCACAGCTTGCCTGGACGCCGTTTGCCCCGCGGGCCAGCGATCTGGATCTGCGGCGACTGCCACGCTGGCAACCTTGGCCCCACCGGCGACACCAAGGGGCGCATCGATATGCATATCCGCGACCTGGACCAGGCAGTGATTGGCAACCCGGCCCACGACCTGGTGCGCCTGGCCTTGTCCCTGGCGACCGCCGCGCGAGGCTCGGACCTGCCGGGGGTAACCACCGCACGCATGCTTGAAGAAATGATGGTGGGCTACGAACAAGCCTTCAAAGACAAGCCCGATGAAACGCCGCCACGCCCGTCCCAGGTCAAGGCGGGGATGCGCAACGCCGTGGCGCGCACCTGGAAGCACTTGGCCCGTGAGCGCATCGAAAGCGCCCGGCCGACTATCCCGTTAGGCAAGCATTTCTGGCCGTTGTCGCGGGCCGAAAAAAGCGCGCTGAAAGTCGTCTGCGCGTCGGACGAGATCCACCAGTTGGTCACTTCGCTCAAAGGCCGGCCCAAGGATGCCAAGGTCGAACTTTTGGATTGCGCTTATTGGGTCAAGGGCTGCAGCTCCCTTGGCTTGTTGCGCTACGCGGCCTTGCTCGGTGTTGGTGATAAGGATGATCAGGCGTATTGCCTGATCGATATCAAGGAGGCGGTCGGCGCCGCTGCACCCCGGGCCGCACGGGCGAAGATGCCGAGGGACAACGCCCGCCGGGTTGTGGAAGCTGCGCGTCAGTTGTCGCCGGGCCTTGGCGAGCGGATGGTGGCGACACGGTTTCTGGATCACGGGTTTTTTATTCGCGAACTGCTGCCTCAGGACATGAAGTTGGAGTTGGATGAGTTGAGCGAGACTGACGCGATGCACGCTGCGGGTTATTTGGCTCGGGTGGTTGGCGTTGCTCATGCCCGGCAGATGGATCGGGCGACTCGTAAGGATTGGATGGCGGTTTTGCAGGAAAACCGGTCAAGGGAGTTGGATGCGCCTTCGTGGTTGTGGACCAGCGTGGTGCAGCTGGTGGGGAGTCATGAGCAGGGGTATTTGGATCATTGCCGGCGGTATGCTTTGGAGCATTGATGTCGAGGGGGTGATGGGTTTTGCGTAGGAGAGCTGGTACATGTCTGTTTCTGCGTCAACGGCGGCCAGGGTTACGCCATTTGACTGATGGTCCCCTATCCAAATGTGGGAGGGGTCTTGCTCCCGATGGCGGCCTGACAGTCGACTCATATGTTGGTTGGGGTACATATCCATCTCTGCGGTAACGACGGCTTAGGGTTCCGCGCTTACAGCGGGCCACTTTTGGAAAGGCCGGAATGCCGGCCCAGCCAAAAGTAACCAAAAGGCCTTCGCCCCAACACTCGGTGCTTCGCCTGGAATCTGCATGCCCTCACTCCGGCTTGGATCTATGGCCCAGTGCGGCTAACCCGGCGTCCTGCCGGGTTGCCCACGGGTTCAAGCCTGCGTTCGGCCAGCGCGTCTGACGGGGCGCTTTGGATCAAGATCAAAAGCAGCAGCAACAGCCAGAGCAGCGCCAGTCATGCCAGGTATTTGTTGAACCACCCCAGCGTTCTTTCCCATGCCAGGTTGGCGGCTGCTTCGTCATAGCGTGGCGTCGAGTCATTGTGGAAGCCGTGATTGGCGCCCTTGTAGATGAACGCTTCATAGGTTGTGCCGGCCGCTTTCAAGGCTGCCTCGTAGGGCGGCCAGCCTTCGTTGATGCGTGTATCCAGCTCGCCGAAGTGCAGCATGATCGGCGCCTTGATCCGCGGTACGTCCTTGGCTTCCGGTTGGCGGCCGTAGAAGGAGACGGCTGCGCCCAGTTCGGGGTAGGCCACCGCTGCTGCGTTGGTCACGCCACCGCCGTAGCAGAAGCCGGTGATGCCGACTTTTCCGGTGCTGCTGTCGTGGTGCATCAGCCATTCGATGGCGGCGAAGAAGTCGTTCATCAGTTTGGTCGGGTCGACGGTCTGTTGCAGCGCTACGCCTTTTTCGTCATTGCCGGGGTAGCCGCCGACCGAGGTCAGGCCGTCCGGGGCCAGGGCGATGAAGCCGGCTTTGGCCAGGCGTCGGGCGACGTCTTCGATATACGGGTTCAGGCCGCGGTTTTCGTGGACCACCACCACCGCCGGCAATTTGCCCGCAGCCTTGGCCGGGCGTACCAGGTAGCCGCGTACCGTGCCGTTGCCCTTGGGTGAGGGGTAGGTGACGTAGTCGGCGACGATGTCCGGGTCGGTGAATTTCACTTGCTCGGCCAGGGCGTAGTTAGGGCTCAGGGAGGCTAGCAGGGCGGAAGCGGTCAGGCCGCCAAAAGTGAACAGCGCAGCGCGGTCGAGAAACTCACGGCGGTTGATCTTGCCGTGGGCGTAGCCGTCGTAGAGTTCCAGCAGTTCGGGGGCAAAGTCTTTCGCGGTGAGACGAGTCATCGGTGCAATCCTCGATTAGCGGTGACAGTCAATGTAGACCAGCTTCAGCCCTCGCGGCCATGGGCGGCAGCGGCCAGTTGCCCGGTGTCGACGCGCACGAACACCGAGTCGCCGATTGCCGTGAGCACGTCGCCGGCGTATACCTCGCAGACCACGCGGGTTTTTCGCGCCACGTCGCCTTCGACCCTGGCGCGCAAGGTGAGGGTGACACCCATGGGCGTGGGCTTGATGAATTTGATGCCGAGGTTGCCGGTCACGCAGTCGATGCGTGGCAGGCTGCCGGGTTCGCGTTCCTCGGTGCGGTAGTGGTAGGCCATGGCGGTCCAGTTGGAATGGCAGTCCACCAGCATGGCGATCAGGCCGCCGTAGACCAGGTCCGGCCAGCCAGTGAAGTGAGCTTCTGGCGCGTGTTGGGCGATCAAATGGATGCCGTCTGCGTCCCAGCGGCTCTTGATGTGCAGCCCGTGAGGGTTGCTGCCCCCGCAGCCGTAGCAGATTCCTTCCGGTGCGGTGATGTCTTGTAGCGCTTGCATGCAACGTCCTTATTGTTGTGGGCGACTATTCTGTTTAGCAGGACAAACGCGTGATGGGAATACATCCAGACTTTGCGGAGTGGTGCATGAAACGTGGATTTTTGCCGGTTGCGCTTGTCCTGGGCTTTATCGCCAGCGCCCAGGCGGTGGAGTACAAGGACGTCAATCACACTGCCAGCCAGATTAGTTTCACCTACGAACAACTGGGGCAGCGGATGTATGGGACGTTCAAGGAATTCGAGGGCACCTTGGCCTTTGATACGCAGGCGCCGGAGGCGGGACACGCGCTGCTCAAGATCCAGCTCACCAGCATCAGCGCCGGCAGTGACGATGCCAATGACACCCTGCAACGCGCGTCCTGGTTTGACACCGCGACCTATCCGGTCGGGGTGTATGAATCCACTGGGGTCAAGGCGCTGGGGGATAACCGCTTCAGGATCAGCGGCAACCTGACCATTAAGGGCACCACACGCCCGGTTGATGTAAAGGTGGTGCTCAAGGAGCTGGATGGCATTGGCGTGTTCGACGGCGAATTCATCCTCAATCGCGGCGATTTCAAGATCGGTGAGGGTGAATGGGCCGGCAACAGCGTGGTTTCCAACGACATCCATATCAAATTCAAGATGGTCGCACCGCAGCGTTAGCGGGCGAACTTCTTCGCACCGGCCACGCAGGCGATCACCGCCACCGTCACCAGCACCATGCCGAGACCGACCTGTTCATGCAGCAGGCCCGCCGCCAGCGCCAGGCCGAAGAACGGTTGCAGCAACTGCAACTGGCCGACGGCCGCGATGCCACCTTGAGCCAGGCCGCGATACCAGAACACAAAGCCGATCAACATGCTGAACAGCGCCACATACCCCAGGCTCAGCCAGGCTGTCAGGCTGATGCCGGCAAAGCTTGGCGGAGCAAGGAGAAGGCCTAACGGCAGCACCACCGGCAGCGACACCACCAGCGCCCAGCAGATCACCTGCCAGCCGCCCAGGCTGCGCGACAGTTTCGCGCCCTCGGCATAGCCCAAGCCGCACACCAACACCGCCAGGAGCATCAGCAAATCGCCGGCCGGTGCGGCGCTCACGCCCTGGGCGAAGGCATAACCCGTCACCAAGGCACTGCCCAGAATCGAAAACACCCAGAACACCGGTCGCGGCCGCTCGCCGCCCCGCAGTACGCCAAACACCGCCGTGGCCAGGGGGAGCAGGCCGATAAACACGATGGAATGGGCGGAGGTTACGTATTGCAGGGCCAGGGCGGTGAGCAGGGGGAAGCCGATTACCACGCCGAGGGAGACGATCAGCAGGGGCACCCATTGAGTGCGCGCGGGGCGTTTTTCCTTGAACAGCCACAGCAGAAGCAGCCCCAATGCGGCAGCGATGGCGGCGCGAATCATCGTCAGAAACACCGGATCGAATTCCATGACCGCCAAGCGCGTAGCGGGCAGTGAGCCGCTGAAAATCACCACGCCGATAAAGCCATTGATCCAACCCTGAGTGCTGTTGTCCAGGGCGTTGAGGGGAGACGTACGTTCCATGGGGGCTGTCCCGAAAAAGAGGAGTTGCGTGGTGCCCATCCTAGGATCGAGAATCAAGACAATCAAAAAATTGTCATGGATACATCGCCAATGCCCCGCGCCCGTTACAAGTCACTGGTCGACACCTTTGCCGAAGACATTCGCAGCGGAAGACTGCCCCCTGGTATGCGATTGCCTACCCATCGCCAATTGGCCGCGGATCATGGCTTGGCGCTGGTCACCGCCAGTCGGGTGTATGCCGAGCTGGAGGCCATGGGTCTGGTCAGCGGAGAAACCGGGCGCGGCACCTTCGTGCGCGAGATTGCGTTGCCGCCAGGGCAGGGCAGTGGGCAGATGACCATCGCGGCGGGCATGCTCGACCTCAACTTCAATTACCCTTCGTTGCCGGGTCAGGCGGACTTGCTGCGCACTGCGTTGCGCCAATTGGCGCTGTCCGGTGACCTCGAAGCGCTGCTGCGTTATCAGCCCCACGCCGGCCGCCTGCATGAGCGCGCCACCATTGCCCGCCACCTGCTGAGCCGAGGGCTGACGGTGCAGGCCGAGCAGGTGTTGGTGGTCAGCGGCGCCCAACATGGGTTGGCGGTGGCGATGATGGCGTTGCTCAAGCCGGGGGAGGTGATCGCGGTGGACGCGTTGACCTATTCGGGGTTCAAGGTGTTGGCAGAGACCCTGCATCTGGAAGTCGTCGCGATTCCCGTCACCGCCAGCGGCCCGGACCTGGAATATCTGCATAGCGTGTGTCGCAAGCGTCCGGTTCGCGCGGTTTACAGCATGCCGACCCTGCACAATCCGCTGGGCTGGGTGATGGGCATGGCGCAGCGCGAGCAACTGGTCGCCATCGCCCGCCAGCACAACCTGATGATCATTGAAGACGCGGCCTACGCGTTTTTAGTTGAGGACGCGCCACCGCCCCTGGCGAGCCTGGCACCGGAACGTACGGTGTATGTGGGTGGGTTGTCGAAGAGTGTCGCCACAGGGCTGCGCGTGGGATTTGTCGCGGCGCCTGTCGCGTGGATGAAGGCGTTGGAGCGCACCATCATGGCGACCACCTGGAACGTGCCCGGGGTGATGAGCGCGATTGCCGTGGCCTGGATCGAGGACGGCACCGTCGCCCACTTGGAAGCACAAAAGCGCCAGGATGCCCGGGCTCGGCAAGCCTTGGCTGCGCAGGTGTTGAAGGGGGTGGCCTACACCAGCCACCCGTCATCGTATTTTTTGTGGCTGCCCCTGGCGGAAGATGCCCGCGCCGATCAAGTCGCCATGGCCTTGCAGCGCGAGGGCGTTTCCGTGTCCACCGCTGAGCCCTTTGCCGTTTCGGCCCAGGTGCCCCATGCGCTACGCCTGGCGTTGGGGTCGGTGGACATGCCGTCGCTGCGCGAGGCGTTGCTCAAGGTGCGCAACGTGGTGGCGTGGTGAGCCACCGCTAGCCATCAGAATTTAAAGGCCTGGCGACCGATCAGCAGCCAGTGGCCTTTCTGCTTTTGCCAGACCTGGAAGTTTTCGATGTCGGTAGGCACTTCGACGCCACTGTTCACCGCCTGTGCGTGAAAGTGGTTGCGCACCAGTGCCGTGTCGCCTTGCAGAGTGATGGTTTGTTTTTGCATTTCCAGAGTCTTGAAGCCGCTGCGACCGGTCTCGATATCGGCGATGAATTCCTGTTTGTTTTGAATTTTGCCGCTGGAGTGGCCGTAGGTGAGTTGCTCGGCGGTGAGGGCCTGGAGCTGCTTGATGTCTTTGTGCAGCATGGCTTGGGTCAGGTGATCGACCGCTTGGGCTACGTCGTTGTCGGCGGGGGCTGCGGCCACGTAGCCGCTGAACAGGCACAGAAAACCGATCAGCACTTTGACGTTTTGCATGGGTGTTTCCTTATTGTTGTTGGGGTGTGCACGACAGCTATAGTCGTCGTACAACCATGCAATATTTGCCGGCCCTAAGGAAAGTAAAATTTTGAAATACCCTGACAAGATTGGTATTTGTAGGTTTTAGCTCCTTATACGATGTCCCAACACGCGGGGTGCTCGTACGCGGCAGGTTTTGGCACTTCCTGGGTGGCTGGCACATCGCTATGCTAACGCCGACCCAACACCTGCCCGAGTGACAAAATGGATTTTGACTGGCACAGCGACCCCATCACCCGCGCCACCCCGGTGACCGCACACTACAAAAACACCCAGAACGTGCGGCGCTTCATGCGTGAGCACTGCGGGCCGACCTTCAAGTTCGATCGTCCCTTCATGGCCTGGATTCGCAACGATATCCCCAAGACCCTGGGCGACGTGGTGGATGAATGGCAGCGCCTGAACCATGACAACCGCCCATGATCACCCAGGGACTGGTTGTACTGATCAACTACGGCATTCACCTGGCGTCCGGCCTGTGGTTTGCCCTCACCCCCAAATCGCTGCCAGGTGCCGCTGTGTGCTGCCGGCATTTGTCGTGAAGACAAAGCCGGTACTGAAACGATGAGGATCAAAATGTGGGAGGGGGCTTGCTCCCGATGGCGGTGGTTCAGTTGGAACAGCTTTGCCTGATACACCGCCATCGGGAGCAAGCCCCCTCCCACAGGGTAAATCGTTAGTTTGTGATCAGTGGCGGGGTGCGCGGGGGGATCAATCGCTTGCTGCCGGTCGCTTCATACGCCGCCGCCAACCGCAGCAATGCCGAGTCATCATAAGCGCGCCCGGCAAATGTCAGCCCTACCGGCATGCCGATGTCCGCCATCACGCCCATCGGCACGGTGACGGTTGGCACGCCCAGGTGGCGGATGGCGAGGTTGCCGTTGGCCACCCAGATACCATTGCTCCAGGCGATATCGGCGCTGGCTTCGTTTACATCGGCATCCGCCGGGCCCACGTCGGCGACGGTGGGGAACAGCACAGCGTCGAGGCCGAGTGTTTCCATCCAGTCTTCCAGGTCGATTCGCCGGGTTTGCTCTAGGCCGCGCAGGCCATCGGGCACGGTGCTGATTTCATTCCAGGGCGTGATGCCGCGCTGGGCCATGCGCACGTATTCGTCCATGCCGGCGGCGAGGTCGTCTTCACGGTTGGGCAGGGTGCCGGGGTCGTGGGGGAAGATTTTCGGGCCGTCCACATCCGCCAGGCGGTTGAGGGTTGGGTCGTTGTTGGCGCGCAGGAAATCATCGAAAGCCCAGGCGGACAGTTCCCATAACTCGTCGTGCAGGAATTCCTTGGACACCAAACCTCGGGTGAACACCGTCGGCGCGCCGGGGCGATCGCCTTCGCAGTTGGACACCAGGGGGAAATCCACTTCGATGACTTCGGCGCCAGCCGCTTCCAGCGCCTTGCGGGCGTCTTTCCACAGGTCGATCACGCTGGCGCGGGTGTTGATCTGTTGCCCGGTCGGGCCGCCGATGCCGGGTTTTTCGCTGGTGCCCGCGTCGGGGTCGGCATTGATGTACATGCGCGGTACACCCAGGCGTTTGCCCGCGAGGGATTCAGCCGTCGCAGCCAGCTCAGCGTAAGACGCCGGGCGCACCGAGGCGACGCTGGGGATCGGCACCCAGGGTTGCAGGCGCCATAGGTCGCCACGGGTGTCGGGGTCTTCGGCGACCACCACATCGAGGACTTCCAGCAGGTCGGCCATGGTGCGGGCGTATGGCACCACCACGTCCATGGTTGGCGTCAGCGGCCAGTTGCCACGCACCGAAATCACCCCACGGGAGGGGGTGTAAGCGCACAGGCCATTGTTGGACGCCGGACCGCGTCCGCTGGACCAGGTTTCTTCTGCAAGGCCGAATGCCGCGAAACTGGCGGCGGTTGCAGTACCCGCGCCGTTGGACGAGCCGGAGGCGAACGGTGCGGTGAGGTAGTCAGCGTTATAGGGGCTTTCGGCGCGGCCATATACGCCACGCTGCATGCCGCCATTGGCCATCGGCGGCATATTGGTCTTGCCCAGGCAAATGGCGCCACCGGCGCGCAGGCGTTCGATGGTGAACGCGTCGCGCTGGGCGGTCAGTTTGGCAAATGCCGGGCTGCCGGAGGCCGCAGTCAGGCCTTTGACCAGGTAACTGTCCTTGGCGGTGTAGGGAATGCCATCCAATGGCCCAAGCGTTTCGCCCTTGGCCCGGCGTGCATCGGACGCCTCGGCCTCTTTGAGCGCGTGTGGGTTGCGCACCACCACAGCGTTAAGCGCTGTGGCGGTCTGCGGGCCGTCGTACGCGTCGATCCGTGCGAGGTAAGCCTGGACCAATTCAACGGCAGTGGTCTGGCCGGATTCAAGCGCCGCGCGCAATTGGGCAATGGAGACTTCGGTAACTTGCATGACGTTTTCTTCGCCGCCTTCAGATGGAGGTATGGCCGCAGTCTACGTACAGATATTTCACAAAACCAGCGCCGAATAGTCCGCGAAGGCGGCGCGCATCACCTGCCAGGTCGCCTCGTCAGCCGGAATCAGATGCTCGATGCGCAGCGAGGTGAGGGTGATGTCCTGGGGCATGCCGAACGTGGTGAAGGTCGACAAAAAGTTCAGCTCGCCTTCGAGTGAGCGGATGCGCGTGAGCACCAGCGGCGGCATTTCGGTGGTTAATTGAGTGTGAGTCGGCGCTGGCAAACTCGCCAGTAGCGCAGCCAATGCTGGATTGCCCAGCGCCTCGCGGGTTGCCCGTTGCCAGGCCAGGGTGCGGATCTCTTCGGCGTTGATCAGGTGATCGCCCAGGCCACCGGTTTGCAGCAGGGTGGTCAGCAGGTTCAAGCCATCGGCTGCATCTGCTTTGATGCCCACCCGTTCAAACAGCAGCCCGGTACTGACATTCGCCGCCAGCACTTGCCACTCGCTGCCCAGCAGAATCGCAGGCGCGGGGTTGTTGGCGTGCAGCACATGGTTGACCGCTTCGCGAACCGCGGCCATGGCCGGTGAGGCAAGCGGGGTCGCGGTGTAGCGCGGGGCGTAACCGGCGGCGAGGAACACGCGGTTGGATTGCTCCAGCGGTGTCTCCAGTGCGGTCAACAGGTTGTGCAGTGTCCCCGGACTAGGTCTGGCGCGACCGGTTTCGAGGCAACTGAGATGACGCTGAGAAATCCCGGTGATCAGGGCGAGGTCCAGTTGGCTCAACTTGGCCTGTCGGCGCAGTTGGCGCAGGTGTTCACCGGCGCTAGCAGGGTTTTCCATGACGTGTTCATGACCTCCGAGGTCATTGCGAGGGGCCAAACCTTATCACTAAGGTGGGCCTCGATCACTTCAAGGAAGACACCATGCACAGACCTTATATTGCCCTGGCCGGCTTGCTCGGTTTTTCGCTGTACACCCTGGTTACGATGCTGACTGCCGAGCAATCGCTGCTGGCCTTTGGGCGCGAGCTGATGTCTCGACCGGACACCGCGCAAGTGGTGATCGACCTTTACCTGATGGCGGTATTGGCGTGTGTATGGATGTATCGGGATGCGCGCGGGCGAGGGCGGTCAGTGCGTTCGGTGGTGCCGTACTTTTTATTGACGGCGGTGTTTGTGTCAGTGGGGCCGCTGCTCTATATCGTGGTGCAGGGAGTCAGGGATGAATGACCTCCTGAGAGTCTATGCCCTGTGTGTACTGGTGCTATGCCTGAAGATGTTTGCGGTTTCCTGCTACCAAGGGTATTTCCGCATTCGAGGCCTGGCATTCACCAACGCTGAAGATGCGGCTTTCTTTAAGCGCGCCAGGCATTCGATAGAGCTGCCACCGGTTGGCCGAGCGAGCAGAGCGTGGGCCAATGATCTGGAAAACATCCCCATGTTTTTTGTGCTGGGAGGGCTGTGTGTTGCGCTGGAGGCGCCCGCTGTGGCGAGTGCGTGGTTGTTTGGCGGTTTTACCCTGGCCCGTCTGGCGCATACGGTGACGTATCTGGCGGGTTGGCAACCTTGGCGAACGCTGGCGTATGGGGTCGGGGTGCTCTGTTTGCTCGGGCTTGGCGCGATGACTTGTTGCAGGCTTGTCTGAAATTCAGCGGCATCCCGCTTACTTCTGTAGTGAGCGAGCTTGCCTCGCGCGGGGCAAGCCCGCTCACCACAAAAGCGCCTTACTAACTCAAACCCATCGCCTGCCTTTGGTTGTCTTGATACGCCATGACCTTTAACTGGCCTTGAAGTCGTATGGGGTCGGGGTGATCTGCTTGCTCGGGCTTGGCGCTATGACCTGTTTAAGGCTTGTCTGAAATTCAGCGGCATCCCGCTTACTTTTGTAGTGAGCGAGCTTGCCTCGCGCGGGGCAAGCCCGCTCACCACAAAAAGCGCCTCACTGACTCAAACCCATCGCCTGCCTTCGGTTGTCTTGATACGCCGTAACCTGTAACTGGCCTTGAAGTCGTATGGGGTCGGGGTGATCTGCTTGCTCGGGCTTGGCGCGATGACCTGTTTAAGGCTTGTATAAAGTTCAGCGGCATCCCGCTCACTTCTGTAGTGAGCGAGCTTGCCTCGCGCGGGGCAAGCCCGGTCACCACAAAAGCGCCTCACTGACTCAAACCCATCGCCTGCCTTTGGTTGTCTTGATACGCCGTGACCTGTAACTGGCCTTGAAGTCGTATGGGGTCGGGGTGATCTGCTTGCTCGGGCTTGGCGCGATGACTTGTTGCAGGCTTGTCTGAAATTCAGTGGCATCCCGCTTACTTCCGTGGTGAGCGAGCTTGCCTCGCGCGGGGCAAGCCCGCTCACCACAAAAAGCGCCTTACGGACTCAAACCCATCGCTTGCCTTTGGTTGTCTTGATACGCCGTCACCTGTAACTGGCCTTGAAGTCTGCGGTGCCACCGGCGTACTGCTCACACCGAAGCGTTGGAGTCGGTCAGGACGGGGCGGGGTGTGGGGGTTAGTTACGATCTCTAACCGTAGGGCGCGGCGCCCCTGCGATCCACCAACCGGATACTGTCGCGCCCACCCCGCTTGGACTCATACAGCGTCGTATCCCCTTGCTCAATCAACGCCGCCAGGCTCTCCGGCGGCTGATCGAACAGGTTGGCGCCAATGCTCAGGGTCACCGGTTGCGGGGTGCTGAAGCTCTGCGAGGCCAGTTGCTGAAACTGGTCGCGCAGGCTGCTGCCCAGTTCGACGATCTGCTCAGCCGACGTGGGATTGAGCAGGATCACAAACTCATCGCCGCCCAGCCGTGCTGCCAGTGCGCCTCGGGGCACGACGGCGCGGATCATTTCGCTCAATGCGATCAACAGGCGGTCGCCGGCGGTGTGGCCGTGGAGGTCGTTGACGCCTTTGAAGTTGTCGATGTCGATCAGCAGTAGGGCGCCGGGTTGGGTCGAAGATACCTGGGCCAGCAGGCGAGGGGCGCGCAGGTCGAGGGCGCGACGGTTGTAGAGGGCGGTGAGCGGATCGCGGGCGGCGAGGCGGGCGATCTGTTGTTCGCGGCGGTAACGTTCGGAACCCGTCATGGACAAGGCAATCAGCATGATTGCCATGGCGCCTTCCACCAGGGAGATCTGGATGATCTCGCCCTTGAAGGCGGCGAGGTCGATCAGGGTGCCGGGAATGACCACTGACAGCGTTTTGGCCACGTAAAAGGTCCCGTGGAGCAGCAGCACGAAACGCAACTGCACCGCGCCGACGCTCAGGGACCGGCCATGGGGCCGCAGCAGGAAACTGGCGCGCAGGGTGGGCAGGGCGACCAACAGCGATTGCACCGCCAGCATGGCTTTGGACCATGATTGGTCCGTTGGCAGCGCGAGCATGGCGAACCAGATCACGGGCATCAGGGCCCAGGCGCGTGACACGCGTACTTGGGTAAACCGCGCCACGCCGAGCAGAAACAGGAAGTGTGCGGTCACCAGCAAACCGTTGGCGAACCAGATACCGATGACTAAAAAGCCATTAATGCGCAGCAGGGCCAGGAGAGAACCGATGGTGATGGTGGCGAAACCGCTGCTCCACAACAGCAGCGAGGGTTCCCGCACGCTGCGCCATTCGACCAGCAGGTAAAGGGCGGCAGCGGCTGCCAGGGCAACGGTGAGTGCCAAAATCGTGGGAGGGTCGAGCGTCATTTCTTGCTGGGTCTGCCTGGTGTGCGTTTAAACCGGGATTGTAAGCGCACACGCAGGTTTTTCAGAGCATTCTGTGTAGTGGCACACAGCCAGCCGATGATCGGCGGGTCAAACGCCTTTGGTCGACGGCAGCAGAATCGTCAGGATGCCCACCAGCGGCAGGAACGAGCACAGTTTGTAGACGTACTCGATGCCGTGGTTATCCGCGAGCAAACCGAGCAACGCCGCGCCAATCCCGCTGAAACCGAACATCAGGCCAAAGAACACACCTGCGATCATCCCGACATTGCCCGGCACCAGTTCTTGGGCAAACACCACAATGGCCGAGAACGCCGAAGCCAGGATAAAGCCAATCACCACACTGAGTACGGCGGTCCAGAACAGATCGACGTAGGGCAGGGCCAGGGTGAAGGGCGCGGCGCCGAGGATGGAGAACCAGATGACTTTCTTGCGGCCGATTTTGTCGCCGATCGGGCCGCCTGCGAAGGTGCCCACGGCCACCGCACCGAGGAACAGGAACAGGTACATCTGGGAACTCGATACCGACAGGTGGAATTTTTCAATCAGGTAAAACGTGAAGTAGCTGGTCAGGCTGGTCATGTAGAAATACTTGGAGAACACCAGCACTGCCAGTACCACCAGGGCAAACGTCACGCGGCCTTTGGACAAGCCGTGGGTGGCTTTGCCGCCTTGCTTGAGCTTGAACAGCGCGAGGTGGTTGCGGTACCAGCGGCTCAAGCCATACAGCACCAGGATCGCGAACACCGCGAACAGACCGAACCAGGCGATATTGCCCTGGCCGTAGGGAATGATGATCGCCGCTGCCAGCAACGGGCCGAAGGCGCTGCCGGTGTTGCCACCGACCTGGAAGGTCGATTGCGCAAGGCCGTAGCGTCCGCCGGAAGCCAGGCGCGCCACGCGGGAGGTTTCCGGGTGGAAGGTCGACGAGCCTACGCCCACCAGACCCGCCGCCAGCAGGATCGCCGGGAAGCTACCGACAAACGCCAGCATCAGGATGCCGATCAATGTGCACACCATGCCGGCCGGCAGCAGCCAAGGCTTGGGATGACGATCAGTGTGGTAGCCGATCCACGGTTGCAGCAGCGAGGCGGTCAGTTGGAAGGTCAGGGTGATCAGCCCCACCTGGGCAAACGTCAGTCCGTAATTGGCCTTGAGCATGGGGTAGATCGACGGCAGCACGGCCTGGATCAGGTCATTGATCAGGTGCGCCAAAGCGCAGGCACCGAGGATACGCATAACTAATGGGCTTGCTTGGGGCGCACTGGTAGCAGTGGCGGGTGACGCGGTGAGTGTCGACATGCAGGCATTCCATACAAGGCAGCGAACAGGGGCCGCCAATACGTGGCTGGCGGCCCATTTCAAATTGTGTCGGGCTTTATGCTAGATTCAGTAAAAATGTCTGTCTCACGAAATTCGGGCAGTAACTGTCGCAAAAAGGGCTAAATGATCAAGTCACTGGATAAATTCCTGCAGGAGATCGACGAAGGCGAGTGGGCCGTGATCAGTTCGGCCACCGACTATCCTGAAAACTGGGTGATCCCCGACCACAGCCACGAGAAGCATCAACTGCTCTACGCGACCGAAGGGGTCATGGTAGTGCATTCGGCGCAGAACCAATGGACAGTGCCGCCCAATCGCGGCTTCTGGATGCCCTGCGGGCACGTGCATTCCCTGCGCTGCGTAGGGCCGCTGAAAATGCGCAGCGTGTTTGTGCGCCCCGACAGCTTCCCCAATCTGCCCACCGAAACCAAGGCTGTGAGCATCTCGCCGCTGCTGAGCGAGCTGATCAAGGCCTCGGTCAGCCTCAAGCCGCCTTATGCCGAAGACTCGCGGGATGCGCGGATCATGCACCTGATCCTCGACGAACTGGCCATCCTGCCCGCGTTGCCGTTATCCCTGCCACAGCCTGCCGACCCGCGTATCCAGCGGATCTGCCTGGCGCTGCAACAGAATCCGGGCGATGCCTCGACAGTGGCGCACTGGAGCGAGCGCCTGGGCCTGGATCAGAAAACCATCCAGCGCCTGTTTCGCAAGGAAACCGCCATGACCTTCGGCCAATGGCGCCAACAGGCGCGGTTGCTACTGGCCCTGGAGCGCATGGCGATGGGGGAAAAGATCATCGACGTAGCGTTGGAGCTGGGCTACGAAAGCCCCAGCGCCTTCACCAGCATGTTCAAGAAACAGTTCGGCAAGACGCCGAGCCTTTTTTTCAAACCGGGCCCAGCAGCCGGTTGAACGCGTCGATATCCAGCGGGCGGCTGAGGAAGTAGCCCTGGCCTTCATCACAAGCCACGGCCTTGAGCATCGCCAGGTGCTCGGCGGTTTCGATGCCTTCGGCGGTCACCGTGAGTGCCAGGGCACGTCCCAGGCCGACGATGGCATGGATGATGGCTTGGTCGTCCTCGCTGTCTTCCAGTCGGGTCAGAAAGCTGCGGTCTATTTTCAAGCCATCGAACGGGAACGCGCGCAGGTAGCTCAGTGATGAATACCCGGTGCCAAAGTCGTCCATGGCGATGCGGATGCCCAGTTGTTTGAGGGCGCGCATCACGTCCAGCGCACCGACGGCGTCTTCGAGCATGACGCTTTCGGTGATTTCCAGTTCCACCCGCGCCGGTTCGATACCCGAGGCCTGCAACGCGTGACGCACGCGCTCCATCAGGTTGCCGCGCTTGAACTCGGTCGGCGACAGGTTGACCGACACAAACAACGCATCCGGCCACTGGGCGGCACAGGCACAGGCGGTTTCCAGCACCCAGTCACTCAGCGACAGGATCAGCCCGGACTCTTCGGCAATCGGGATAAAGGTGTCCGGCGCGATCAGGCCGCGCTCCGGGTGTTGCCAGCGCACCAGCGCTTCGGCGCCGACCATCTGCCCGTCGGCTATGCGGTAACGCGGCTGAAAGTGCAGGCGCAATTCCCCATGTTTGATCCCATAGCGCAGGTCGCTTTCCAGGCGTCGACGCTCGATGATTCGTGCATTCATCTCGCCGGAGTAGAAGCGCCAGGTATTGCGCCCGGCGGACTTGGCCTCGTACAGCGCGATGTCCGCGTAGCGCAGCATTTCGGTGACGTTGCCGGCGTCATTGGGCGCCAGCGCAATACCGATGCTGGCGCTGATAAACACTTCCTGCTCATCGATCCGGATCGCGCGCTCAAGGGAGACGATCAAGCGTTTGCAAAAGTTTTCGACGTCGTCCTGGGTGCCGGCATCGCTGAGGATCAGCACAAATTCATCGCCGCCAACCCGCGCCACCAGGTCACCGTGACGCACGCAGTCGGTCAGGCGGCTCGACACTTCATTGAGCACCCGGTCGCCGGCGGCATGCCCGAGCAAGTCATTGACCGGTTTGAATCGGTCTAGGTCCAGGCTGAGCATGACCAAGGGTTGCTCAAGGAGGGGCAGCGTCTTGAGCTTGGCGTCCAGGAAGGCTTGTAGACGCGTGCGATTGGGCAACCCGGTCAGGGCGTCATGCTGGGACAAAAATTCAATGCGTCTGCGTGCCTCGACTTCTTCAGTCACGTCCGTGGCGGTGCCGCGAAACCCGCCGCAGGGCATTTTCCGCGCCGATAGCCGGGTGGTGCGCTCTTGCCCTTGGGCATCCACATATAGGCATTGCACGCTGAGGTCCGGGCGTCGGCCGGGCGTGCACAGCCACTGTGACAACAAACCGTCTTCGGTGCCCAGCAGGTCATTCATGGCCGCGCCGATCCAGGCGTCGCGGGTCAGCCCGGTTACGCTTTCGAAACGCTCCGAGAGGTAGGTAAAGCGCCAATCGCCGTTGATCTCCCAGACCCAGTCGGAACTGGCTTCTACCACATCGCGAAAGCGCGCTTCGCTGGTGGCCAAGGCGTTCTGGCTGGTTTGCAGCGAGCTATGACTGGCATCCAGCGCCAGGGCGGCGGCTGTGCTGCGGCGCAAGATCATCCACGTCATCAGGCACACCAGCAGCGCGGCCAGGCCCAGCAAGGGCAGGCCGACGCCAATGAGGCGTCGGCCGGGCTGTTCCGGCTGCCAGTACAGGCTACCGGCGCTGCCGTTGTCGCCGAGGGGTAAAAACACGCCCTTGGCGATGTCTTCAGGGGTGGCGATGTGCAGGTTGCCCACGCCGAAGTCATCGCCGATCCGGCCCAATTTGGCGCTGTCGAGGATGTCGACAAAGACCAGCACCGAGGCTGGCCTACCGTCTGCAACCACCGTGGGGTCGGTGCCCGGCGTAATGGCTGCGGCGGCCACCAGGGCGGGGCTGCCGCGTACGTTGATGAACGTGCTCACCGGGGTTTCGTTGTCTACGCCGGCGCGAGCCTGTTCGAGCAGTTGGGTGAGGGGCTGATCGAGCCATTCGCTGAGCTCAAAGGTTTGCAGTTCGCCTTCGACCACGGTGTACACCGTGCGATTGGCATCGTTGACCACAAACAGGCCCTGAAAACCGAAGTCTTGGAACAGTGTGGGCCCGATATTGCCGCGCTCGAAGGCCCAATCCTTGTCCACCTGTACATGCAGGTGCTTGTAGGCATCGCTCCAGAACGCGTAGTCCTTGACCGTCACCCGCATGGCTTTTTCCATGGACTGTATGGCTTTGCGGGTATGGAACGCGCTTTCGGCCTGCTCGGTGCGGTCCAGGTCATGGGCGATGTAAAGCAGTGAGTAAGCCGCTGCCGCAAAGACAACGGCCAGCAAGGCCATGAAATTCAACAGTGACGTGCGTGCCAGTGACAGGCTGGTGCGGGTGGACAGCGAGCGGACGATTGGAGCGAGAGAGTTGGGCATTATTTAGCGCAGGGCCTCGCTGCAAGTCAGGGGTATGACAAGTTATCGGCGGCCCTTGGAAAAGATTGAGTGCGTCAGGCTGTGCTCAAGTGTTGTGCGCGAACACTGACGCAGCGTGTTGCCCACGCAAGCAACGCCGCCCCGCACAGCAGCGCCGCACTCAACTCAAACGTCGCCCGATAGCCACTGAAGTCAAACACCACACCGCCCACCGTGGCGCCTGAAGCAATCGCCAACTGGATGATCGCGACCATCAGGCCGCCCCCTGCTTCGGCATCCTTGGGCAGGGTGTTGGCCAGCCACGTCCACCAACCCACGGGGGCGGCGGTCGCGACCAGGCCCCAGAGCCCCAGCAACAGGGTTGTCATCGCCGTCGAGCTGCCGAAGGCGACCAAGGCCAGGGCGATCAACGCCATCAGCAGTGGGATGGCAATCAGCGTGGGATACAGGCTGCGCTTCAAAAAACGCTCGATCAGGAACGTGCCCGCCAGACCGGCCATGCCCAGTACCAGCAGCATCAGCGACAACAGGGACACGCTGACCTGGGTGACGGTTTCCAGGAACGGTCGCAGGTAGGTGAACAGCATGAATTGACCCATGAAAAACACACTGACCGCCAGCATGCCCATGATCACAGGCGGCTGTTTCATCAGGCGCAGCACGTTGGTGGTCTTTGCCTCGCCCTGCGACTTGATCGACGGCAGGCTGATCAGCAGCCACACCACGGCGATCACCGCCACCGGCACCACGCAGAAAAACGCGCCACGCCAGCCGATCATTCCGCCCAGAAAGCTGCCCAGTGGTGCAGCAATCACCGTGGCCAGGGCGTTGCCACCGTTGACCATGGCCAGGGCACGCGGCACTTGATCGTCCGGTACCAGGCGCATGGCGGTGGCGGCCGACAGTGACCAGAACCCGCCGATGGCAACGCCGATCAGCGCTCGCCCCAACATGAAGACCATGTAGTTCGGCGCAAAGGCCACGACCGTTCCGGACACGATCATCAGCAATGTCAGTGCCACCAGCAGGCGCTTGCGATCCACCCGCGCTGCCACGGCGGCAATCACCAGGCTGGTGAGCAAGGCAAACAGCCCTGACACCGAAATGCCCTGGCCGGCCTGGCCTTGAGTGATGTTGAGGTCGGCCGCCAGTGGCGTCAGCAGGCTGACCGGCATGAACTCCGAGGCGACTAATGTAAAGGCCGCCAGGGACATAGCGAGCACCGCGCCCCAGCGCGGTGCATTCGGGTTATTGGGCATCACTTGAGGTTGTTCTTGAAGAAGGTGGTGAGGTGGGCAAACGGAATCAGATTGACCCGGTCGTACAGGTCCACATGCCCCGCGTTCGGGATGATGAGCAATTCCTTCGGTTCGGCCGCACGCTGGTAGGCGTCTTCGCTGAACTCGCGGGAGTGCGCGTTGGCCCCGCTGATCAGCAGCAGCGGACGCGGAGAGATCGTCTCGATGTCGTTGAACGGGTAGAAGTTCATGAACTTCACGTTGCTGGTCAGCGTCGGCATGGTGGTGGTCTGCGGCGACGCACCGGCAGGCGTGACCTGGCCACGTGGCGTGCGGTAGAAGTCAAAGAACTCGTCCCCCACCGGGTTGCCCGTCAGCTTGAGCGGCGTGCCGCTGGTGTAGAGGGTCTCGCCGCCCTGGAATTCCACATAGCGCTGGTTGGCCGCTTGCAGCAGGATATGCCGGCGTTGTTCCAGGGTGACGCCGTGCTTGAGGCCGTTGCGGTTGGCCGCGCCCATGTCGTACATGCTGACGGTGGCGATGGCCTTGAGGCGGGGGTCGATCTTCGCCGCCGCGATGACGAAGCTGCCGCTGCCACAGATACCGATCACGCCAATGCGTTCACGGTCGACCATCTGCCGGGTGCCGAGGAAGTCCACGGCGGCGCTGAAGTCCTCGGTGTAGAGGTCGGGCAGCACCGCGTTGCGCGGTGTACCGGCGCTGTCGCCCCAGAACGACAGGTCCAGAGAGAGTGTGACGAAGCCCTGTTCGGCCATTTTGGTGGCGTACAGGTTCGCGCTCTGTTCTTTGACGGCACCCATCGGGTGACCGACGATAATCGCGGGGCTTTTAGCACCCGAGCTCAGGTTTTTCGGCACGAACAGGTTGCCGGCAACCTGCAGGCCGTATTGGTTGTTGAAGGTGACCTTTTCGACCGTCACCTTGTCGCTTGTGTAGAAGTTGTCAGCACTGTTGGACATATCGGCTCCCAGAGCAGTTAAAGACGTCACCAGCAAACCAAGGGCAAGCAAGAGGCGTTTCATGGGCGGATCCTTGAAAGGGTTGGTCCGCACATTTTCCCGGTGTGGCGGTGGCGTCTGTAGTGCGTTCCGCTGGATTACTTGCCTGATGCTCTGAGTCTGGTGGTTTACGGGGGACGCCATGGACTGCGCGGGGTAGAGTTCGCGGATCAACAAAAAGGGCAGGTTATGAAGAACAATCTGGACGCGCTGGTCCACGCCATTGCATCGCGCATCGCTGCGCCTGGGGACTGCCCCATGCCGATCCCGGGCCTGGGGTTCTATCGGCGTGAGCAGCCGTGCACGCCGGTGGTGTGCATGGTCGAACCGAGCATTGTGCTGGTGGCCCAGGGGCAGAAGCAGCTGTGGGTGGGCGGCGAGGGGTATCCGTATGACACGTCACGCTTCCTGGTGACATCGCTGGACATTCCTGCCAATTCCGAAGTGCTGCAGGCGAGCCCCACGCGGCCGTGCCTGGGGCTGACCTTTAAGCTGGACCTGCGCATATTGGCCGAGCTGATCGCCCAGAGTGAGCTGCCGCCCAAGCGCGAGCGTTCAGTGCTCAAAGGGGTCGGCATCGGGGTTGTCACCGACGGCATGCTGGCGTCGTTTGCGCGGCTGGTGGCGTTGCTCGATGAGCCCGAGGCGATCCCGGTACTCGCACCACTGATCCAGCGCGAGATCCACTACCGCTTATTGCAAAGCGACCAGGCTGGACGACTGCGGCAGATTTGTTCAGTGGACGGGCAGGGCTACCGTATCGCCAAGGCGATTGACTGGCTCAAACTCAATTACGACG
Organism: Pseudomonas sp. W22_MBD1_FP4; assembly: GCF_052113765.1. Classification (NCBI taxonomy): domain Bacteria; kingdom Pseudomonadati; phylum Pseudomonadota; class Gammaproteobacteria; order Pseudomonadales; family Pseudomonadaceae; genus Pseudomonas; species Pseudomonas sp. W22_MBD1_FP4. The sequence continues at coordinate 10,579 of NZ_JBGQOI010000018.1, read as the reverse complement.
CAGTGCTGCGCGTGGAAGACTTGGCGGCGCGGGTGCAGATGAGCGCGGCCACGTTCCATCATCACTTTCGCCAACTCACGGCGATGAGTCCGTTGCAGTATCAGAAGTGGCTGCGTTTGAACGAGGCGCGCCGGTTGATGCTTAACGAGCATCAGGATGTCTCCAGCGCGGCGTTCAAAGTGGGCTATGAAAGCCCGTCGCAGTTCAGCCGCGAATACAGCCGGCTGTTTGGCGTGCCGCCCAAGCGCGACATCGCCGGGTTACGCGGCAAGCCGAAATTTAACGATCATTCTGTGTCAAGTTAGCGAAAAAGATGCAGCCAATCAGTCGGGCAAACAGGCTCAGGGTTTCCGGCAGGTTGGGGTCATCAAACAGCATCGCTTGTGAATCCAAGGCACACAGCGCGCCGAACAGGCGGCCATCAGGCAGGAAAATCGGCGCGCCGGCGTAGCTTTCGATAGCGAACTGCTTGACTACCGGGCGTGAAGCGAAGCGGCCATTTGCGCTGACCTGCGGGATGAACAAGGTCTGTGGATTAATGCAGAACTCGCTGCACAGGGTGGTTTCCAGGTTAAGCACGTCATCCACATTGATCCCCATTTCCATAGGGTCGTGGACCGAGCAGACCACCCATTCCAGGTCGGTGAACTTGGCGATGCCGGCAAAGCGCATCCCGGTCAGGCGGGTGACCAACTGCAGAATGCTGGTGGTGGCTTCTATTTCGGCGATGGCGGCGCGTTCGTCTGCGCTCAGTAGCGAATGTGCTGCGGTGAAGCTGGGAAGCATGCTGAGCTCTCCAAAGGCGTGGTGGCCGGGGCCACCACGCACGGTCAAGTCTTAATTAATTCGCGGGTGCTGTTGCACCAGATTCTGGCGCTTAGCTTCCAATTCCGCAATTTCGGCGTCGATGTCTTCGATCTTCTGCTCGATATTGTCGTGGTGTTCCTGCAGCAACTCCTTGGCTTCTTCCATGTCCGAAGCTGCCGGCGCCGCGCCACGCAGAGGCTTGTTGGCAGTTTCCTTCATCGTCAGGCCGGTGATCAAACCGACCACGGCAAACACCATCAGGTAGTAGGCGGGCATGAACAGGTCATTGGTGCTTTCCACCAGCCACGCCACGGCCGTCGGTGTTACACCGGCGATCAGTACCGAGACGTTGAACGCACTTGCCAGCGCGCTATAGCGCAGGTGAGTGGGGAACATCGCTGGCAAGGTCGAAGCCATCACGCCGATGAAGAAGTTCAGGATTACAGCGAGGATCAAGAGGCCGGCGAAGATCAGGCCGATCTTGCCGCTGGTGATCAGCATAAATGCCGGGATCGACAGAAACAGCAAGCCAACACTGCCCGCGATGATGAAAGGCTTGCGGCCGATCTTGTCACTGATAAAGCCAATGAACGGTTGCACGAACAGCATGCCGACCATGATCGCGATGATGATCAGCACGCCGCTGTTTTCTTTGTAATGCAGGTTGTGGGACAGGTAGCTCGGCATGTAGGTGAGCAGCATGTAGTACGTCACGTTGGTGGCCGCGACGATACCGATGCAGGTCAGCAGGCTGCGCCAATGCTTGGTGGCGACTTCCTTGAAGGAGACCTTGGGACCGTGGGTCAGGCCTTCGCGGTCGCCTTGTTCGAGCTTGTCCATGTGTTGCTGGAACGCGGGGGTTTCTTCCAGCGCATGGCGCAGATACAGGCCGATGATGCCCAGAGGCAGAGCCAGGAAGAACGGCAGGCGCCAGCCCCACGATTCGAATTCAGCTTCGCCAAGCACGCTGGAGATCAATACCACTACGCCGGCACCGAGCACAAAACCGGCTATCGAGCCGAAGTCCAGCCAACTGCCGAGGAAGCCGCGCTTGCGGTCCGGGGCGTATTCGGCGACGAAGATCGACGCGCCGGTGTATTCACCACCCACCGAAAAACCCTGGGCCATCTTGCACAGCAGCAGCAGGATCGGCGCCCAGATGCCAATGGACGCATAGCCGGGAATCAGGCCGATGGCGAAGGTGCTCAGGGACATGATCACAATGGTGGCGGCGAGGACTTTCTGCCGTCCGTATTTATCGCCCAGCGCGCCGAAGAACAGGCCACCCAGCGGACGAATCAGGAAAGGCACGGAGAACGTACCCAGCGCGGCGATCATTTGTACGCTGGGGGAGGCGTCCGGGAAGAACACTTTACCGAGCACATAGGCGACAAACCCGTAGACACCGAAGTCGAACCATTCCATGGCATTGCCAAGGGCGGCGGCGGTAATTGCTTTGCGCACCTTGGCATCGTCGACGATGGTGATGTCCTTCAACCCGATGGGTTTGACGCTTTTTCTACGTAATTTCATGCGAACCACTCTAAAACAGAACAGGGGTGGTGCTATCACTGCGATAGCACCGCTCTGTCACTTCAGATACAAGCGGACACGAAAAAATTCACCCGTTGCTGTACTTTTTCTCGACTGGCAGCAGATCTACCTGTGAAAAGCGCTATTTCACGACCCCGCTACCCCTGTAGTGAGCGGGCTTGCCCTCGCTGGGCTGCGAAGCAGCCCCAAAACCACACAACCCGGTTTGTCTGGAAAACCGGGTTGGCGTTGATGGGGCTGCTGCGCAGCCCAGCGCGGGACAAGCCCGCTCACCACAAAAGCCCGCTCACCACAAAAAAGAGCGACACCCTTGAGAGAGAACCACCCCAATGCCCACCTCACGCCTGATCTACCGCCCACCAACACTCGAGGATCTGCCGCGATTGTTCTCGATCTTCGGTGACCCACAGACCAACCGGTTCAATCCTTCCGGTCCCTTGGCAAGCCTTGCCGATGCGCGGCGGTTGCTCGACCACTGGCTCGCACAATGGGCGCGCGACGGTTATGGCTGGTGGGCGATTGCCCGGCGTGAATCCCCAGAGCACCTTATCGGCTTTGGCGGTATCGCACCGCTCAACTACCTCACTGAGCGGCGTATCAACCTCGGCTACCGTTTTGCCGTGGAGGCCTGGGGGCAGGGCTATGCCACTGAGCTTGCCCGCGATGCGCTGGTGCTGGCGTTTGAAACCCTGAACCTACCCGAAGTGTTCGGGCTGGTTCGGCCCGATCACGCCGCCTCGATCCGCGTGTTGGAAAAGGTGGGCCTGCAGCACATTGGCGTCCTCGACGATGTGCCCGGTCAGGCACCGAGTCTGGTGTTACGCATTTGTCATCCTACAACTACCTCTCTCTGAAACTTCTCGTAACTACGTAGTCCCTAGACAGGCGGCAATCTTTCAGATTGACACCGCTCATGGGTCTCGATATAAAAGTCGCAGTTGTACGACGACATATGACGTTACATATGTCCTACCTAACAAAAATAAAAAGTGATGCCATGAATCTGAACGAGCCCATCAGCGCCCAGCGCGTTGGCCAGGCGATAGGCAACTATCGCTGGACCATCTGTGCGATGTTGTTTTTCGCCACCACCGTCAACTACCTCGACCGCCAGGTGCTCAGCCTGTTGGCACCGCAGTTGTCCACGCAATTCGGCTGGAGCAATACCGATTACGCCAACATCGCGGCGGTGTTCCAGTTCGTGTATGCGATTTCCATGCTGTTCGCTGGGCGCTTTGTCGACAAGATCGGCACCAAGGCCGCTTACGTGCTCGCCATCGCCATTTGGTCCACCGGCGCCGTCATGCATGCGTTCTCGGTGCAGATGGGCGAGGGCATTGCCGCTGTCAGCAGTGCGATTGGGCTGGCGGTGATTCCGGTATCGATTGCCGGGTTCATGCTCTCCCGAGCGGTGCTGGCGATTGGCGAGGCGGGTAATTTTCCGATCGCGATCAAAGCCACTGCCGAATACTTCCCCAAGAAAGAGCGCTCCTTCGCGACCGGCATCTTCAACTCCGGCGCCAACGTCGGCGCGATCCTGGCGCCGATCTGCGTGCCGCTGATTGCTGGCATGTGGGGGTGGGAAGCCGCGTTCATGGTGATCGGCATGCTCGGTTTCCTGTGGGTAGCGGTGTGGGCAGCGGTGTATGAAAAACCCGAGCAGCAAAAACGCCTGTCGGCCGAAGAACTGGCCTATATCCGCAGTGACCAGACCGTACAGCCGTTCACCAAAGCCCCGGCTGGCGCGCCCGAAAAGAAAGTCTCGTGGTTCAAGTTGCTGACCTACCGCCAGACCTGGGCCTTTGCCTTTGGCAAGTTCATGACTGACGGCGTGTGGTGGTTCTTCCTGTTCTGGCTGCCGACTTACCTGTCCGCGCAATACGGCATGAAAGGCGCCGATATCGTGATGCCGCTGGCGGTGCTGTACAGCATGACCATGGTCGGCAGCATCGGCGGCGGCTGGTTCCCCAGCTACTTTATGGCGCGCGGCGATGCCCCGTACGACGGCCGCATGAAAGCCATGCTGGTGATCGCGCTGTTCCCGTTGGTCGTGTTGTTGGCGCAGCCCCTGGGCTATATCAGCTTCTGGGTGCCGGTATTGCTGATCGGCGTGGGCGCGTCTGCGCACCAGGCATGGTCGTGCAACATCTTCACTACCGTGTCCGACATGTTCCCGCAGAAAACCGTGGCCTCGGTGGTCGGTATCGGTGGCATGGCCGGTGGGATCGGCGGCGTGGTGATGACCAAGATCGGCGGGTGGGTGTTTGACTATTACAAGTCAATCAACGACATCCACACCGGCTACATGATCATGTTTGCTATCTGCGCCCTGGCCTACCTGGTGGCGTGGAGCGTGATGAAGACCCTGGTACCGCGTCACAAGGAAATCACCGACCTGTGAAAACCACAGGTCGCGAGGTGAAGTTGCACCTCACACCCGTTCAGCACCCCCGCAGGTGCTGGCGGGGTCTGCCCTGGTCAGGATGATCCGCACCGCCATCACCACACCGGTTAGCACAGCGGCCAAGCCTGCGGTTTCCATAGGCGTTGGCCAGCGCCCGTGAAACCCAAGGCCGAGCAGGGTGGCGAAGAGTGATTCAAGGGCGATCAATTGGCCGCTCAGTACCATAGGCAAGCGCTGTGTTGCGGCGTTCCAGGCCCACGCGCCGACCACGGTCGACATCAGCGCGATGATCAGGCTCCAGGCATACAGCGGCCCAGCGCGGGAGAGCCCAAGGCCCAACGTCGGAAGCTTGAGCAGGCCGAAGCTCTGTATCAGCGGCAGCAAGCCCAGTGTGGCGGTGCCTGCACCGAGCAGCATCAACGCGCTCCAGAGTCCAATGCTCGACGCGGGAAGGTGCATCAATTGCTTTTGATTGATCACGCTGAAGCCTATCCACAAGCCAACCGCGCTCAACGAAAACAGCAGCCCCAACCACCAGGAAGCAAGGCTCAATGAAGGCTGGTGCAGGCTGCTCAGATTGGCCAACAACAGCCCCACGGTCAGGCACGTCAACGGCATCGCCAGCCTGCGCCACTGCACGGTTTTGTCCCTGGCGTTGCCGAGCAGAGCCAGCAACACGGGGACCATCCCCACCAGCGTCGGCGTCAGCACCGGGCCGCCGAACATGACTCCCGCAGCGATGCACGCGCCGTATCCCAGGCAGCCCAAGGCGCCGAGGGCTGCGGCGAGGCAGAGCTGGCCAGGCCGCAACAAACGCAGGTGCGCCCGCCACAGAATCACGCCCAATACACCCAGTGCGCCCGCGATCAAAAAACGCACCACCATCAGGTCGTAGAGGGTGTATTCGCCACTGACGTACGGCGTGATGAAGTTCAGCGCCCAGCCCAGGGTCGAGATGACCGCCAGGGTTACGCCAACAAATATCGAGCTCTGCGGTAAGGTCATCAGGGTTATCCAACAGGCGAGAGATCCATGGTGCCTAGCCGCGAGGCTGTGCTACAAACGAGTTCTCGGCCCTGAATGCATAACTTCAGATTATGAATACGCTCGGTAAAACCTTGCCGCCTCTTGCCAGCTTGTTGCCCTTTGAAGCAGCAGCGCGCCTTTGCAGCTTCTCCAGGGCGGCGGATGAATTGCACATCACCCAGGCGGCTGTCAGCCGACAGATTCGCGGGCTTGAAGACAACCTCGGGGTAAAGCTGTTTTACCGGCGCAACCGCGCGGTATCCCTTACGCAAGAAGGGCGTGACCTGGCGCGGGTGGTTAGCGACGCATTGCACAGCATCGGTGACAGCGCAGCCCTCTTGCGCGCCGCGCAACGCAGCGACCGGGTGGTGCTGCTCTGCCAACTGTGCGAAGCGTTTTATTGGTTGATGCCGCGTCTGTCGAGTTTCCACCAGCAATACCCGCATCTCGATATCCAGGTCGTGACCTCAACCCGGCCTTTGACGGAGTTCAGTGCGCACTTCGACGTTGCTCTGCAAAGTTCGCGGCGACCCAGTGGCGCACATCCCTTGATGTTCACCGCTGCTGACGAAGTGTTCCCGGTGTGCAGCCCTGCCTACTTCGATGCACGACAACCGCTGTCGCTCACCGAATTACAGTCGGCCACTTTTCTGCACCACAGCTCCCAGCCTCCGCACTTGATGGAGTGGGACAGTTGGTTGCAGGTGTTCGGGCAGGCAGTGGCCGCCAATGCGCGCAGTGCCACATTCGACAGTTATCCATTGATGTTGCAGGCAGCGGTGGAAGGGCATGGAGTTGCCATGGGCTGGCGCCGTACGGCAAGCAGGCTGATCGAGAGTGGGGCGCTGGTCAGGCCCTGTGTGGAGAGCGTGCATTTACCCGAGGCGATTTCGATTTATCGTCATCAAGGCGCGGGCGACCGCCCAGAGATCGCGGCGTTGTTGGGCTGGTTGCAGGAGCAATTAAAGGGCGACAGCTGACGGCTGATCAGCTGTCGCACACTCAATGCGCTGTTATTGGTTACGCGTCACGCGCCACACCGTGTTGGCCAAGTCATCCGCAATGATCAGCGCACCTTTGGGGTCCACCGTCACGCCCACCGGGCGGCCACGGGTCTTGCCGTCGTCGCCACGGAAGCCGGTGGCGAAGTCAATCGGCTCACCCGCCGGTTTGCCATTGCTGAACGGCACAAAGATCACCTTATAGCCCACCGGATTCTCACGGTTCCAACTGCCGTGCTCGCCGACGAACACGCCGTCGGCGAATTTTTCGCCCATGGCCGGGATGGAAAAGTCCACACCGAGTGCCGCCACGTGAGAGCCCAAGCTGTAATCCGGCTTGATCGCAGCAGCGACTTTGGCCGGGTTCTGTGGTTGTGCGCGCGGGTCGACGTTCTGGCCCCAGTAGCTGTAGGGCCAACCGTAGAAGGCACCTTCACGCACCGAGGTCAGGTAGTCCGGCACGAGGTCGGGGCCGAGTTCATCGCGTTCATTGACCACTGTCCACAGTTGCCCGGAGTCGGGTTGGATGGTCAGCGCCGTGGGATTGCGCAGCCCGGTCGCGTAGGGCTTGTGCGCGCCGGTGGCGGCGTCGATCTGCCAGACCATGGCGCGATCGATCTCCACTTCCATGCCGCGTTCGGTGACGTTGCTGTTGGAGCCGATGCCCACATACAGCTGGCGCCCGTCAGCACTCACGGCCAGTGACTTGGTCCAGTGGTGGTTGATCTGTGCCGGCAGGTCGGTGACTTTGACCGGCGCACCGCTGGCCTTGGTCTGGCCGTCGGTGTAGTCGAAACGCACCAGCGCATCTTGATTGGCGACGTAGAGCTTGCCGTCCGCAAATGCCAGGCCATAGGGCGCGTTGAGGTTGTCGGCGAACACGGTTTTCAGCTCGTAGGTGCCGTCACCGTCGGCATCGCGCAGCAGGGTCAGGCGGTTGCCGCTCTTGACCTTGGTGTTGCCCTCGGCCTTGATCAGGCTGGCGATCACATCCTTGGGCTTGAGCTTGGCCGCACTGCCGCCACGGCCTTCGGCGACGAGGATGTCACCGTTGGGCAGCACCAGGGTCTGGCGCGGGATGGCCAGGTCGGTGGCGATGGCCGTGACGCTGTAGCCTTCGGGCACTTTGGGTTTCTGATCGCCCCATGGCGCGGGCTCGGCGATCTTCATGCTCGGCAGCAGGCTGCTTTGTTGTTCCGGCAATTTGGGATCAGGGCCGCGGGCCTGGGTTTTATCGCCTTCGCCACCGCAGGCGCTTAACAGCAGGGCGGCACTCAACAGGGTCAATGTGCTGGAGGTTTTCATTTCACACCTCCCGAACGCAGGCCGGTCCAGGTCGCTGCGAGCGTCAGCAGCATCACGATCGCCGACAACACCAGGCCGGTCGGCATGGAGGCGTAGGCGTCCTTGGCGTGTTGGAACGCGTTGACCAGGCCGAGTATCCAGGTGGCCAACAACAGCAGGACATACCGAGTAGGTTGCCCGGCCTTCCGCTCGGCGCGCAGCAGGTTGACCAGTGCAAACAGCAGCGCAAAACCACCGAATACCAACGCACCGGCGATCAGCCAGGAGGCGAAGTTCGCCCACTGGATCTGGTAGGTCTGGGTGTAGGCGATGTCACTGAGCAACGCGCCAAGAAACAGCGGCACGGTGCCGGCGAGCAAGGTCGCATGCAGCGGACCTGGCGTGGGGCGATAGGTGGAGAGGGTAGTCATGGGGGGGCGGCTCCTTTTTATCCAACGCCCCTGGGCGGGGCAGCGCATAGGAAATGAGCGCGGCGCTTGTCAGAAAGTTCAGGGTGATTGGTGTCTAAATATTATGAGCCCGCTGCCAGAGCCCATGCATAAGGCCGTATCATCGTGTACTTTCCTTTCGCCAGGCGCCTCTATGACACACCCTCGCATTGGCTTCGCATGCCAGTACAAGCACCCCGAACGCCTATTGTCGCCCAGCGCCCTCAAGCTGATCGAAGGCCCGTTCAACCCCCGCACGACCACCTTGCGCTGGATGGACGGGGTTACGCCGCAGGTCGCCCGCGAAAAATTGGTCGAAGTGGTCACCCATAATCTGGCAGCGCAATTGCGCCTGTTGGCCTATGTCGCCCAACTGCCGCCAACCTTGCGCATGCTGCGCTTGAGCAGCGACCTGCTGCCGTTCTACAGCCATCCGAAAGTCGCCGACGTCTATAAAGATCCCGCCATCGAGCGCCAATTGATTGAAGGTTTCGCCGCCATCGGCGAGCTGGCGCGTGCCTCGGATATTCGGCTGTCGTTCCACCCTGGCCAATACTGCGTGCTCGGTTCGGAAAACCCCGGCGTGGTTGAAAACAGCCTCGCCGAATTCGAATACCACGCCGACATGATCCGCATGATGGGCTACGGGCGGCAGTTCCAGGACCTCAAGTGCAACGTGCACATCGCCGGACGCCTGGGGGTTGAGGGCACTCGCGCGGTGTGGTCGCGCTTGTCTGAGGTGGCGCGCAACTGCATCACCTTCGAGAACGATGAAAAGACCTACGGGCTCGACCACTGCCTGCAAGTCGCCGATCTGGCGCCGGTGGTGCTCGATATTCACCACTGCTGGATCAACGAAAACGAGTACATCGATCCCAGCAGCGAACGCGTCACTCGCGTGATCGACAGCTGGCGCGGCGTGCGGCCGACCATGCATTACTCCCAGCCCCAGGAAGTCCTCCAGGAACTGGGCTTCGACGCCGAGCACAAGTTGGAAATGGACGCGCTGTTGCAGGTGGTCTCCAAGCGTGACCTGTATGCCCACAGCGCGCAGATGTGGAACCGCTGGACCAACAACTACGCGCTGCAGTTTCTGGAGCGCTTCGACATCATGTTGGAATCCAAGGACAAAAACGTGGCAGCGCTGGCGTTTTATGAGCACTGGAAGAGACAGTCGTGATGATGTCGAACAGCTCGGGTATTGACCCGGATGGCTATATCCTAAGCGTCCCCCACAACCCTATGCAGCCTGAGTTCCAGGCATTGCTTGAGGATGTCTGCGCTTCGCTGTCGCCGGATGATTTGGGGCTGGACAGTCTCTATCTGTACGGCAGTGTCGCAAGGGGAGACGCCACGCCCGGTGTCTCTGACCTGGACCTCACGCTGGTGCTGCGCGAACCGCCCACCGCGCCGCTGCTGGCGCGTCTGGAAGCGATTCGCCGGGCGTTGGAGCAACGGCACCCGCAAGTCATTAAGGTCGATTTTGACATCGGCAGTCGTGGGCAAGTGTTAGCGGCTGACAACAGCAACAGTTGGGGCTTCTGGCTCAAGCACCATTGCCGCTGCCTGTGGGGCAATGATCTTTCCCTGCATTTCGAGCGGTTTCGGCCGTCCCGCGACATTGCCGTGGCGTTGAATGCCGACTTTGAACACGTGCTGGCCGGCTACCTCACGCGTATTGCGCAAGCCGCTACCCAGCAGGACCGATTGCGCTTGCAGCGTGAGGCGTCGCGCAAGGTTGTGCGTGCCACGCATGTGTTGCGCTCGGAAGATGCGACAACGTGGCCACAGACACTCGAAGAGCATGTTGCACTGTTCGTCAGACGTTATCCGACGATGATCACGCAGGTGGCGTTCTTTCTGTTTGAAGCGCGAAATCCTGAAGCCGAAGTCGACAACTTCACGATCCGGCTGCAGACATTTCTGGGTTGGATGGCCTCGCAACAGCAATAAAGGTGTTGGCCGTGAGGCCGCCACTGCAGCATGGCCATCTCCACACTTCCTAAAGACCAACACATAACCCTGTGGTGAGCGGGCTTGCCCCGCGCTGGGCT
>NZ_JBGQOI010000017.1:0-167944 GCF_052113765.1 Pseudomonas sp. W22_MBD1_FP4 | reverse complement strand
GCGGTAGTTCAGTCGGTTAGAATACCGGCCTGTCACGCCGGGGGTCGCGGGTTCGAGTCCCGTCCGCTGCGCCATATCTGCCTCAAGGCCCACTGAACGCCTTGAAGCACAAAGCAAGCCTTTGGCTACTTTGACCCGATAGCAAAGGCCCTGGTCGAAAGACCGGGGTTTTTTGTGTCTGCGATTTGGTGGTGTGTTGCTAGAGCCGGCGAGCCGGCTCCTGCGGCATTGTTAGAATCCCAGCTTGTCGCGCAAGCCGTAGTACCAAGCCCCCAGCGCCGCAAACGGCGTGCGCAACAGTTGCCCGCCCGGGAACGGGTAATGCGGCAGGTCGGCAAACGCATCAAAACGCTCTGCCTGACCTCTCAATGCCTCCGCCAGTACCTTGCCCGCCAAGTGGGTGTACGTCACGCCATGGCCGCTGCAGCCCTGTGAGTAGTAGATGTTGTCGCCAAGGCGCCCCACCTGCGGCAAGCGCGACAGGGTCAGCAGGAAGTTGCCGGTCCAGGCGTAGTCGATCTTCACATTCTTGAGTTGCGGGAAGGCCTTAAGCATCTTTGGGCGGATGATCGCTTCGATATTCGCCGGGTCGCGCGCGCCATATACCACGCCGCCGCCGAAGATCAGGCGTTTGTCGCTGGTGAGGCGGTAGTAGTCGAGGAGGTAATTGCAGTCCTCTACGCAGTAATCCTGCGGCAGAAGGGTCTTGGCCAATTCATCCCCCAGCGGTGCAGTGGTGATCACTTGCGTACCGCAGGGCATCGACTTGGCTGCAAGCTCCGGTACCAGATTGCCCAGATAGGCATTACCCGCGACGATGATGAACTTGGCCCTGACCTTGCCCTGGGCTGTATGCACGACCGGATTGGCGCCACGCTCGATACGCACTGCCGCCGATTGCTCGTAGATCGTGCCGCCCAGGGATTCTACGGCCGCGGCTTCGCCGAGTGCCAGGTTGAGCGGATGGATGTGGCCCCCGCTCATGTCCAACAGGCCGCCTACGTAGTTGTCACAGGCCACCACCTCACGGATGCGACGCTCGTCCAGCAACTCCAGCTGAGTATGGCCGTAGCGCTCCCACAGGCGCTTCTGCGATTCCAAGTGGCCCATGTGCTTGCTGTTGAGTGCGGCGAACACGCCGCCGTCCTTCAAGTCGCACTGGATCTGGTACTTGGCTACCCGCTCGCGAATGATCCTGCCGCCCTCGAACGCCATCTGCCCCAGCAACTGAGCTTGCTGAGGACCTACGCTGCGCTCGATCACATCGATGTCGCGGCTGTAGCTGTTGACGATCTGCCCGCCATTGCGGCCTGACGCGCCAAAGCCCACCTTGGCAGCTTCCAGCACGGTCACGCGAAAGCCGTTCTCTAGGAGAAACAGCGCACTTGAGAGTCCGGTATAGCCGGCACCAATGACGCACACATCGGTTTCGACTTCACCCTGCAGCATCGGGCGCGGCGGAACGGCATTCGCGGAAGCGGCGTAATACGACTGTGGGTAGGGGATGTTCGCCATCCTGGAACCTCTGTTTTATATTTTTTACGAGTGCGCCGATCCTACCTGAGTTGAAAATTGCCTGCCAGCCACCCAAAAAATGCAGGTAGGTTGGTCGCAAATAAAAAATTCGCATATTCATAGGCTTAGCTGCAAAAAAGATGTTGACACCCCTCCGGAATTCCGTAGAATGCCGCCTCACAGCAGGCACGTAGCTCAGTTGGTTAGAGCACCACCTTGACATGGTGGGGGTCGTTGGTTCGAGTCCAATCGCGCCTACCAAACAAAATCCGCTCTGCTGGGCGGTCTAGAAGGGCTCACCGAAAGGTGGGCCCTTTTTTGTTGTCTGCGATTTGAAAAGTATCATTTCGTTGCCTGCCTCTCACTAGATAGTCTTTTTCATTCCCTCATCCGTGCCAATCCAGCCAGTTCGGGCTTGGATTTCTTTTTTGCAATGCCAGCCCTTGCGCGTTCACTTTCTACAGCTGAAATCTCAAGATCTTTGACGGGGTGTCGATACTGTCGTAGTGCCATCTTTTTGGGTGAGTGATGTTAAAACAGGGAAAAGTAAAATGTCGGGTGTAGAGTGGTATTACGCGCTGAGCGGTTCGCGACAGGGACCTTTTACGTTTGAGCAAATGCAAGGTTTCTTGAGTTCGAACACTATCAGCGCGCAAACAAAAGTATGGCCGGGCGAGGGCGATTGGGTCGCTCTGAAAGACACTGACTTGGCCCAAAGCATTCCACGCCCCTCGGGCCCACCACCTCTTGCAGCAACAGAAATAGACAACCGATTTGTATGGGCGTTGGCGGGCGTCCAGTTGGCGGGTGGGTTGATCGAATACTTTTCCGGTATGAGTATTTGGTGGGTTTTTGTGATCTTCAACGTAGCCCTGTGTGTTGTCGACGAAAAGCGTTTGAAAGCAGCCGGTCATGCCGCGCCACAAAGCTGGTGGGCGTTGATTGTTCCTGTTTATCTTTGGAAGCGAGCGGCGCTTTTGAAGCAGGAAAAGCACTATTTTTACGGTTGGGTGGCGGCGTTCGTTGTATCGGTCGTGCTGGGAATGTTCGGTGGCCAGTCCGCTATCGAAGAAGCGGCATGCCCAATTGTCACCGACATCATTCATAAGCAGTTTTACCAAACGTCATCGTGCGTTGCCGTGACGATTGATGACGAGATTAAAAGTGGTCTCTATCGTGCGAGCGCCTTGCTCGATAACGGAAATGAGATCGACATCACTATCGAGGAAAAGGGCAAGCAGATCCTTGTTCGGATTCCTCGCCAGTGATCGCATTGGCGTGACCAGTAAAAGCCCAACATTGTGTTGGGCTTTTTTTTGCTGCTGCGACTAAACGTGCAAGGCTTGTCTAAAGTAATTGCCTGGCAGGCCGATGCATTCTCAAATCTCTGAACGTCGGATATTTGGCATGCTTATCAACATTAGCACTACCGTTTCCGTAGCAAGCACTGCCACGTCGACGGATACCGCCACCACCGAAAGTACACGTACCGCCAGCAGTTCCTCCGCTGGCGCGAGCGCTGAGACTAAAGGTGCGGCCGGCGCGGGCGGCGGCCAGGCCTCATCGAGCTCGCAGGAGTCCGATCGGGTCAAAGAGTTGAAAAAACAGATCGAGCAGTTGCAGCAGCAGCTTCAAGAACAGCAGCAGGCCCTTCAGAAGGCTCAGTCCAGTAGCCAGGGCGCAGACGCCAAGGCTGCCGCTATAGCCGCGGCTCAAACGCAAATTGCAGGCACTGCTGCCGCATTGCAGACGGCAACTTCGGCGCTATTGCAGGCCGTCACGGATGAGGGGGGCAGCGCGTCCGGTTCGATGGTCAGCACCACCGCCTGATCGCAGAAAAGTGTGTTGAACCGCCGTTTTTATCCGCGGTTCAGCACACTTTCTCCTGCACCCTTGGGCAATCGATACACATCCACCAGCGCCCACATCCCCAGCAACGCCACCCCGATGAACGCCACGCGGAAATCCCCCGACTGCGCCTGAACCTCATGGCCTTGCACGGTCATGGATGCGCGCAACAGCAGCGCAGCTACCGTCACGCCCATGCCCATGGCCAGTTGGAATGACAGGCTGAACAACGCCGACGCTTCGCTCATGCGTGCCTTGGGCACATCTGCGAAGCCAATCGAGTTGTAACAAGTGAACTGCATTGAACGTGACAGCCCGCCCACAAACAACACGGCCGCAATCAGCGAAAACGGCGTCTGTGCCGTGAACAGCGCGCACGCCATTATGGACACCACGCCGATTACCCCATTGACCAACAACACTCTGCGAAAGCCGTAGCGTTGCATGATGGCGGTGGTGAAGGGTTTCATCGCCAGGTTGCCGGCAAACACCGCAAGTACCAACAGCCCCGCGTCCACTGGCGACAGGCCAAATGCGACCTGAAACAGCAGGGGCAGCAGGAAAGGCAGGGCGCTGATGGCAAGGCGAAACAGTGAGCCGCCGTAGATGCTCACGCGGAAGGTGTTGATGGACAGTGTATCGAGCGGCAACAGGGGAGCGCTGTAGTGCCGACAATGGTGCACGGCCCATACCGTCAGCAGTAAACCTGCCGCAACCAGCGCTGCGCCCGGGATGAGCATTTCGCCTGCCTGGCTGCCCAGCCATTCCAGCCCGCCCAAGAGGGCCACGCAGGCGCCTGCCAGCAGTAAAAAACCCTTCGTATCGAACTTGCGCACATCCGCCTCGCGGCCTTCCGGTACCAGCCACAGTGCCGCGACCAAGGCCAGGGCGCCCAATGGAAGGTTCACGTAGAAGATCCATGGCCACGATGCATGAGTCACGATAAGTCCACCCGCCAGCGGCCCAAGAATCGGCGCCACCAAGCCGGGCCAGGTAATCACTGCGACCATCTTCACCAAGTCTTTTTTATCGGTATTGCGCAGCACCGCTAGACGCCCGACCGGCACCATCAGTGCGCCACCGATGCCTTGCAGGACGCGGGCAAATACGAACATTTCGAGGCTTTGGCTGAGCCCGCAGAGCAGCGAGGCGAGGGTGAAAACAATGATTGCGCCAGCAAATACCCGGCGTGCACCGTAGCGGTCGGCGATCCAGCTGGACAGAGGAATGAAGATCGCCACGGCAAGAATGTAGGCGGTGATGCCAATGTTCATGTCGACCGGCGTCACGCCGAATGCCGCGGCCATAGTTGGCAGCGCGGTGGCGATCACCGTGGCGTCGAGGTTCTCCATAAAAAAAGTCACGGCGACCACCAGGGCGATCAGGTGGGTTTGCGTGCTGAGGCCGGTGTCGGCTGTGGATGAGGTCACCGGTATTTCCCCTTGTTGGATGAGGGATGGCTGCTTGGCGTCGGTCTCAGCCGTTCCATATTTAAAGTTGTAATGAAGGCGCCATAAGCACGCGGCGCCACGATGCGCGAATCTGTCGCCGACTGTCTACAGGTTGTTAACGGTGTGGACTCCAGTCGCCGACAAAATTTATTGGTTCGCAGCAACAATTTTTCTTGTTGGACACCTTCCGCTTTCAGGCAGCACAGTTGCTGCCACTGACGCTCGCCCTGACGGGTCAACAATAAAAAAACCGAGCCGACTGCACGCCACTTCCTGCTGTGAACCCTTTGTTCACATCCTGCTGTAATGGCGCCGCAGCGCGCACTTAAGGACCTCTCCGCCATGCAAACTGTTGTGAACTTATGGCCGTTGATCGGCGTACTTGTGATCGTGGTTGGCTTTGTTTTACGTTTCAATCCGCTGTTGGTGGTCACCGCTGCGGCTATTGCCACCGGGCTTGCTGCCCACTTCCCGCTGGAAAAAATCCTCGCCACCATGGGTGATGGCTTCCTTCAGACCCGTGCCCTGCAATTGATCCTGTTGTTGCCCCTGGCCGTCATCGGCTTGCTGGAGCGCCATGGCTTGCGCTTGCATGCGCAGAACTGGATTGCACGGTTTGAGCGTGCCACTGTCGGGCGTCTGCTGATCATCTATCTGTTCGTGCGTGAATCCACCGCCGCCATGGGCTTGACCAGTCTGGGCGGGCACCCGCAGATGGTGCGCCCGCTGTTGGCACCGATGGCCGAAGGTGCGGCGGAAAAGCGCTACGGCAAGCTGCCGGACAAGTTGCGGCATAAAGTGCTGGCCATGTGCGCGGCGACGGACAACGTCGGGCTGTTTTTTGGCGAAGACATTTTCGTTGCGTTTGGCGCCATTGCATTGATGCACACGTTCCTGCTGGGCTCGGGGATTGATGTCGAGCCGCTGCACATCGCGGTGTGGGGTATCCCGACGGCGATCTGCGCCTTCATCATCCACGCGATCCGCTTGCATCGGTTTGATCGACGATTGACGCGTGAGATGACTCCCGTCGCCACGCCGGCAGGGGCCTCCCAATGATTATTTCCATTCAATACCTCTACTGGCTGGCTGGTGTGCTGCTGCTGATCACCGCAGGCATGATTCTGTTGGACCGAACCCATCCCAAGCGCTGGTCCAGTGCCTTGTTCTGGTTGCTGTTTGCCATACCGTTTCTGGTGGGCGAGCGCCTGCCATCGGTGGTGATCGGGGCGGGTGTGGTGGTGATGGCATTGATAGCAGGGTTCGGCGGCGTGGGCCGTGGCACCCATGTCGAGCTGCACGATAAGGCCTCGCGCGCCAGTGCTGGCCGCCTGGGCCACAAGCTGTTTATACCGGCGCTGGCCATTCCCCTGACCACGGTAATCGGCTCGGTATTGCTCAAGCACACCGAGATCGGCGGTATACCGTTGCTGGATCCGAAAAACACCACCTTCGTGTCTCTCGGTATCGGCTGTCTGATCGCTCTCGGCCTGGCCTGCTGGCTGACCCGCGATACGCCGGTGCAGGCCTTGCGCGAATCACGCCGCCTCACCGAAGCCCTGGGCTGGGCCATGGTGTTGCCGCAGATGCTGGCGATGCTCGGGCTGCTGTTCAATGAAGCGGGCGTCGGCACGGCTGTCGCCCACGTCACCACTACTTACATCAACCTGGATTTCAAGTTGGTCGCGGTGATGGTGTATGTGTTGGGCATGGCACTGTTTACGGTGATCATGGGCAATGGCTTCGCCGCTTTCCCGGTGATGACTGGCGGCGTCGGTGTGCCGGTGTTAGTGGGCATTTACGGCGGCAACCCGGCAGTGATGGCCGCCATCGGCATGTTCTCCGGTTACTGCGGGACCCTGATGACGCCAATGGCCGCCAACTTCAACATCGTGCCGGCGGCGTTGCTGGAATTGCCGGACAAGAACGCAGTGATCAAGGCCCAGTTGCCGACGGCGCTGATGATGCTGGTGGTCAATATTGTGCTGCTCTACCTGTTGATGTGAGGTCTTGTATGCGTACCGTACTGCTGACGGGCTTTGAGCCCTTTGATCAAGATTCGGTTAATCCGTCCTGGGAGGCCGCACGCCAATTGGACGGCGTGCAGCTCGCCGAGGATGTGCAGATTGTTGCGCGTCGGCTGCCCTGTGCGTTCACCACCGCCCCCGAGTGTCTGGTGCAACTGATCAATGAACTGCGTCCGGTCATGGTTATCGCCACTGGTCTGGCGCCGGGGCGCGGCGAGATTTCCATCGAGCGGGTGGCGATCAATATCAACGACGCGCGTATCCCCGACAACCTGGGGTATCAGCCCATCGATACGGCAGTTGTCGTGGATGGCCCGGCGGCCTATTTTTCGACGCTACCGATCAAGGCCATGGTCAAGGCGGTGCGTGGGGCGGGGATAGCCGCGGCGGTGTCCCAGACGGCGGGCACGTTTGTCTGCAATCAGGTGTTCTACCGTTTGCAGCACGTGCTTGCGGGCACGGATGTTCGCAGTGGTTTTATTCACGTTCCCAACCAGCCATTGATGGCGCTGTCGAGCTTGGTCGATGGGTTGCGCGTCGCAGTAGCTACGGCGTGGAACACGCCGGTAGACGTGGTGGAAGTGGGCGGTCAGGTCAGTTGACGCCGCCCCAGGGATGACACTTCGGCTTGCCGGTGACGGCAAGAGGCGATTGTTTACGCCTCGCGGCCAGGGAAAAACAATTCGAAACAGGTCACGCCGTCCTTGCTGCTGACGCTGTACCGGCCGTGATGCAACTGCATGATGGTCGCCACAATCGACAGGCCCAGGCCATTGGACTGGGCCGAACGTTCCCTTGATTCATCCACCCGATAGAACCGCTCAAACAGTCGCGATAAATGCACGGCAGGGATGGTTTCCCCCTGGTTGCTGACTCGCAGGTGGATGCCCTCGGCGTCCGCAATCGCCTGGATCAACAACTCGGAACCCGGTGCGCCGTATTTGATGGCGTTGGCGCACAGGTTCGCCAGGGCCCTGCGCAGCAGCATCGGTTCGGCCCAGATTACGCCTTCACCCTCGGCACGAATGCTGATGTCCGCATCGCCTGCCAAACCTTCAAAGTAATCGGCGATGCGGGCCACTTCATCGGCGGCGCTGAGTGCCTGGCGCTGGCGCAGGGCGCTGGCCGGGTCGGTGCGGGCCAAGAACAGCATGTTGTCGAGCATTCGCGCCAGGCGCTCAAGCTCTTCGACATTGGAGGCCAAGAGCTGCTGATAACTTTCGATGTTGCGGTTCTGTTGCAGGGCAACCTGGGTTTCCCCCAGCAGGTTGTTGATCGGCGTGCGCAGTTCGTGAGCCATGTCGGTGGATACTTGGCCCAGTTGCGCAAAACCCTTGGCCAGGCGCTCAAGCATGGTGTTGAACGACTCGATCATCGGCAGCAGTTCTTTTGGTACTCCCTGGCTGTCGATGCGTTCGGCCAGGTTGCCGACGCCTATCCCTTGAGCGTGTCGGGCCAGTCGACGTAACGGTAGCAGGCCGCGATGCACCAACAAGTAGCCCACCAGTGCGAGGAAGATCGCGGCGATGCTCGCCAGGACGTACACGCTCAACCGATAGCTGGCGAGCATGGCGGTACGCTCGGTCATCAGGCGCCCGCTGGTGACTTGCAGGCTCCCCAGGTCGCCGGAGTCTATGGATGCGGCCAAGGTGGAAAAGGGCACGCCATTTACGCCCGGCAGATGCTGCACATCGCTCAGCGTGAGGATGTGGCCTTTGGGGACCGGCTCGACTGCTGGCAGATCGATGTTGGCGGGGTTTACCAGCAGCAGCGGTTTTTGGCCGGGTGCGGCGATGCTCAGCACCGATTCGCGGTTGCCCAACATATTCTGGAACAGTTCCGGCTTGGTCTTGATCAAGTCCAGTGTGTTGCTGTCGTTAAGCAGGTTGCGTAGTTGATCCACGCGGGAAATCAATTGCACATCGTCGCGGCGGATCAGCTCGCGCTCCAACTCGCGGTACAGCGCCACGCCGACGGTAGCGAGCAGTGCAAAGGCGAGCAGGGCGAAGATCAGGGCCAGGCCCAGTGTCAGTGAATAATGGCGACGGTGGGTCATGGTTGGGTATCGAAACGGTAGCCAATGCCCCGCACGCTGTGGATCAACTTGAGCGTGAACGGGTCGTCGATTTTCAGGCGCAGGCGCCGTACGGCCACGTCCACCACGTTGGTGTCGCTGTCGAAGTTCATGTCCCATACCCGCGAGGCGATCAGCGAGCGCGACAGCACTTGGTCCTGATGGGTGGCGAACAGGTGCAACAGTGCGAACTCTTTATTGGTCAGGGTGATGCGTGTACCGGCGCGAGTGACGCGGCGTTTCAGTACGTCGATGTGCAAATCTGCGATTTGCAGGTGTTCTTCTTCCCTGATCGGGCCGCGACGGGTCAGGGTACGTAAGCGTGCTACCAGCTCGGCGAAAGAGAAGGGCTTGATCAGGTAATCATCGGCACCCAGCTCCAGGCCCTTGATGCGATCGGCAATATCGTCGCGAGCTGTCAGAAAAAGCACTGGGGTGTCGGAGTCTTTACGCAGGCGGCGCAGTACTTCCCAGCCGTCCATTTTCGGCATCATCACATCCAGCACGATCACGTCGAACGGCGTTTCCAGTGCTTGGTGCAGGCCGTCCACGCCGTCCCGTGCCAGGCTTACGGAGTAACCCAGTTCCTGCAGACCGTTGAGGAGGTAATTACCGGCCTTGGGTTCGTCTTCGACAACGAGGATGTTCATGTGAAATGCCTTGATTCAATACGTGGCGCCAGTGTAGCTCGATCAATTGTCACTGGCGCAGGCCATGGCCTGCACTGGGTAGTTGAGTCGTGCCAGTGCGCTCACGGTAACCCCGTACTTCAAACAGCCAGCCAACAGGATGATGACAAATTCGTAATGATTGGCTGGCTGTTGGGGCGTCAGCGTTTACAACCCAGTAGGTGATCCGTAGATTGCATCGGGCCGATTATTCGTTTCAGCTTACGAGGAAACCCCGCAGTGTCTATCCGAGGTTCAGCTGTATCAGCCCGCCCTTACCGCGCCTTCCTGTTCGATATGGATGGAACCCTGCTCAACTCCATTGCCGCTGCCGAACGAGTGTGGGGCATCTGGGCTGAACGCCATGGGCTGGACGTGGCGGCCTTCCTGACCACCATTCATGGTGCGCGGGCGATTGACACTATCACGCGCCAGGCATTGCCCGGCGTCGACCCGCAAGTTGAAGCGCAGTGGATTACCGAGGCTGAAATCAACGATGTGGAAGGCGTCGTGGCGATTCCCGGTGCCGTCGAGTTTCTCAATAGCGTGCCTGGTGATCAGTGGGCATTGGTCACCTCTGCGCCGAAGGCGTTGGCATTGCGTCGGTTGCAGGCAGCGGGTATCGCGCCACCGGCGGTGTTGATAACGGCCGAGGATGTGGCCATCGGCAAACCGAACCCCGCCTGTTATGAGCTGGGTGCGCAACGCCTGGGTGTGCCGGTGCAGGATTGTCTGGTGTTTGAGGATGCGACGGTGGGGATTCGTGCGGGGGAGGCGGCGGGTGCGGATGTGCTGGTCGTAACATCGACGCACCTCAAGCCCATGCTCACGGAGCATCCATCGATTGAAGGGTATGAACAGTTGCAGGTGCATCGCAGCGCTGATGGCTTGTTGTACCTGCAGAGCGCAGTGGGCTGACACAAAAAAGCCGAGTCCGTATACGGTCTCGGCTTGGTTCGCTTGGTCAGCCGCCAGTTTTATTTTCGGCCCGCCGGCACAGCTGACGCTGCAATGCTTTCTGGATAGGCTTGAGGCAGAACATGAACAGGTACGCACACAGCAGCAGTGCCAAATCAAACCAGGACTTAGGGTAGGCGGGGTCCGAACCTTCGACTTCCAGCCGCAGGCCATATTCTACGCCCACAAAGGCCAGCCCAATCAGCAGGGCAATCATCCAGGATCTGGAAAAAAATGGCTGCGCGGTAATAGGCCTCATCGACGTGCTCCTGAGTCCACACGGATGGAAGTATGTCAGTCAGGAGGTTCGGCTTTGGATAGTGGAACAAGTTCCAGACGCGAGGATAATTTCATCTTTGGGGCGCATGGACTTTGGACGACGCTGATCACTCATTCAGCCCAAGAACAGTCCAATAGGCTTTCGCCAGCCGTTACATGAACGAAAGGGCTGGCTACTGAGTGCGCCTCAAGGCGTCTGGTTTTTATCCGGAGCGGTCAGGCCGGCCTGGATGCGCTGGTAGATCTCCTCGCGATGCACGGCAACATCCTTGGGGGCGTTGATGCCGATTCTTACTTGCTGGCCGCTGACGCCCAGGATGGTGATCGTGATGTCATCACCGATGTTTATGCTTTCACCGACTTTGCGGGTGAGTATAAGCATGGACTTCTCCTTGATTGCTTTTAGGACACATGTTTCAGACAGGGCAGGTGTCGGATGTGTGTAGCTTACTGCTAAGCGCTTCCCTGTGACTGCCTCTTTTAGGACGCATAGAGGCGACATTAATTCCCATGGCGGCATCATACAGGTCTGGGATACATCATTCGCATTGTTTAAGCCAACGTTTATGACGGCCAGAATAGACAGTGAATGATAAAGTTGCCTCTTTATCCTTAGAGGAGCAGGGCAGTGCGTAAAGTAGCGATGGCAATTGCGGTGTTGGCACTGGCCGGTTGCGGTGAAGGCAAACGCGTCGACGCCCCCAAGGCCAAGCCTGCCGTGACCGAAAGCCAGCCACAAACCGGCGCGATTGCCGCCCAAGAGTGGGACCTGCGAGTAGGTCCGCCGGACCACAAACTGCAGGCGATCACCGACCTGACCGCCTGGTTGCTCGAACATGGTTTCAATTTTTATATCGTGAAGGTCGACGGCAAGGACGAAGTGCTGTTGGGGCCGTTCGCAACTAAGGCCGAAGCCGAGGCAAAGCAGACCCTGCTTAACGAAAAGATGGCTCGTGCCAAGAAAACTGACACGGTGTCTGAGATCATCGAACACCAGCCTGCGCAGTAACGGGCCGATTGGGCGGCAGTGCCGCCCATCTTCAACCGCAGGCTTTCAGGTTGACCGGGCCGACAAACTCATTGCCACGCCCCATCACACACGCCACCGTCTGGTTACGCTGGCGCTCCCAGGCTTGGACGGGGTAGGTTTTGTTCCAGGCTTCGTACAACTGACGATCCTGTTTCGACAGGCGCAAGCCGTATTGTTTGCTCATGTAGAAGTAGGTTCGCGCGATCATCCCGCGTACGGAAGGTCGCGGCATCACCTTCTTGGCCTTGAAATCCACTTGGGTCAGGCATGAACCGTACTGCCCGCGTTGCACCGGCAGCCAGCCAAAGCTGAAGTTGCTTCGGTCTCCATTGACCTCGCCGATACTCGGCACCAAATTGTGCAGGTCTGCTTCGGCACGCTTGAACACGTCATCATGGCGCGTGCAGTTCTTGCGCCCGCCATTCTGCCAGCACTGGCGCTGATGTCCGATCTGCCAGGCCGGAACAATGTGTTCCCACTCGATGCGTGCGGCGCGGTTGGCGTTTTTGCGTGGGATATATCCGCAGGCTTTCAAGTCAACGCGGTTGCCGCTGTACTTGCAGCCGCAATAGAACTCGGTGGATTGCGGGGCGTAGAGTGTCCAGGCAACTTTTTTGGCTTCACTGAAGGTTCGGGGCGCCTGAGCGTGAGCGGTAACGGCAAAAAACAGGCAACACACAGCAATAAAACGGGCACTCATTCAATCAATCTTCCTTCGGCACAACCCAGAAAATCTGCACGCCACCGTCATCCCGGTAGGCTAGGGTGACGTTGTCGTTCTCCGCAATCTCCTCCAACAAGCGCTGCCAATCGTCCTCTGGTTCCTCCGGCAAGCGGAAGATCAGGGCTGCCTTGGCTTTTTGGGCATTGGTGGAGTTGATGATTTTTTGCACGCGAATGGCCAGGCGTGTGTAGGCATCGGGCGGGGTAGGTACTGCGGAAGATGACTTTGCCACGGAGCATTCCTTAATAAGCTGTACGTGCATACAGTATTTAAGTGTGGGCAATTTCGCAACTGCTTAAAATTTAAGAGATTCGTCTGGCGGCGAGTTAAGGGGGTGGGTGTAGGGCGGGGGGGAGGGATAGGTAGGTTGTTGTGGCGAGGGAAGTTGTTCCCGCTGGTCCGCGAAGCGGCCCAAAAAAGAAGCTTTCGGGCGCTGCGTACATGAGCGGGAGCAAGCTCCCTCGCCACATACAGGGTTCAGTCAGGAATCAATATTCCCAGAAAATCCGTTGAAGTTCTTTGCTGTCTTGGGTCTTGGTCAGGGCAACCATTGCCAGAATCCGCGCTTTCTGCGGGTTCAGGTCGAGGGCAGCAACCCAGTCGTATTTGTCGTCAGGCTGTTCAGCGTTACGCAACACCATGCCGCCGGCATTCACGTGGGAGGAGCGAATGATCTGCACGCCTTGCTTGCGCAGTTCCACCAGGGCAGGTACCACTTTGGAAGATACCGAGCCATTGCCAGTACCCGCGTGGATGATTGCTTTGGCACCAGCCTGGGCCAGGGCTTTGTAGGCTGTGTCGCTTACGTTGCCGTAGCCGTAGGCGATTTCGACGTCCGGCAGGCTTTTGATGTTCTTGATGTCGAATTCCGAATCCATGGTATGGCGCTTGGCAGGCAGGCGGAACCAGTAGGATTTGCCTTCAACCACCATGCCCATTGGGCCCCATGGGCTCTTGAAGGCTTCGGTCTTGATATTGATCATCTTGCTTACGTCGCGACCCGATTGGATCTCGTCGTTCATGGTCACCAGCACCCCTTTACCGCGCGCGTCCTTGCTGCCGGCTACAGCCACGGCGTTGTAGAGGTTGAGCATGCCGTCGGCCGACATGGCGGTGCCTGGGCGCATGGAACCAACTACCACGATTGGCTTGTCAGTTTTTTCCACCAGGTTCAGGAAGTAGGCGGTCTCTTCCAGGGTGTCGGTACCGTGGGTGATCACGATGCCATCCACGTCTTTGTTGTCAGCCAGTTCGGCGACGCGGCGACCCAGTTGCAGCAGGTTTTCGTTGTTGATGCTTTCGGATGCAATTTGCATCACTTGCTCGCCACGCACATTGGCAATCTGGCTAAGTTCAGGAACACCGGCGATCAATTGCTCGATACCGACTTTGGCCGCCTGGTAGGTAGCGCTGTTGGCCGCACTGGCGCCAGCGCCGGCAATGGTGCCACCGGTGGCGAGAATTACCACGTTGGCCAGTTTGGTCTTGGATTCAACTTCCTTTGCCTGAGCGGCAACAGGGAACAGCAGCAGAAGGGCTAACGCGCCCGGAACAAAGTTCTTCAGTGCAGATTTCATTGTTTTTCTCTCTGGTTTTTGATGAGTGCTGTAGCAGGTTCATCTAGAGCGCCCGGGCGGTTCTGAATGCCACGAGGTGCTGGGTAGGAGCAGGATTTGTACCAGGCTGATTAAGTTCTTGGATATAAATTAACTAGCTGATTTATAACAATAATTGTCGTTCTTATGGCAGATCCCGCAATGCGTCTGTCCGGCTTTCCGAACACGCTGCATGATTGCGTTCGGTTGTCCGAAGATGATCATCGGGAAATACTGAGTCGCATGAAGAGGTCTGTCGTTTCAGAGAACGAAGCGTTGGGGGGAATGTTTAATAACGTCCTTTCGCCGGACGGGAGGACAGAGGCTAGAGGCCTTAGATGAAAGGCTGTGTTCTACCGTTGACAAATCTCGACAAGGTTCTCATAGTTTGATTAACGCAAACGTTTGCGAGATGTTTCACGCGGTGCTCCCTGAGTGCTCTGAAAGATCGAATCAGCCACCCTTGTGGGATGGCTGCCGAAGGACTCTTCGGTGCAAGCGTTGCTCACAATAATCATAAGATCGGAGTGAACCCATGAAGCTGCCATTCGCTGGACGTCTTCTTGCTGTCGCTGTGCTTGCTGCCGCATCCGCCGCTTTACCTCTGTCCTCTGTCTTTGCTGACGACGCCGCCGCCAAACCCAAGGTCGGCCTGGTGATGAAATCTCTCGCCAATGAATTCTTCGTCACCATGCAGGACGGTGCCAAGGCTTACCAGAAAGACCATGCCGCCGATTTCGACATGATCACCAACGGCATCAAGAACGAAACTGATACCAGCGCGCAGATCGATATCGTCAACCAAATGATCCTCGCCAAGGTTAACGCCATCGTCATCGCGCCTGCTGACTCCAAGGCACTGGTCACCGTACTGAAGAAAGCCTCCGACGCCGGTATCAAGGTCGTCAACATCGACAACCGCCTGGACCCCGGTGTACTGAAAAGCAAAAATCTCGATATTCCCTTCGTTGGCCCCGACAACCGCAAGGGCTCCAAGCTCGTGGGCGACTACCTGGCCAAGCAACTGGCAGCAGGTGACAAAGTCGGCATCATCGAAGGCGTACCGACTACCACCAACGCCCAGCAGCGCACCGCCGGCTACAAAGATGCGATGGACGCTGCCGGTATGAAGATCGTTTCCACTCAATCCGGCAACTGGGAAATCGACCAGGGCCAGAAAGTCGCCTCGGCCATGCTGAGCGAATACCCGGACCTCAAGGCCTTGTTGGCCGGTAACGATAATATGGCCCTGGGCGCTGTCTCCGCTGTGCGTGCGGCAGGCAAGGCGGGCAAGGTAATGGTCGTGGGTTACGACAATATCGAAGCGATCAAGCCGATGTTGCAGGACGGCCGCGTACTGGCTACCGCCGACCAGGCAGCTGCCCAGCAAGCGGTATTCGGTATCCAGAACGCCCTTAAGCTGGTCAAGGGTGAGAAAGTCGATGCCAAAGACGGCGTGATCGAAACCCCGGTCGAACTCGTCCTCAAGAAGTAATTCTGGCGGCACCCAACAGCGCCCGCTCGTCCTGAGCGGGCGCCTGGAGATTTTCCTATGTCATCTTCCGCCCCGAACGCTGTCCTCTCGGTCAGCGGTATCGGTAAGACCTATGCCCAACCGGTTCTGTCCGACATCACCCTCACGCTCAACCGTGGGGAAGTGCTGGCGCTGACCGGCGAGAATGGCGCAGGCAAAAGCACCCTGTCCAAGATCATCGGCGGGCTGGTCACGCCGACCACCGGGCATATGCAATTCAATGGTCAGGATTACTGTCCTGCCAGCCGTACCCAGGCTGAAGCGTTGGGTGTGCGCATGGTCATGCAGGAACTCAACCTGCTGCCGACGCTGACCGTGGCCGAAAACCTGTTCCTGGATAACCTGCCCAGCCACTGTGGCTGGATCAGCCGCAAGCAACTGCGCAAAGCCGCGATCGAGGCCATGGCCCAAGTTGGCCTGGACGCCATCGACCCTGACACGCTGGTCGGCAGCCTGGGCATCGGTCACCAGCAAATGGTTGAGATCGCCCGTAACTTGATTGGCGACTGCCATGTACTGATCCTCGACGAACCCACGGCCATGCTCACCGCGCGTGAAGTCGAGATGCTGTTTGAGCAAATCACCCGCCTTCAGGCCCGGGGCGTGGCGATTATTTACATTTCGCACCGGCTGGAAGAGTTGGCCCGTGTTGCCCAGCGCATTGCGGTATTGCGCGACGGCAAGCTGGTCTGCGTCGAACCGATGGCCAATTACAACAGTGAGCAATTGGTCACCTTGATGGTGGGGCGCGAGCTGGGTGAACACATCGACCTGGGGCCGCGCAGCATCGGCGGCCCGGCCCTAACTGTGAAAGGCCTGAGCCGCTCGGACAAAGTCCGTGACGTGTCCTTTGAAGTGCGTGCCGGCGAGATCTATGGCATTTCCGGCCTGATCGGCGCTGGCCGTACCGAATTGCTGCGTCTGATCTTTGGTGCCGATCTGGCCGACAGCGGCACCGTGGCCCTGGGCTCACCGGCTAAGGTGGTGAGTATTCGCTCTCCCGTGGATGCAGTGGGGCATGGTATCGCCCTGATCACTGAAGATCGCAAGGGTGAAGGCTTGCTGCTGACTCAGTCCATCAGTGCCAATATTGCCCTGGGCAACATGCCGGAAATCTCTGGCGGCGGCGTGGTAAACAGCCGCGATGAAACCGCGTTGGCCAAGCGCCAGATCGACGCCATGCGCATCCGCAGTTCCAGCCCGGCGCAACTGGTGTCGGAACTGTCCGGCGGCAATCAGCAGAAAGTGGTGATTGGCCGCTGGCTGGAGCGCGACTGCTCGGTGATGTTGTTCGACGAACCCACCCGCGGAATTGATGTGGGTGCCAAGTTCGACATTTATGCCTTGCTCGGCGAATTGACCCGCCAGGGCAAAGCGCTGGTGGTGGTATCGAGCGACCTGCGTGAGCTCATGCTGATCTGCGACCGCATCGGCGTGCTGTCTGCCGGGCGTCTGATCGAGACCTTTGAGCGTGACAGCTGGACCCAGGACGAATTGCTCGCCGCCGCCTTTGCCGGCTATCAGAAACGTGATGCGCTGCTCAATGACGCAGTGCTTAGGGATACCCCATGAAAACCACAACTACCTCCGGTAAAGCGGGCGGCAACTTCTACGGACTGGGCACCTACCTGGGGCTAGCGGGCGCCTTGCTCGCGATGATTGCGCTGTTTTCGGTGCTCAGTGACCACTTCCTGTCCTATGACACCTTCAGCACCCTGGCCAACCAGATCCCGGACCTGATGGTGCTGGCGGTGGGCATGACGTTCATCCTGATCATCGGCGGTATCGACTTGTCGGTGGGCTCGGTGCTGGCCCTGGCGGCGTCGGCAGTCAGCGTGGCGATTCTTGGGTGGGGCTGGAGCGTGTTGCCGGCCGCTCTGCTCGGCATGGGCTGCGCCGCGTTGGCCGGCACCATCACCGGCTCGATCACCGTGGCCTGGCGGATCCCGTCGTTTATCGTGTCCCTCGGTGTGTTGGAAATGGCGCGGGGCGTTGCGTACCAAATGACCGGTTCGCGCACCGCGTACATCGGTGATTCGTTTGCCTGGCTGTCCAACCCGATTGCGTTTGGTATCTCGCCGTCGTTCATCATTGCCTTGCTGGTGATCATCGCTGCGCAGCTAGTATTGACCCGCACCGTGTTCGGTCGTTACCTGATCGGTATCGGCACCAACGAAGAGGCCGTGCGCCTGGCCGGTATCAATCCCAAGCCTTACAAGATTCTGGTGTTCAGTCTCATGGGCCTGCTGGCCGGTGTCGCGGCGTTATTCCAGATCTCGCGTTTGGAAGCAGCGGACCCGAACGCTGGCTCCGGTCTGGAGCTGCAAGTGATCGCCGCGGTGGTGATCGGCGGCACCAGCCTGATGGGCGGGCGCGGTTCGGTAATCAGTACCTTCTTTGGCGTGTTGATTATCTCGGTATTGGCCGCTGGCCTGGCACAGATCGGCGCCACGGAGCCCACGAAGCGCATCATCACCGGTGCTGTGATCGTGATTGCCGTGGTTCTCGATACGTACCGCAGCCAACGTGCTAGTCGGCGGGGCTGAACCATGGCAACGATCAAGGATGTGGCGGCGCTTGCAGGGATTTCCTACACCACCGTGTCCCATGTGGTGAACAAGACGCGCCCAGTGAGTGAGCCGGTACGGGTCAAGGTCGAAGCGGCCATCAAGCAGCTCGACTATGTGCCCAGCGCCGTCGCGCGCTCGCTCAAGGCCAAGACCACGGCCACCATCGGTTTGCTGGTACCCAACAGCCTCAACCCGTATTTCGCGGAGCTGGCACGAGGCATCGAGGATTACTGCGAGCGTAACGGCTACTGCGTGATCCTCTGCAACTCCGACGACAATGCTGAAAAACAGCGCAGCTATTTGCGGGTGTTGTTGGAAAAGCGCATCGACGGCTTGATCGTGACCTCGGTGGGGGGTGATGACAGCGGCCTCGCCGCAGGGTTGAGCGCGGTGCGCACGCCCATGGTGATTGTCGACCGGGCGCTGGACGGCATTGATGTCGATCTGGTGCGCATCGATCATGAAGAGGGCGCCTACCTGGCGACCCGGCATTTGCTTGAGCTGGGGCATCGGGACATCGCCTGTATCGGCGGCCCGGCCCACACCCGTGTCGCGCAAATGCGCCTGGCGGGATACCAGCGCGCGCTCCGCGAGGCCGGTGTGGACGTTGCGCCCAATCGCACCCGGGAAAGCGACTTCACCAGCACCGGCGGTTATGCTGCTGCCGTGCAATTGCTGGCGCAGAACCCGCCCAGCGCGATTTTTGCCAGTAACGACATGATCGGCTTTGGCGTATTGCGTGCTGCAGCTGAGCGTAATATCCGCGTGCCCGGCGAGCTGTCGGTGATCGGATTTGATGATATTCAAATGGGCCGCTATGTGTACCCGGCCCTGACCACGGTCGGCCAGTCGATCCTGCAACTGGGCGAGACGGCCGCCGAGCTTTTACTGCGACGAATTGCAACACCCCAACTGCCGATCGATCAACGCATCGTGACGCCGAGCATCGTATTGCGCGAGTCGACGGCGCCCGTCGCCGGTGTGTTTGCGCAATACCGCTGAACCGAATTGATGAGTACTGATGTATGCCAGCAAAAGTAGTGGTAGTAGGCAGCTTGAACATGGATCTGGTCACCCGCGCCAGCCGGCTGCCCCGTGCCGGTGAGACCCTGATTGGCCAAACTTTTTCCACGGTGCCGGGCGGCAAGGGTGCCAACCAGGCCGTTGCATCGGCGCGACTGGGTGCGAGTGTGGCGATGATTGGCTGTGTCGGCACCGATGCCTACGGCACTGAGTTGCGTGACGCATTGCTGGTGGAAGGTATCGATTGCCAGGCCGTCAGTACCGTGGACGGTTCCAGTGGCGTGGCGTTGATCGTGGTGGATGACAGCAGCCAGAATGCGATTGTGATTGTTGCCGGCAGCAACGGCGAGCTGACGCCCACGTCACTGCAGGCGTCTGATGCGGTGCTGCAAGCCGCCGATGTGATCATCTGCCAGCTGGAAGTGCCGATGGCTACCGTGGCCTATGCGCTCAAGCGCGGTCGTGAACTGGGCAAGACCGTGATCCTCAACCCTGCGCCGGCCAGCGCACCGTTGCCCGCCGAGTGGTATGCCTCGGTCGATTATCTGATTCCCAACGAAAGCGAGGCCACCGCATTGAGCGGTGTGACAGTCGACTCTCTGGACAGTGCCAAAGTGGCTGCCACGCAACTGATTAAAGCCGGTGCCGGCAAAGTCATCATCACTCTGGGCGCCCAAGGTGCATTGTTTGCGGATGGCAGTGGCTTTGAGCACTTGGTGGCGCCCAAGGTCAAGGCGTTGGATACCACGGCTGCTGGCGATACCTTTGTCGGTGGTTTTGCGGCGGCCCTTGCCAGCGGTAAAAGCGAAGCCGAGGCCATACGTTTTGGTCAGGTCGCTGCAGCATTGTCAGTCACACGTGCGGGTGCGCAACCTTCCATTCCTACGCTGCATGACGTTCAAGGTTTTGTACCTTTATGAAAAAGACCCCTCTGCTCAATATCGCTCTGTCGCGGCTGATCGCTTCCCTGGGCCATGGCGACATTCTGGTGATCGGCGATGCTGGTTTGCCGGTGCCGCCCGGCGTCGAGTTGATCGACCTGGCGCTTACAAAAGGTATTCCTGATTTCATCAGCACTTTGCGTATCGTGCTCAGTGAGATGCAGGTGGAAAGCCACGTGCTGGCGGAAGAAATCCTGCTCAAGCAGCCACCTGCGCTGGCGCAGTTGAACGTGCTGAGTGAACAGGCCGCCCTCGGCGAGCGACGTCTGCTCAGTCATGAAGCGTTCAAGCAACTGAGTCGCCAGGCGCGCGCGGTTGTGCGCACCGGCGAATGCCAGCCTTACTGCAATATCGCGCTGGTGTCCGGCGTAACGTTCTAGAGTTCCCCAACGACAAGGAGTGTTTTATGCAACGTGGTCTTCCAATCCTGAGAAATCTGTTTCGGAGTGTCCTGCTTTTGTCCGCGCTCACTGCTGCAAGCGCCCACGCGGCGGAAAAAATCGACCTCATCATCGACACTGACCCAGGTGCCGACGATGTAGTGGCCTTGCTCTTCGCCATGGCTTCCCCGGACGAATTGAACATCCGTGCGCTGACCACCGTCGCCGGTAACGTGCGCCTGGACAAGACCTCGCGTAACGCGCGCCTGGCCCGCGAGTGGGCGGGGCGTGAGGACATTCCGGTCTACGCCGGTGCACCAGCGCCGATGCTGCGCAAACCGATCTATGCCGAAAACATCCATGGCAAGGAGGGCGTTTCCGGCGTCACCGTGCATGAGCCTAAAAAGGGCCTGGCCGAAGGCAATGCCGTTGATTACCTGATCAAGACCCTTCGTGCTGCCAAGCCTCACAGCATCACTATCGCCATGCTGGGTCCGCAGACCAACCTGGCGCTGGCACTGACTCAGGATCCGGAAATCACCCAGGGCATCAAAGAAGTGGTGGTGATGGGCGGCGCGCACTTCAATGGAGGCAATATCACGCCGGTTGCCGAGTTCAACCTGTTCGCCGATCCGATTGCTGCAGAGATCGTGCTCAAGAGTGGGGTCAAGCTGACTTACCTGCCGCTGGATGTGACCCACAAGGTACTGACCAGTGAGGCGCGTCTGAAAAAGATTGCCGACCTCAAGAACAACGCCAGCAAGGTCGTCGGCGATATTCTCAACGAATACGTCAAAGGCGATATGGAGCACTATGGCATCCCGGGCGGCCCGGTACATGACGCCACCGTTGTTGCGTACCTGCTCAAGCCTTCGCTGTTCAGTGGTCGCGAGGTCAATGTGGTGGTGGACAGCCGTGAAGGCCCGACATTCGGGCAGACCATCGTCGATTGGTACGACGGTCTGAAACAACCAAAGAATGCGTTCTGGGTTGAGAACGGCGACGCTCAGGGCTTCTTCGATCTGCTGACTGAGCGCCTTGCGCGGCTGAAGTAAACCGATTGCCGGTCGACGTTCGTCGGCCGGTTCTTATTCGCGCTCGGGGTTGTGTGCTCCCATGTGATCGGCCGGGTATTTCTCGAATACCTGGCCAATGAAGGCTTGTGCCGCCTGAGTGCCGAGTTCCTTGACCAGCAGGTCTATACCGATGATTGCCAGTTCCTCTGGGCTTCCGGGGCTGTAGGAGCTTTGTCCTTGGGGCCACTTGGCTTTGATGTCGGCTTGGAGCGTTACGGTGGTCATGGAGGTCTCACGAGCTGAAATACTGGGTAATGCGCTGGGGCGCGGTTTTACCGGGCGCAGTTAAGCATTTTGCGCGGCGTTTGGCACTGCTACTTAGGCATGAAGCAAGTGCTGTGCGACACTGTGCTCCTGTTTAATTGCCGGGGAATACCGCGTGCAGATCGATTTGAATGACCCCGAGAATCTCACCCTGGCCGCCGTGCGCCAATTGATCGCCAGTGCCAGTGATGACGAACATACTCAACTGCGTGTGACCAAGGCCGGTATCGCCTACCTATCATCTGGGGTAGTCGGGGGCACTGACATAGATGGCCTGTTGTTTCGTCTTGAAACCTGGGCAAAGGGCTCCGGTTACGTCGGAAATGTCGCTGCCAGCGACGAGGTCTGGGTCACACAGGTTTTCAACGCGCTGAAGCAAAACTGGCCCAAGCCACCTTTTGACTACATCGACATCTACTGATTATGTTCATATCTGGTCACGATTGATCGGGCGAATGCCTGCTGATAGTCAGGCAGACTTGCCCGACGGCGATTTACGTCTTGAAACCAATCTGCAAGACGGTTGTCGCACGATCTCTGTTCATTTTTTCAATAGGAGGCTTCATGCCTTGGAAGCTCGCATCATTCGGTACTTTGTTGGCAGCACTCGCGTTGGCGGGTTGCAGCACCCCGGGTACCTCTGAGCCAGCCAAAGACGCCGCAGTGACCGATGCAGGTCATAGCCGCTGTGAGTCAAAGGCTGCCGAGTTCACAATCGGCCAGAAAGCTTCGCCTCAGTTGCTGGAGCAAGCCCGGGCCCGTGCCGGTGCGCAGAATGCTCGCATCCTCAAGCCCAACGATATGATCACTTTGGAATACCGCTCCGACCGCTTGAACCTAAACGCTGACGACAACTTGGTGATCACTCGCGTCAATTGCGGCTGATCGCTGCTTTTGCAGCGCCCATAAAAAACCCCGCCACATGGACGGGGTTTTTTTAGCTCAGCGGAGAATTACTCGCCGCGAACCTGTGCAGCTTGCATACCCTTTTGGCCTTTCTCAGCCACGAAGGAAACGGTTTGGCCTTCTTTCAGGCTTTTGAAACCGTCGCTTTCGATAGCTTTGAAGTGTACGAACAGGTCGTCACCGCCACCTTGAGGAGTGATGAAGCCGAAGCCTTTTTCATCGTTGAACCATTTAACGGTGCCGGTTTGGCGATTAGACATGGTGTATCTCCAAGAAACATATATTTTCAGTAGTGCTGTGCTGCTCAGGCCAACTGGGCACACCGGGCTATCATAGTCGAAATGTTCGGCTTGGGAGCCCCCCCAAGGCATTGTTTGCCAATCAATAGCGTTGCATTTAGTGCTTAGGTCGGCTGAAAGCCCCGGTCTACGGGGCTTTGGCGCGAAATATCAGCTGTTAAAAAAAGCCGTAAAAGCTGCGTAATTTGTGAGAAATGGCAGTTTTCGGGCGATTTTTCCAGCAGAGCGGCCGTCTGATCTGGCGCCGATCTTACTTTTTCTTCACGACTTTGCAGGATGAAATTGCAGCCACCGCTTTGTTTTTAAGTGGTGCGCTGGCGTTCGGATTGGTCATCAATTCCTTGATTTCGGAACTGCTCAATTCGGCGTTGATCTTGTCGGCGCCACATTCGCAGTGGGCTTTGGCCGTTTTGACGTCAACGTTCTGGCTGGCGGCCGCGCTGCAGTCGTTGATGAAACTGTCACGGGCACCGGCCGGCCAATTGGAGGGCGCAGCAGCCTGCGCGCCGATGGAAAGGAGGCTCAGGGTAGCGGCGAGAGCGAGGGTAGAAGTAAAACGCATCATGGGATGCTCCTTTGGGTCGAGGACAAACAGCGATTCTCAGTGGGTTTGAGGTAGTGCGTACAGCTCAAGTTCCGTTTTGCAGCTATAAAGGCTGGAATTAGTAGTTACCTGGCCTGGCGCCGGCGCGATGACCGTTCATCTGTGCTAGCATCGCTCTCCTGGCTATTCCCGGGCGCGCCATTTGCCGCCTCGCCATGTTCTTTTTGTTCACTCCAGTCACTCTGGTTCGATTATCGGTTGGCCGAAAGGCTCCTGCCGCTGTAAGGCAGGCGTTCATCACTGAACGGCCTGGTATTGGATCTTGTACTGGCTCATCCCAACCCACGTGACCTTTGGTAGGGGTCACCACTAGGAGAGGAGGCGCCATGCCAACTATTACTCTTCCCGATGGCAGTCAACGTTCATTCGATCATGCTGTATCCGTATCCGAGGTCGCCGCATCCATTGGTGCCGGTCTGGCAAAGGCTACTGTGGCCGGCAAGGTCGACGGCAAACTGGTTGATGCCAGTGACCTGATCACCTCTGACGCCAGTCTGCAAATCATCACGCCCAAGGATCAAGAGGGGCTGGAGATCATTCGCCACTCTTGCGCGCACTTGATTGGCCATGCGGTCAAGCAGTTGTACCCAACCGCGAAGATGGTAATCGGTCCGGTTATCGAAGAAGGCTTCTATTACGACATCGCCTACGAGCGTCCTTTCACTCCGGACGACATGGCTGCCATTGAGCAGCGCATGCACGCGCTGATCGAGAAAGATTACGACGTCATCAAGAAAGTCACCCCGCGCGCCGAAGTGATCGAAGTGTTCACTTCCCGTGGTGAGGACTACAAGCTGCGTTTGGTGGAAGACATGCCGGACGAGCAGGCCATGGGCCTGTACTACCACGAAGAATACGTCGACATGTGCCGTGGTCCGCACGTGCCGAACACACGCTTCCTCAAGTCATTCAAGCTGACCAAGCTGTCCGGCGCCTACTGGCGCGGCGACGCTAAGAATGAGCAGTTGCAACGTATCTACGGCACTGCCTGGGCTGACAAGAAGCAGCTGGCCGCCTATGTCCAGCGCATCGAAGAAGCTGAAAAGCGCGATCACCGTAAGATCGGCAAGCGCCTGAATCTGTTCCACCTCCAGGAAGAAGCGCCGGGTATGGTGTTCTGGCATCCGAACGGCTGGACCCTGTATCAGGTGCTTGAGCAGTACATGCGTAAGGTGCAGCGTGATAACGGTTACCTGGAGATCAAGACCCCGCAGGTCGTTGATCGCAGCCTGTGGGAGAAATCCGGGCACTGGGCCAACTACGCCGACAATATGTTCACCACCCAGTCGGAAAACCGCGACTACGCCATTAAGCCAATGAACTGCCCATGCCATGTGCAGGTGTTCAACCAGGGCTTGAAGAGCTACCGCGAGTTGCCGATGCGCCTGGCCGAGTTCGGTGCTTGCCACCGTAACGAGCCGTCGGGTGCGCTGCACGGCATCATGCGCGTGCGCGGTTTCACTCAAGACGACGCCCACATCTTCTGCACAGAAGAGCAGATGCAGGCTGAATCCGCTGCGTTTATCAAGCTGACCATGGACGTTTATCGCGATTTCGGTTTCACCGACGTCGAGATGAAACTGTCCACTCGTCCGGAAAAGCGTGTCGGTTCCGACGAACTGTGGGATCGCGCCGAAGCGGCACTGGCCGCAGCGCTTGATAGTGCGGGGCTTGCGTACGACCTGCAGCCGGGGGAGGGCGCGTTTTACGGTCCGAAGATCGAGTTCTCGCTGAAAGATTGCCTTGGCCGCGTCTGGCAGTGTGGTACTCTGCAGCTCGATTTTAACCTGCCGATCCGTCTGGGAGCCGAATACGTCTCCGAAGACAACAGTCGTAAGCACCCGGTTATGCTGCACCGGGCGATCCTCGGCTCGTTCGAACGGTTCGTCGGGATCCTGATCGAGCACTACGAGGGTGCATTCCCCGCGTGGCTGGCTCCGACCCAGGCAGTGATCA
Organism: Pseudomonas sp. W22_MBD1_FP4; assembly: GCF_052113765.1. NCBI lineage: Bacteria > Pseudomonadati > Pseudomonadota > Gammaproteobacteria > Pseudomonadales > Pseudomonadaceae > Pseudomonas > Pseudomonas sp. W22_MBD1_FP4. Next base: position 142,223 of record NZ_JBGQOI010000017.1, on the reverse strand, counting down.
TGAATATCACTGATAAACAGGCAGAATTTGCCGCTGAAGTTGAAAAAACTCTCAACGAAAGCGGATTTCGTGCCAAGTCCGACTTGAGAAATGAAAAGATCGGCTTTAAAATCCGCGAGCATACTTTGCTCAAGGTCCCCTATCTTTTGGTTATTGGAGATCGGGAAGTCGAGATGCAGACTGTCGCTGTGCGTACTCGTGAAGGTGCTGACCTGGGCTCTATGCCCGTCGCCCAGTTCGCTGAGTTCCTCGCGCAAGCGGTTTCCCGGCGTGGTCGCCCAGATTCGGAGTAATTATTATTAAGCGTGAAATGAGACAAGATAAACGAGCTGCACCGAAAGCCCCGATCAACGAGAATATCTCGGCACGCGAGGTTCGGTTAATTGGCGCTGACGGCGAGCAGATTGGCATCGTCTCGATTGATGAAGCGCTTCGTATTGCAGAAGAGTCCAAGCTGGACTTGGTGGAAATCTCCGCCGATGCAATCCCACCTGTTTGTCGGGTGATGGACTACGGCAAGTCGATCTTCGAAAAGAAGAAGCAGGTTGCCGCGGCGAAGAAGAACCAAAAGCAGATTCAAGTAAAAGAAATCAAGTTTCGTCCAGGGACGGAGGAAGGGGATTACCAGGTAAAACTGCGCAACCTGGTACGTTTCCTGAGTGATGGGGACAGGGCCAAGGTATCCTTGCGATTCCGCGGCCGTGAGATGGCCCACCAGGAGCTGGGGATGGAACTCCTCAAGCGGGTTGAAGCTGACTTGCTTGAGTACGGTTCGGTCGAACAGCATCCTAAGATGGAAGGACGCCAACTGATCATGGTCATCGCCCCGAAAAAGAAGAAGTAATCAACAGGGCACGGCAGGCCTTCTGATTATGTTTATCAACTGAATGCGGAGTATCCGAACATGCCAAAGATGAAGACTAAAAGTGGTGCTGCTAAGCGGTTTCTGAAAACTGCTAACGGTATCAAGCATAAGCACGCTTTCAAGAGCCACATCCTGACCAAAATGTCGACCAAGCGTAAGCGTCAACTGCGCGGTAGCAGCTTGCTGCATCCGTCTGACGTGGCAAAAGTCGAGCGCATGCTGCGCCTTCGTTAATTTTGGATCAAGAATAGAGGAAGTAACTCATGGCTCGTGTAAAGCGTGGCGTCATGGCCCGTAAGCGTCACAAAAAAATTCTGAAACTTGCTAAAGGCTACTACGGCGCGCGTTCACGCGTATTCCGTGTTGCCAAACAAGCGGTAATCAAGGCAGGCCAATACGCCTACCGTGACCGTCGTCAGAAAAAACGTCAGTTCCGCGCTCTGTGGATCGCTCGTATCAACGCCGGTGCGCGTGTTAACGGTCTGTCCTACAGCCGTTTCATCGCTGGCCTGAAAAAAGCGTCCATCGAAATCGACCGTAAGGTTCTGGCTGAACTGGCCGTGAACGAAAAAGCGGTGTTTGCTGCGATTGTCGAGAAAGCTAAAGCCTCCTTGGCTTAAGTACCCCCGACAGTCACCTTGGGCTGCTCCTGTAGCCCAAGGTGGTAAACGTCATAAATAGGGGAAGAGCCTTCAAGCTCTTCCCCTATTTTGTATCTGGAGTCTGTACATGGAAAACCTGGACGCGCTCGTCGCTCAAGCTCTTGAGGCTGTGCAAAGCGCTGAAGATATCAATGCCCTGGAGCAAATCCGGGTTCACTACCTTGGCAAAAAGGGTGAATTGACTCAGGTGATGAAGACCCTGGGGAATTTGCCAGCCGAAGAGCGCCCGCAAGTCGGCGCGCTGATTAACGTTGCCAAGGAGCGCGTCACAGAGGTTCTCAATGCGCGCAAGGCGTCGATGGAGGAGGCCGATCTTGCGGCCAAACTCGCCGCCGAGTCTATTGATGTAACTTTGCCTGGCCGTGGCCAAGCCTCGGGCGGTCTACATCCGATCACCCGGACTCTGGAACGTATCGAGCAGTTCTTCACCCATATAGGCTATGGCATTGCCGAAGGCCCTGAGGTCGAAGACGACTATCACAACTTTGAGGCGCTCAACATCCCAGGCCATCACCCGGCCAGGTCGATGCACGACACCTTCTATTTCAACGCGAACATGCTGTTGCGCACCCATACCTCACCGGTACAGGTCCGCACCATGGAAGCGAACAAACCGCCGATCCGCATCGTCTGCCCAGGTCGCGTTTATCGTAGCGACTCCGATATCACCCACTCGCCGATGTTCCATCAGGTCGAAGGCCTGCTGGTTGATCGCGATATCAACTTCGCCGACCTCAAAGGCACCATCGAAGAGTTCCTGCGAGTGTTCTTCGAGAAAGAGCTGGCGGTACGTTTCCGTCCATCGTTCTTCCCGTTCACCGAGCCTTCCGCTGAAGTCGACATGGAATGCGTGATGTGCAGCGGTAAAGGCTGCCGAGTCTGCAAACAGACGGGTTGGCTGGAAGTGATGGGCTGCGGCATGGTTCACCCCAACGTGCTGCGCATGTCCGGGATCGATCCGGAAGAGTTCTCGGGCTTTGCCTTCGGCATGGGCGTTGAGCGTCTGGCCATGCTGCGTTACGGCGTGAACGACTTGCGTCTGTTCTTCGACAACGACTTGCGGTTCCTCGCGCAATTTCGCTAGTCGTAACGAATCTTTAGGAGAGCAGGATGAAATTCAGTGAACAATGGCTGCGCGGCTGGGTAAGCCCGCAGGTAGATCGCGACGCGCTGGTTGCTCGTCTGTCGATGGCCGGTCTTGAGGTTGATAGCGTAACGCCGGCCGCCGGTGTTTTCAGTGGCGTGGTTGTGGGCGAAGTGCTGAGCACCGAGCAGCACCCTGATGCCGACAAACTGCGTGTGTGCCAGGTCAGCAACGGGGCGGAAACTTTCCAGGTTGTGTGCGGAGCGCCAAACGTGCGTCCGGGTCTGAAGATTCCGTTTGCCATGATCGGTGCCGAACTGCCAGGCGACTTCAAGATCAAGAAGGCTAAGCTGCGCGGCGTTGAGTCCAACGGTATGCTGTGCTCCCAGGCGGAGCTGCAGGTAGGCGAAGGTAACGACGGCTTGATGGAGCTGCCGGCGGATGCGCCTGTTGGCCAGGACATTCGTGTCTACCTGGAACTGGAAGACGCCAGCATCGAGGTCGACCTGACCCCAAACCGTGGCGACTGCCTGTCCCTGGCTGGGCTGGCCCGTGAAGTGGGCGCGCTGTACAACGCCCCGGTTACCCGTCCAGTAGTTGCCGCCGTGCCTGCGGTACACGATGAAGTGCGTCCGATTGAGGTGCTGGCGCCAGCTGCCTGCCCACGTTACCTGGGCCGCGTAATTCGCAACGTCGACCTGTCCAAGCCAACTCCGCTGTGGATGGTTGAGCGCCTGCGCCGCGCCGACGTACGCAGCATCGACGCTGCCGTCGACATCACCAACTACGTGATGCTTGAACTGGGCCAGCCGCTGCACGCCTTCGATCTCGCCGAAATCAATGGCGGCATCCGCGTACGCATGGCTGAAGAAGGCGAGAAGCTGGTTCTGCTCGACGGCCAGGAAGTCAGCCTGCGCGCCGACACCATGGTGATCGCTGACCATTCCCGCGCTCTTGCGATCGCCGGCGTAATGGGTGGCGAGCACAGCGGTGTTTCCGCGACCACTCGCGACATCTTCCTTGAAAGCGCATTCTTTGACCAAATCGCCATCGCTGGCAAGGCCCGTTCCTATGGCTTGCACACTGATGCGTCGCACCGTTACGAGCGTGGCGTAGACTGGAAGCTCGCCCGTGAAGCCATGGAGCGCGCCACTGGCCTGCTGCTGGAAATCACCGGTGGCGAAGCCGGCCCGATCACTGAGATTGTCAGCGAACAGCATCTGCCGTGCGTTGCGCCGATCACCCTGCGCGCCAAGAGCGTTGAGCAAATGCTTGGCCTGGTCATCGCACCGACTGAAATCGAGCAACTGTTGTCGGCCCTCGGGTTGAACATCTCTGCGGGCGGGGAAGGGCAGTGGCATGTTGAAGTGCCAAGCCATCGCTTCGATATCAGCCTGGAAGTCGATCTAATCGAAGAGTTGGCTCGTCTGTACGGTTACAACCGCCTGCCGGTTCGTTATCCGCAAGCGCGCCTGGCACCGCAACCCAAGGCCGAGGCGCGTGCGCACTTGCCAGAGTTGCGTCGTCTGCTGGTTGCCCGTGGTTACCAGGAAGCGGTGACCTACAGCTTCATCGATCCGAGACAGTTCGAACTGTTCAACCCTGGTGTCCAGCCCCTGTTGCTGGCCAACCCGATCTCCAACGACATGGCCGCGATGCGCTCGTCTCTATGGCCTGGTCTGGTGAAGGCCCTTTCCCACAACTTGAACCGCCAGCAAGACCGCGTGCGCATGTTTGAAAGTGGTCTGCGTTTCGTTGGTCAGTTGGACGGTTTGAAGCAAGAGCCGATGCTGGCCGGTGTTGTCTGCGGCAGTCGCTTGCCGGAGGGCTGGGCGCAGGGCCGCGATGCTGTGGACTTCTTCGACGTCAAGGCTGACGTGGAAGCCGTCCTTGGCTTTGCTGGTGCATTGGATGCGTTCACCTTCGTTCCTGGCAGCCACCCGGCGCTGCATCCAGGGCAGACTGCACGTATTGAACGTGAAGGTCGCTTGGTAGGCTTCGTCGGTGCTATCCACCCAGAATTGTCGAAAGCCCTCGGTCTCGACCGTCCAGTATTCGTTTTCGAGTTGGTCCTGGCTGAAGTCGCCTCGGGCAAGATGCCTAAATTCAGCGAGCTGTCGCGCTTCCCAGAAGTGCGCCGCGACCTGGCACTGATCGCTGACCGTGAAGTTGCCGCCACTGCCGTTTTGGATGTTATCCGTGAAAATGCAGGGGAATGGCTGACAGACCTCAGGCTATTTGACGTCTATCAAGGTAAAGGCATTGATCCGCATAGAAAAAGCCTTGCAGTTGGCTTGACCTGGCAGCATCCATCGCGCACTCTTAATGACGATGAGGTGAATACCACGACACAAAATATCCTCACCTCGCTCGAACAAAGGTTGAACGCCACGTTAAGGAAGTGACGTATGGGGGCTTTGACGAAAGCTGAGATGGCGGAACGTCTGTACGAAGAGTTGGGTCTGAACAAGCGCGAGGCCAAGGAATTGGTCGAGCTGTTTTTTGAAGAAATCAGACACGCTCTGGAAGACAACGAACAGGTCAAATTGTCCGGTTTCGGCAACTTTGACCTGCGTGACAAACGCCAGCGGCCTGGCCGCAATCCAAAAACGGGAGAAGAAATCCCGATCACGGCTCGCCGTGTGGTCACCTTTCGTCCAGGGCAGAAGTTGAAGGCCCGAGTTGAGGCTTATGCTGGAACCAAGTCATAACGACGAGCTACCCGTCATCCCAGGCAAACGCTACTTCACCATTGGTGAAGTCAGCGAGCTCTGTGCGGTAAAACCGCATGTGTTGCGCTACTGGGAGCAGGAGTTTCCTCAACTTAACCCCGTCAAACGCACAGGGAACCGTCGGTATTATCAGCGCCAGGATGTGCTGATGATCCGACAGATCCGCGCGTTGCTGTACGACCAGGGGTTCACCATCAGCGGCGCTCGCCAGCGCATGTCCGGTGATGAGGCCAAAGACGATACCACCCAATACAAGCAAATGATTCGCCAGATGATCTCCGAACTCGAAGATGTGCTGGTGGTTTTGAAGAAGTAATACTGGCTTTTAAAATACTTCCACATTTCAAAAGCTTGCGGTATATTCCTGATCGCTTCGTTCAGAAGCGAACCCAGTAAAACGCCTAGTCGGGGCGTAGCGCAGTCCGGTAGCGCACTAGCATGGGGTGCTAGGGGTCGAGTGTTCGAATCACTCCGTCCCGACCATTATTCCTGAGTAATATCAGACACTTGAGCCGATCAGATAGATCGGCTTTTTTGTGCCTGCGCAAAACTGGCGCAAAACTACCCAGTGATTTCGCTGATATTCAGGTCCGGAATCGCCTCTGACCAGATGATTTCCTCATGGTCCCGCTGGTAGTTTTTGGTCATGCCCTCGCTCGCATGGCCAGCGATCTTTTGCCCATCCTTTCAGGCTTTCTTGTACAGGTGCAGCGACAGCGCTCGCACTTCGTGAAAGCCCGGCATTTCCTCTTCCTTCCATCCCGCGTAGCAATTCGCCGCCTCCCTGGCCTCCTTGAATGCTCGCGTCAAATACCGCTCCTCAACCTTCGTCCAGTGGTCCTTTGTCTGTGCTTGCTTCTGTTTCAGCCGATCTGGTTTACGGTGCACCAAGTAGGGCGAGGCGTGCGCAGTAGTGGTCGAATTCTTTGAGAGTTAGCGACTGATCAACGAGGAACTGAGTGATCATCCGCTGAACAATTACCGCCTCTTCCTGAGTGCTTGCAGCGTGCTTGAGGATTTCGAGCGCGTCGTCGATAAGGATGTGAGCGCTCATAGGTTGCCATCCACGTCGTCTTCGAGCTCTTCCCGTTCTGCTGCAACCGCGTCAAAGGCGTAGGGCCTGAGCAAATCCATGGCGATTCGTTCCGCGGCTTCGATGGGACGCTGTTCGCCCATCAGTTCCGCAGCGTGCTCGCGTGAATCCGCCTGACTGCCAAGGATCGAGGAAAGGAACAGTCGAGCGAACGAATCACGCTCGTCCAGGCCGTCGATCTGGCGCTGATTCAGGATGCCCTGCAGGTAAGTGCAATACCGATCAAACGTCACCACCTGCGGTTGGCCGTGGCGACGCTTCCACTTGATGTCCATGCCGCACACCAACTGTTCCGCAGAATGTTCAAGCCACTCCTGTTCCGGATTCGCGTCGCTGACCTCTGGAGGCAACTTAGCGTCGAAACGCTCCTGGCAAATCTTCAATGCTGCGTTCATGGTCGCCTCCAAGGTGGCGGGTTGTTCACCTGTATTCGTCAACACTCATGCCTCCCGCTGGTTGCCGATGGGCGCGGGGGAGGAGTGCTGACTTAATAGAGGTGGGGAAGGGGCCGGAATATCGCTTTTTGAGGGGGCTCGTCTTGTTTCAAATAAGTGGCAACGTATCTGAGGCTGTGCCAGCATCCGGCAATAAACGTTGGCAAGGAAGCTGAACAATGCTCGATGCTCTGGAAGGCACGCCACTGTGGGTTTACGGCGCATTTCTCTTGGTCTGCTACTACGGTTTGAGTGCCAGGAAAACCAGTCGTGAAAGTCAGCGGTCGCTGATCATCACACCGGTTGTTTTGGTGGTCTGGTCACTCCTTTCTCTCAGCTACGCGGACCGCGTTGAGTTGACCGTGGGCAGTTGGGTCACGGGAATGCTTTTAGGTGGCTTAGTCGCATTTGCACTATTTCCTCGACGCGGACTGACTTTGGACGAGGAGGGCAAGCACCTGATCGTTCCTGGGACATGGAAAGTTCTTGGTATCTCGCTTCTCTTTTTTGCCGTGAAATACTTCATCGGTTATCAAGCTGCCGTGCATCCAGAATTCTCGGCCACTGTGGGAATGCTCGCCCTTGCTGGTGCGGCATCAGGGTTTACGGTCGGCTTGTTCTGCGGACGCACGGGTGTCTTCTACTTGGCGTGGCATGCACTTCGAGATGTCCATGAAAGCAAACGCACTATCTGAGCTCGGTCGTTGATAGCTCGATGCGCTCTCATAGAGACGATCGGGCAGCAGCCTTGCAGTCGGCTGCCGTCATTCGATGACCGTCTTCGCACTCAACGACGCGACGGCCGTTAAAGAGCCTTTTCCGGCGCCGGTTGGTCGTTGGGTTGGGCGATGATTGTTTTGAGCTCTGCGCTCATGGGGAATTTGAGATTCAAGCCTTTGGGAGGGATGGGCTGAGTAAACCATTTATCGTAGATGGCGTTGATTTCACCCGAGACAAAAAGTGACTTGATCGAGTCATCCACGACTTTTTTGAGATCCGGATCACCCCGACGCATTGTGCAACCATAGATTTCGTTGGATTGCGGGGTGCCAGTCACCACCCAATCTTCCGGTTTCTTCGCCTTGGCCATCTCGCCCGCCAGCAATGCGTCGTCCTGCATAAACGCAATGGCGCGGCCGGACTCGAGCATTTGGTAAGACTCGCCAATGTCTTTGGCAGAGATTACGTTCATGTTCATCTTTTTCTCGGCATTCATGACCTTGAGCATCCGCTCGGCAGTGCTGCCAGCAGTAGTCACTACGTTCTTGCCGTTGAGATCTTGAAAGTCCTTGTAAACCGAATCCTTCCTGACCAACAGGCGGGTGCTGGCTTCAAAAATGCCGACCGAGAAGTCGACCTGCCGAGCTCTCTCGGCGGTATTGGTTGTGGAGCCGCACTCCAGGTCCACAGTGCCGTTTTGCACCAGTGGGATACGCGTCTGTGATGTCACCAGGTTGTACTGTACGTTCAGCTTGGGCATACCGAGTTCTTGCTTGATAGCCTCGACAATCTTTAATTGAATGTCATGGGAGTAGCCCACCGGCTGACCGGATCCGTCGGCAATATAAGAGAACGGAATGGACGAGTCTCGGTGACCCAGGGTAATGGTCCCCGAGGTCTTGATTTTCTTAAGCGTGCCGGTGGGTTCGGCAGCCATGAGGGCAGTACTACTTAAGGTCACAGTCAGGGTAACGCCCAGGATTGCAGGGAAGGCACGCATCAAAAGCTCCTCATTAGGGTGAAGCGAGAGGTCTCGCGGGGCTTGGCGACTCGCTTGTTGTTAGTGACGGTCCAGCCAGACGGTCTGTGCATTACAGAATTCGCGCACACCGAATGCGACAGTTCACGGCCAAAACCGCTTTTCTTTACGCCGCCGAAAGTGACGCGTGGATCGGTTGCGCAATAGCCATTGATGAATACGCCTCCGGTTTTCAGTTCGCCGGCCAGCTTCTGGGCAAGTTCGACATTGCTCGTGTAGATGGTCGAGGCGAGCCCGAATTCACTGTCATTGGCCAGTTCCAGAGCATGTGCGGCGTCCCGCGCAGTGATGATCGATGCCACGGATCTAAGGCTGGAAACGTTAGTCATGACACCGTCCTGTAGGATGGGAATGGATGCATAGCTTCTAAGCAACAGCGCCGGTTTTGAATCAGATCGCGCGAGCCAAAATGGATTGTGCGCGACCAATGACCGGCGCATCGACCATTTGCCCATCCAGCACGAAAACGCCTTCACCTGAACGAGCGGCTTCGATAATGCGTTGCGCCCAGTGCAATTCTTCCCGGCTTGGTTTCAGCGCCTGATGAATGATCGCGACTTGGGTTGGATGGATACACAGCGCGCCACCAAAGCCCATGTCGCGTGCAAAATGAACAGCACGTAGCAGCCCTGCGGTGTCCTGGATCGACGGAAATACCCCATCCAACGCTGGAGCGAGCGCGGCAACCCGGGTTGCAAGCAAAACGGCGTAGCGCGCATGGCTAAGGATTTCTTCAGCGGCAGGGCTGCCAGTAGACAGGTTCAGGTCCAGACCCAGATCCAGACTACCGAACGACAACCGCTCAACGCCTTGAGTGCCGGCAATTTCGTTGAGTGCTGACAAGCCCTTCGCGCTCTCGATGATTGGCCAAATCGGTTTTTCGGTACCGGCAGCTGTGGTGACCTGTTTCGCGCTTTCTGCTTTGGGCAGCAGAATTCCGATAACGCCGGCGTGGCGTCGGCAAAGATCCAGATCCGCAACATGCGCCCAGTGATCCGGGGCATTCACTCGGACCAGAATCCGTGCATCCGGGGCTTCGCTCAGGAACGCGTCGAGATTATCCCTCGCCTGCTCCTTGAGGTTTGGCGCACGACGTGCGTGGCTTATGGAGTGTTATTGGTCATTGTCGTGGCGCCGCTTTATCTCTGGGTGTTGGCGCGGGGCACGGGACCACTCATAAAAAGTCAGGCAGTGGGTGGCGAAAGTCTCTCAATCGACCGGCGGATCTACTTGTTGCTTACGCTGATTTTTGCTTTGGGTGCAGTGATCATGACGGCGATGTCGGTCCAGCTGATTTCATTGTTGCAGGGGCAAGGTTACTCGCTTGCAGTCGCCGTCGGACTGAGCGCATTGCTGGGGCCGAGCCAGGTAGGATCACGTGTTTTACAGGTGTTTTCGCGTAAGCGACACCCGATCTGGACGACGTTGATCTCCGTGATATTCGTGGCAATTGGTCTGCTGATTGTGACCATCGCACCGGCAATGACTGCCCTGGGGCTGGTGATCTATGGCGCGGGTAATGGTTTGCGGGCGATCGTTCGAGGACTGCTGCCATTGGCCCTCATGTCGCCTACCCATTATGTTTTGCTGATGGGGCGCATGGCTCGGCCTTCGCTCATAGGACAAGCCTTGCCCCCCCTTTCAGGCGGTTACCTGTTGCAGACCTGGGGCGCTGGCGGTGTGCTTGCGGGACTGAGTGTGCTGGCCGTATTGAACGTGCTCTTGGTCTTGCTGCTCATTCGACTGGTATGAAAAGAACGGCTCGGATTGCCATCCTTCCTGAGGATCCCGGCCGGCATCATTGGCGGTCAGCGACTCGAGTTCTTTAGGGTGATTTTGGCGATGAAACGGACTCCCCCTACTTTTTCCCCCACAAAAACGCCGGCTCTTGATGGACGTTACTGGACTCACTTAGAGCAGAACAGCGCTGGAGCTCAAGTAAATACTCGCTTGGAAAAATCCAGAGTAAAACTTTGGAAGCTTTCAAGAAGTATGAAAAAGGAGATGGGGTGCTAGGGGTCGAGTGTTCGAATCACTCCGTCCCGACCATATAATTCAATGACTTAGCCCAAGTAGAAACACTTGGGCTTTTTCATGCCTGGATTTCTTACTCGGCAGCAAACCTCGTCCATCACCGCTTAGCGCTATACCGAGAGCTTCGCTCAGTACGTTGTGGCGATGACCTGTGCTAATTGCATATCAGGCATGAACGGTGGGCTGTAGGTCGAGCGATAGTACCTGGAAGCCTGCTCAAACTGGGCGCCGCGGATCTCGCCCTCTGAACCGATAAACGCCAGTGCATCGGCCTTGGCGGCGCCGAAATATTTGCTGGGATGGCTTGTCGCATCACTGGCGAAGGAGCTGAAGAAGGTGGGCCCCGATGTCGTCCAGAACATGGCGCGGTCGCCGGGTTTCTTGATCTCTCCTGCCATCGCGTGAGTACCAAATAGCGCCAGGCCTGCGATGATTGCTGCCTTCCATGAGTCCATTCGTCGTCGCGCCCCTTTTGTTTAATCAGCCCAGGGTAGCAGCGCGGGCGCGGTGATTTTGCTGGGCTGGAAAAATTTCCCATATCCGGCGCATCCATCTCGGCGAAGGAGAAGCTCAATCAGGCCTAACGCGCACGTATCAAAACGTTTGCCCCATGGAAAACTGGAACACCTGCTTATCTGCATTCTCCGGCGTTCGAATCGGATACGCCAAGTTCACACTCAGCGGCCCCAAAGGGCTGTACCACGTCACGCCCACGCCTACCGAGCTGGCCATCTGGCTCAAATCCACGCTGCCACAGCCCTGGGTGGTGCTGAGGTAGCACTTGTCCGAATACACCGTGCCTACATCCCAGAACACTGAGGTCCGTACAGATTTGTTGTCTTTGATAAACGGCACCGGGAACAGGTATTCCGCCCCGCCGGTTATCAGGATATTGCCGCCCAAAGCCTCGGTGTCGCGGTCGGTGTAGTACGCCTGGCCGGCGCTGGAGTAGGCGCCGGTGGCCGGGGTGTTGCGTGGGCCGAGGGTGCCACTTTCAAAACCACGCACACTACCTTCGCCGCCTGCCGTGTAGGTTTCGTAGAAGGGCAGGCTATCGGTCGAGCCATAGCCGCCGCCGTAGCCAAGCTTGGTATGGAAGCGCAGCGACGTGCTGTTGGTGATAGGCAGGAAGGTCTGCCCCGAGTAGTCGATCTTGTAGAAGCTCAGGTCGCTGCCGGGCACTGTCACCATCATGTTGAGGTTCTGTGAGTGTCCGCGGGTGGCCAGTACACCCTTATTCAGCGTCGATTCCGACCAGCCCAGGTTGGCCTTGAAGTTGGTGAACTCCTTGCCTTCGCGGTCGACGAAGTCGTAGATCTCGTCTGCGCTGTAGGTGCCCGGTTCAATGCTGTCGTGTTGCGCCGTGAGGCCAAAACTCAGGCGAGAGGTTTCGTTGATCGGGTAGCCCAGGGTTGTGCCAAGGCCAAAGCTATTGATTGCGTAATAGGAAACGCCATCATCGTAGTAGTCGTTGTAGTCAGTCTTGCTGTAGAACGCGTTGTAGCCCAGGCTCACGCCGTCGGCAGTGAAATAGGGGTCGGTAAAACCGATGTTGTATTTGCTCTGGTACGACGAGCGGGTCAGCCCCAGGCTGGCGTAATTACCGGTGCCCAGGAAGTTGCTCTGGCTGATCGAGCCGCCGAGGATCAGGCCCGAACTTTGGGCAAAGCCGACACTGGCAGTAATCGAACCGGACGCCTGTTCTTCCACGGCGTAGTTCACGTCCAGTTGGTCATCCACACCGGCCACCGCCGGCGTTTCTACGTTCACTTCCTTGAAGAAGCCCAGACGGTCAAGGCGCACTTTGGATTGGTCGATCAAGTAGGTCGACGCCCAGCCACCTTCCATCTGGCGCATATCACGGCGCAGCACCTTATCGTCTGTCTTGGTGTTGCCACGGAAGTTGATCCGATTGACGTAAGCCCGCTTGCCGGGGTCGACGCTGAAGGTAACGTCAACCGTATGATCTTCCTCATGTACCTGCGGAACGCCGTTGACGTTGGCGAACGTATAGCCCTCGTTTCCCAGGCGACGGGTGATCAGCTCCGAAGTGGTGGTCATCAACTTGCGCGAAAACACCTGGCCCTTTTGTACCAGCAGCAGCGAATTGACCTGATCCTCAGGCACCTTCAGCTCACCACTCAGCTTCACCGAACGGACCCTGTATTTCTGGCCTTCCTGGATGTTCACGGTGATATACACGTGTTTTTTGTCCGGGGTCATGGAGACTTGGGTCGAGGCGATATCCATGTTGATATACCCACGGTCCAGGTAGTAGGAGCGCAGCCGTTCGAGGTCGCCGGAGAGTTTTTCCCGAGCGTATTTATCGTCGTTCTTGAAAAATGACAGCCAGTTGCTGGTCTTGAGCGTGAACTGGTCGATCAGTGCTTCATCCGGGAATGCTGTATTGCCCACCACATTGATGTGCTGGATCGACGCCACTTCGCCTTCATTTATCTTGATCTTCACGCCCACGCGATTGCGCGGTTGGGGCACGACCTCAGTGTCGACCGAGGCCGAGTAGCGGCCTTGGGCAACATATTGGCGCTGCAATTCGTTGCGCACGCCTTCCAGCGTGGCTCGCTGGAAAATCTCGCCCTCAGCCAGGCCGGACTGCTTCATGCCTTTCATCAGGTCTTCGGTGGAGATTGCCTTGTTACCCTCGAACTCGATACTGGCAACCGAAGGCCGCTCAACTACATTAATAATCAGCACGTCGCCTTCGCGGCTAAGTTGAATGTCCTGGAAGAACCCGGTCTTGAACAGCGCGCGGGTCGAGTCCACCAGGCGCCGGTCATCCGCTTCATCGCCTACGTTCAGCGGCAATGCCCCGAACACACTGCCAGCAGAGACCCGTTGCAGGCCGTTGATTCGGATATCCGAGATTTTGAAACCCTGGGCGAGTGCCAGTGAAGCATTGAGCAGCAGCGCAACCGAGCAGAGCAGGCGCGAAAAATTCATCAAGATCTTTTCCAGAATACAGCGCCGGCGCAGCCGGACGGGTGAACAGGCAGCTTAAGAGCGTGCGGCGTTTGGTGCGGTTAACCGAATGTCAAGTTAGGTAAAGGTTGGCCTGCAAAAACGCGCCAGGGCCAATAATGCGCGACCACCCACTGACGAGCTCGCGATGATCTCCGTACTGTTAGTCGACGATGACCAGGAACTCACTGGAATGCTGAGCCAATACCTGGCGCGCGAAGGATTTGCTGCGACCGCCGTGCACACGGGCGAGGAGGGTGAAGCAGAGGCGTTGTCGGGGCGCTACAGCATTGTGGTGCTGGACGTCATGCTGCCCCAGCGCTCGGGAATCGAGGTGCTCCGGCGCATTCGCGCCGTCAGCCAGGTGCCGGTGGTCTTGCTCACCGCCCGTGGCGACAACATCGACCGCATCACCGGCCTGGAACTAGGTGCCGATGATTATGTACCCAAGCCCAGCTCCCCCGGTGAGCTGGTCGCTCGCCTGCGCGCCATCATGCGCAGGGTGCAGCCAGCCGGCCAGCCGACCTCGGAGATGATCAAGACCGGCTCGCTGGTGTTGTGGCCGGGCAAGCGCCAGGCAATATGGAAAGGAGTTGAGCTGGGCGTGACCAGCACCGAGTTCAGCCTGCTCGAAGAGCTCGCCCGCAGTGCCGGGCAGGTGGTGAGTAAAAAGGACCTGTCGTTGAACGCCTTGGGTTGTCCGTTGACCCGCTACGACCGGCGTATCGACGTGCACATCAGCAGCATTCGGCAAAAACTCGGGCCACGCGCGGATGCCAAGGCGTGGATTCAAAGCGTGCGCGGCCTCGGCTACCTGTTGATTGCCGAATGACCAAGCCCAGCCTGCTGTTCTGGAAGCTGTTCCTGGCCTTCTGGTTGGCCACCAGCCTGACGTTCCTGGCGGGGGTCGGCGTGATTGAACTGGGCAGTTTTCGCGCGGGTGATCCGCACGTGGAAGCCATTCTTACCAGCGAAGAAAGACTGCTGGAGCAATTCGGTGTCGAAGCGGCCACCCAACTGCTTAACGTGTGGGAGCATCCCTCGGACGAGGCCATTGGGGTGTATGACAGCGCGGGTCACCTGGTGGCCGGTTCAACGGTGCTGAACCCGGTCTATGAGCGATCAATCATCAGTAAGGAAGGGCTGTCGCTGTCGGTCAAGTCCACCCATGCCCCCGACGATCACGGCAGGCCCTGGCGCCAGATTCCGCTGATTATCGGTACGCTGATGAGTGCGTTGTTCAGCGGTTATATGGCGTATTACCTGGCCTGGCCCCTGGCTCATCTTAAGCGGGCCATGAGCGACGCGGCCCAAGGGCGTTTTGAAACCCGGGTCAAGCCCGCCATGGGCAAGCGCCGAGATGAAATCGTCGACCTGGCCGAAGACTGCGACCGCATGGCCAACCAGCTGAAGGTGCTGGTGGAGGCTCAGCAGCACTTATTGCACGATATCTCCCATGAGCTGCGTTCACCCCTCACGCGCATACAGGCCGCCATCGGGTTGTTGCGCCAGGATGTGGCGCGCGTGGAAATGCTCGAACGCATCGAGCGCGAATCCGAGCGCATGGACACGCTGATCGAGGCGCTGCTCACCCTGGCTCGTCTGCAGGGGCGCCCCGAAAGCATTGAGCGTGACGCCGTGGACATCGTCGAGTTGCTGGGGATGATTGTCGAGAATGCGCAATTCGAAGCCGGCATCAAAGGCTGCCGCGTGCACCTTGGGGCATGTCCGCCATTTATTGCCTGTGTCAGCGGCGAATTGCTGTACCGCTGCTTCGAAAACGTGATCCGCAACGCTGTGCGCTACACACGGCCTGGCACCACGGTGCAGGTGTCGGCCCGGATCAGCAGCGATGGGAACCGCCTCTGCGTGCACATCACCGACCAGGGGCCGGGTGTCGAAAACCGCCGGCTGCGTAGCATTTTTAACCCGTTCGAGCGCGGTGCAGGGGACGCCAGCGTGGGCTTTGGCCTGGGCTTGGCCATTGCGGCCAGGGCAGTGCAAATGCATGGCGGCAATATTGTGGCGCGCAACGAGCCGACCGGGGGACTGACGGTGGAGGTCAACCTGCACAGCGCGCGATCTTTACACGACATTACATTGGCTTGACCGCCCTGTACGTCGCACCTCTTTAGACTGGTCACCATTGATTGAGTGGAGGTGGCGATGTTTCAGGTGCATAAAAAAGGCTTTGTGCCCGGCAGGAAAATGGTCGATGGCCTGGTCCCCTATGACTTCTTTTGTGAAGACAGCCCGGCGATCAATCTGTTTGTGTTTACCGGCGCGGCCACGCCGGATGCGACTGTGCAGGAGCAGACCTTATGGGGTTTCACCCGGCTCGAACGTTTTGAAGCAATGACCGGCGCCCTGTTGAGCAACAAGCAGCACGCCGGATGGTTTCAAAGTGTCAGCGTCCTCACCGGACCCAGCCAGAACGGAACGCAGAGCGTGAAATTCCAGCGCGTGCTGAAGATCATCAAGCACGCCAGCACCACCCGCAACGTCGACTACGAGATCCTGACTGACGAAGGCGACACCTACTTCACCCGTCAGACCGTTGCGCAGGACACCGCGCAAACCATCATCTATTCGGCCGAATCCTTCTGATTCTGCACGGGCAGGTGGCTGTTACCGGCGACCGCACTGCCCCGGCACGGGGCATTTTCTGAGCCATTTGGTAGCACATTCCTACACCGTCTTTGCGTATGCCGTCAGGCACTTGCGACCTATTTCATCCAAATCAATCACTTGGCTTACCCCATGAACGATTGGCACGCATTCTGCATTTATGTATCCGTGGATAATTGGATACAAAAATTCAAAAGGTGCAGCCGATGCAGTTCGCCCCCGCTTACGTTGACCGCCAGCCTCTCACCGCCGAGGAGGAGGCCTACAAGTTCCTCCTCGACGCCATCTGCGGTGGCCGCTACCACAAGGGCGACCGGCTGATTGCTGAGGATATCGCCAGCGAGATCGGCATGAGCCGCATGCCGGTGCGCGAGGCGTTCCGTCGCCTGGACGCCCAGGGCCTGGTGACCTTGCGTCCCAACCGTGGCGCCATCGTCAGCGGCCTGGATATCGATGAACTGCACGAAGTGTTCGAGATGCGCAGCGCCCTGGAAGGTCTGGCGGTGCGCGTCGCGGTGGGCCGTATCGGTGAGCGGCAACTCGCCGCGCTGGAGCGACTGCTCGACGAGATGGACGACTACCGCGATGAAAGCGCCGTGTGGGTCAGCCGTCATCGTGCCTTCCACGAATACCTGTGCAGCCTCAGCGGTCGCCCGCGCCTGATGAAACAAATCTCTGCGCTGTACTCGCTGGTGGAGGCGCCCATGCGCTTGTGGTTGCAACACGGCGAAAAACCCCTCAGCGCACGTCAGGAACACGCGGTGATCCTTGAGGCGATCCGCGCCGGTGATGGGGCACGCGCTGAAGCGGTGGTGCGCGAACACATCGAAGGCACCGTGCCCGCCCTGATCCAATTCCTGCAATCCGAACAATAAGAAAGCTGTCGTGTGTTGACGTTGAGTCCTGCCCCCGTTACTTAACGAACTGGAGTGTCTGGTCATGCATAAACGCCGTGCCTTGCTGATGGCTGTCTCCCTCGGCCTCTGTACCCAATGGGCTTTTGCTGCGCCCCAGGTGCCGGAGCGCCTGCAGAAAGTCGACAAACTCACCTACTGCTCGGGGATGGATTCACCGCCCCTGGTGTCCTTCGACGAAACCCAGCAACCGCGCGGGCTCACTGTCGATCTGGGGCTGGAAATAGCCAAACGCCTGGGCGATAAGCACGTGCAATGGCGGGTGATTCCGTTCTCCGGGCTGGTGCCGGCGTTGCTCGCCCAGCAGTGCGACATGATCGTTGACCAACTGTTCGACAAACCCGAGCGGCGCCAGGTGATCGACATCGTCAACTATATGTATTCCAGCCAGTCGGTGGTGGTGCCAAAGGGCAACCCCAAGGGCATCAAGACCCTGGATGACTTGTCCGGGCACAAGGTCGCGGTGCTCAACGGATCGACCATCAAGACCCTGCTCGATACCCAGAATGAAAGCCTGACCAAGGCCGGCAAGCCGCCGATGAAACTGGTGGTCTACAACACCGACACCGATGCCTTTCAGGCCCTGCGCATCAGCCAGGTCGACGCATACGGCACCACCGTGGAAACCGCCGGCTACTACGCCGCAATGGCCCCGGATCTGTTCCAGGAAGGTGTGCCCGCGTTCAGCCGCATCCTCACCGGCCTGGGCATGCGCAAGGACGACCCGCAGCTCACCGCCGCCGTACAGCAGGTGATCAGCGACATGCGCAGCGACGGCAGCTACGTGCAATTGCTTAACAAATGGCATGTCAGCAGCGACACACTCGACTGAGGCGCACCGACGATGAATTTCAATTGGGATGTGTTCTGGCAGTACCTGCTCCAGCCCAGTGGGGTGTACCTCACCGGGCTGTGGCTGACCTGCCTGATCAGCATATTGGCGATGCTGCTGGGCTGTGCGTTGGGTTTGGCGGCGGCGCTGTTGCGCCTGTCGAAGAATCCGCTGCTGCACCTGCCGGTGCGCTTTTACGTGTGGTTGATGCGCGGCACACCGTTGCTGGTGCAGATCGTGTTTTTGTACACCGCACTGGCGGCCGGCGGGATTTTCCGCTTCGAAGACATCGAGCTGTTCGGCCTGATCGTTCCCGGCAATATCCAGGCAGCCATTATTGCCCTTGGCCTCAACGAAGGTGCGTACATGGCCGAGATCATCCGCGCCGGTATCGGCGCGGTGGACAAAGGCCAATACGAAGCGGGGCGTTCCCTGGGTATGGGCTTTGCCAAACTGATGCGGCGCATCGTGCTGCCCCAGGCGTTCCGCGTGATCGTGCCGCCGTTGGGCAATGAGTTCAACGTCATGCTCAAGAACACCACCCTGGTCAGCGTGATCGGCGTGCAGGAGCTATTGCTTAGCACGCAGATGATCACCTCGGCGACCTTCCGCGTGTTCGAGCTGTACCTGGTGGTCGCCCTGTATTTCCTGACGCTGACCACCCTGTGGGGCTTCTTCCAGCGCTGGCTCGAAAATCGCTTCGGCCAGTCCGATCGACCTTCCTCGCCACCGCCGGCCGCCAGCCGTATGTTCGGTCGCAGCACCCTGAAATTGCTGAGGGGACGTTAACCATGGCGCACCAAAGTGAAGAGCTGATCATTGAGGCTTTGGATGTTCAGAAGTCGTTCGGCGAGTTGCAGATTCTCAAGGGTATCTCTCTGCAAGTGCGGCGGGGCGAAGTGGTGGTGCTGATCGGTGCCTCCGGCTCTGGCAAGACCACCTTTATCCGCTGCATCAACCTGCTCGAAGATATCCAGGGCGGACGCATTCGTGTCAACGGCCGCGCCATGGGCTATCGCGAACGCAGCGACGGCAGCCTGGTACGCGATTCGGAGCGCAACATCGCCCGTCAGCGCCGGGACATCGGCATGGTGTTCCAACGCTTCAACCTGTTCCCCCATATGACTGCGCTGGAAAATATCATCGAGGCGCCGATCCAGGTGCTCGGCACCCCGCGTGCCCAGGCGCTGGAACAGGCGCGCGGCTTGCTGGCGCGGGTCGGCCTGGCCGACAAAGCCAACCATTACCCGTCAATGCTCTCCGGCGGCCAGCAGCAAAGGGTAGCGATTGCCCGCGCGCTGGCGATGAAGCCCCAGGCCATGTTGTTCGACGAACCCACCAGTGCCCTCGACCCGGAAACCGTCGGCGAAGTCTTGCAGGTGATGAAGGAGCTGGCGGAGGAGGGCATGACCATGGTGGTGGTCACCCATGAAATGGGGTTTGCCCGTGAAGTGGCCGACCGCGTGGTGGTGCTCGATCAGGGCGAGCTCATCGAGCAGGGGCCGCCGGAACAGATCTTCAGCCACCCCAGCCATCCGCGTACCCGGGCCTTTCTCAGTCGCGTGTTATGACCCTTTTTGAAGAGCGTTTGCCATGTTGAAATTTTCTCCTCACGAGTACCCCTATCCGTCGCAACGCCAGAGCGTGTTTGCCCGTCGCGGCATGGTCGCCGCGTCGCAACCCCTGGCCGCTCAGGCCGGTATCGAAATCATGCAAAAAGGCGGCAACGCCATCGATGCCGCCATCGCTACGGCCGCCGCCCTGACGGTGGTAGAGCCCACCGGTTGCGGCCTGGGCGGCGATGCGTTTGCCCTGGTCTGGTGCAAGGGCCAGTTGCACGGCCTGAACGGCAACGGCCACGCGCCGGCGGCCTTGAGTATTGAGGCGGTCAAGGCCGCCGGGCATGAACAGATGCCCCTGTATGGCTGGACCCCAGTCACGGTACCGGGTTGCCCGTCGGCGTGGGCTGAGTTGTCGCAACGCTTCGGCAAGTTGCCGTTCGCCGAGTTGCTGCAACCGGCGATTTCCTTGGCGCGGGAAGGCTTTGCGCTGTCGCCGGTGGTCGCCCATCAATGGCAGATCTCCATGAACGAATTCAGCCCGCACCGTGACGAAGTGCTGGACGCGTGGTTCGATACCTTCCTGATCGACGGTCGCGCGCCACGCGCCGGTGAGATCTTCCGTAACACGGCCCAGGCCTGCACCCTGGAAGAACTGGCCGCTACCTGCTGCGAAAGCCTCTATCGCGGCGCGCTGGCCGAGCGCCTTGACGCCCACTCGCGCGCCAGTGGAGGCTACCTGCGCGCCAGCGACCTCAAGGATTACCGCGCGCAGTGGGTGGAGCCGATCCATATCAACTACCGTGGCGTGGATGTCTGGGAAATTCCGCCCAGCGGCCAGGGCCTGGTGGCGTTGATGGCGCTGAAAATCCTCGAAGGCTTCACCTTCGATCACCGCGACAGCCAGCAGACCTGGCATCGCCAACTGGAGGCGATGAAACTTGCCTACAGCGATGGGCTGCACTACATCACCGACCCCGCGCACATGCGCGTGGCGGTGGCCGACCTGCTCAGCGACGACTACAGCCGCCGCCGCCGTGACCAGATCAGCGAGCAGGCGCAGCCGCCCAAACCCGGCGACCCCCACGCCAGCGGCACGGTGTACCTGGCCACGGCGGACGCCGAAGGCAATATGGTCTCGTTTATCCAGAGCAACTATCACGGCTTCGGCTCCGGCGTTGTGTTGCCCGACAGCGGCATTGCGCTGCAGAACCGTGGGCAGGAATTCAGCCTCGACCCGGCCCATGCCAACCACCTGGCACCGGGCAAGAAGACCTTTCACACCATCATCCCCGGCTTCCTCACCCAGGACGGCCAGGCACTCGGCCCGTTCGGCGTGATGGGGGGGTATATGCAGCCCCAGGGTCATGTGCAGATGGTGATGAACCTGGTGGACTTCGGCCTCAACCCCCAGGCCGCGCTGGATGCGCCGCGCTGGCAATGGCTGGGTGACATGAAGGTTGGCATCGAACACGGCGCCTCGCGGGGCCTGGTCAATGCACTGGCGCGGCGTGGTCATACCGTGCAGACCGACAGCGACCTGACCGATTACGGGCGCGGGCAGATTATCCTGCGTGACCCGGTCAGCGGCGTGTTGTGTGGCGGCACCGAACCACGTGCGGATTCCCATATCGCGGTGTGGTAAGGCGCAGCATGCCCGGCCGCTGCGGGGCGACGGAACCCTTCGACATCACCGGAAACACCGGCGACAGGTGAATCAAAAACCCCATGAGACGCTCCATTTCTGCATGCTGAAGGAGTTGGGATAGTATTGAGGCCCTGGTCGTCATTGGTCTCTGAATCGAGGCTGTTTTCGATAAAATTTCTCACCCCGTCGAGCACGCACCGAATGGCCAAACCCGCTTCTTACACGCTGGACCTGGACGGCTTCGACTGGTCCATCCTGGCCCTGGTGCAGCGCGACAACGCCTTGCCCCTGCGTACTCTCGCCGAGAAGGTCAACCTCTCCACCGCCGCCGTGCAACGCCGCATCAAGCGCTTGGAAGAGGGTGGAGTGATCATCGCGAATGTGGCCCTGGTGGACCCGGTGAAGGCCGGCAAGCCGATCACCATCATTGCCGAGGTTTCCGTCGAACGTACCAGCATCGACGCGCTGTCGATGACCAAGGCCAGCTTCTCCGTGCCCCAGGTGCAGCAGTGTTATTACGTCACCGGCGAAGCGGATTTCGTGCTGGTGCTGAACGTTGCCAGCATGCAGGAATACCAGGATCTCGCCGCCCGGCTGTTCGCCGAGAACCCCAACGTGAAGTGGTTCAAGACATTGGTGGCGCTGGATCGCGTCAAGGTAGGGCTGGAAGTGCCCATTGGCTAAAAAATAACTCTCGAAGCCTGTCCCCTTTTTTCACCTCGCCTGTCATTCCAGGCAAGTGAACAAAATCGAGAGCTTCCTCCAATGTCCGCAGTCCTACCCTTGCGTTTGCGCCCGTTGCTCAAACTGAGCCTGATGCTGAGCCTCAGCGCCAGCCCATTGTTTGTGCCTACAAGCTTTGCCGAAGACGCCGCCGCGCGTCGCAGCTATCAGGTGCCTGCCGGCAGCCTGAGCGCAGCGTTGACCCGTTTTGCCGGGTTGTCGGGCGTCAACCTGTCAGTGGACCCCGCGCTGGTCAGCGGGCGCAGCAGCAGTTGTTTATCCGGCGAATACGGCGTGGAGGAGGGCTTCGCGCGCTTGCTGCAAGGCTCTGGCCTGCAACTGCAACCCATGGGCGAGCAGGCCTATATGCTGGTGCCAGCGCCGGACGGCAGCACCCTGGAACTGGCGCCGACCTCTATCCTCGGCACCACCGGCCTGTACGACGGCGATACTTACGCCGGTGGCCAAGTGGCGCGCCGTGGTTCCCAAGGTTTGCTAGGCACGCGGGACTTCATGGAAACACCGTTCAGCATGACCACCTACACCGCCGATGCGGTGAAGAATCAGCAGGCGCGCACCCTCGGCGACCTGATCAACAGCGACCCCTCGGTACGCGCCACCAACCCGGCCGGTGGGCGTTATGAGCAGTTCACCATTCGTGGCTTCAGCCTGTTCAACAGTGATGTGTCGTACAACGGCCTCTATGGCGTATTGCCGACCTACACCATCGACATGGAAATGGCCGACCGCGTCGACATCTTCAAAGGCCCGACCCAACTGATCAACGGCATCTCGCCGCGTGGCAGTGTGGGCGGCGGCATCAACGTGGTGCCTAAGCGCGCCACCGACAAGGACATCACCTCGTTTACCGGCACCTGGGCCTCGGAAAGCCAAGCCGGTGGCGCGGTGGACGTGGGCCGGCGCTTTGGCGAGGACAACAAGTTCGGCCTGCGTTTCAACGGCGTGAAGCAGTCCGGCGACACCGAATGGGATCACCAGAGTGTCGACCGCGAGATGGCCGTGCTGGGCCTGGATTTCCGGGGCGAGCGCCTGCGGTTGTCCACCGATATTGGCCGCACCGAACGGGATACCGATGCGCCCCAGGAACGTGTGCAGGTAGCGGCCGCCGCGCCGGTACCGAGCGCCAACGATGTGCGCCGCAATTACGCGCAATCCTGGAGCAAGGCCCGCACCAAGGACACCTTCGGCACTGTGAATGCCGAATATGACCTGAGCGATTCGGTGATGCTCTACGGCGGTGTAGGCGCGCGTAAAAGTAATCACGAGTTCCTGCGCCATGCGGTGTCGGTGAGCAATGCGGCCGGTGACTTCCGCGTGCAGCCCCGGGATTTCACCCGTGATGAAAACGTGCGAACGGCCACGGCGGGTGTACGCAACTGGTTCCATACCGGGCCGGTGAGCCATGAGGTCAACCTGGCACTCAGCGACTTCTACATGGACTTCACCAACGGTGGCGCGCGTTATCCAGAAGGCACGAGCAATCTCTACAACCCTGTGCAAACCCCGACGCCGTCTACGGCCACGCGCCAGGATGCGAAGGTCTACACCGAAAACCGTTTCAGCGGCGTGGCCCTGTCTGACACCCTGGGCTTCTTCGAAGACCGCTTGTTGCTGACCCTTGGCGCGCGCTGGCAGCGGGTGAAAGTCGATGACTGGAGCGATGGGGTCAAAGGCAAAACCAACTACGACGAAGAAAAACTCTCGCCATCCGGTGGCTTGCTGTTCAAGGCCACCGACAAACTGTCGCTGTACGCCAACTACATGGAAGGCTTGAGCCAAGGCAAGATCGCGCCGTCCACGTCGCGCAACGAAGACGAGATCTTCCCGCCGTTTGTCAGTCGCCAGGTGGAAGTGGGCGCCAAGTACGACGCCGGTGCCTTCGGCGTGACGGCCGCCGTGTTCCGCATCAAGCAACCGGCCTACGAGACCAACGCCACGTCGAGGCTGTTCGGGCCTAACGGCAAGCGCGAAAACTCCGGTGCGGAACTGAGTGTGTTCGGCGAGCCGCTAAAGGGTGTGCGCCTGCTCGGCGGCGTGATGTACATCGACAGCAAACTCAAGGACACCACCAATGGCACCTACGACGGCAACCGCGCGCCGGCCACGCCCAAGTACAACGTCAACGTTGGCGCCGAATGGGATGTGCCGATGCTCGAAGGCCTGACCCTGACCAGCCGTGGCATCCACTCCAGCTCGCAGTACCTGGACCAGTCCAACGTCAAGGAAATCGACGCCTGGAACCGTATCGACGTGGGTGCCCGGTATGGGTTCAAGGTCGACGACAAGCACATCACCCTGCGGGCAAATATGGAGAACGTCGCCGATAAACGCTATTGGAGCTCGGCGGGTGCGTCGGATGACAGCGAGCCGGGGCTGACCCTGTCGACACCGCGCACCTATCTGCTCTCTGCCACCGTCGACTTCTAGACGCCGATCAAATGGGGGAGGGGCAAGTCCCCTCCCACAAATGAGAATGTTTTTTGATCACGCCGCGCTGATATGGAATAGTACCCGCCGTTTTCCCCAGCCGGTCCAGCCGGGGTGTTTTAACGCCGAGGTCCCTTCATGCAACTGTTGCGCTCCATCCCCATCCTTGCTGCCTGCCTGCTGGCGTTCTCTTCAAGCCTGTTAAGTGCTGCCCCCATCGATCTCAACGACGGCCAGCACGCTGTGCATCTGCCCGATGCGCCCAAGCGTGTGGTGGTGCTGGAGTTCTCCTTTCTCGATAGCCTTGCTGCCGTTGACGTGACCCCCGTCGGTGCAGCGGATGATGGCGACGCCAACCGCGTCTTGCCCCGTGTGCGCCAGGCCATCGGCCAGTGGACGTCAGTGGGCCTGCGTTCGCAGCCGAGTATCGAGGAAATCGCCCGGCTCAAGCCGGACTTGATCGTCGCCGACCTCAATCGCCATCAAGCGCTGTACAGCGACTTGGCCAGCATCGCGCCAACCTTGTTGCTGCCTTCGCGCGGTGAGGACTATGAGGGCAGCCTCAAGTCCGCCGAGCTGATCGGTAAGGCCTTGGGCAAAAGCCCGCAGATGGAAGCGCGCATCGCCCAGAACCGCGCGAACCTGACAAAAATTGCCCAACAGATTCCCGCCGGTGCCAGCGTGCTCTTCGGTGTCGCCCGCGAAGACAGCTTTTCGGTGCACGGCCCGGATTCGTACGCTGGCAGCGTGCTCCAAGCCATCGGCCTGAAAGTGCCTTCGGTGCGCGCCAATGCCGCCCCCACCGAATTCGTCAGCCTGGAACAACTGCTGGCCCTGGACCCCGGTTGGTTGCTGGTCGGCCATTACCGTCGCCCGAGCATCGTCGACACGTGGAGCAAGCAGCCACTCTGGCAAGTGCTCGGTGCCGTGCGTAACAAGCACGTGGCCGAAGTGGATGGCGACAGCTGGGCGCGCAACCGTGGCGTGCTCGCTTCGGAGCAGATCGCCGAAGACGCCTTGGCGATTCTCAAGGGCGGCAACGCCGTACTGAGCCAATAAACATGGCGCGTAGTCTCGCGGCGGCGGGCATTGTGCTGCTCGGCGCCGTGCTGTTCTGGTTGTCGTTGTACAGCTGGTCACCGTTCACCCTGACTGCGACAGATGCCTGGAATGGCTTGGTTCATCAAGGCGCTGTCGGCGGCAATATGGCCTATATCGTTGCCCAATTGCGGGTGCCGCGTGCGGTGTGTGCGGCGCTGGTGGGTGCTTGCCTGGGCCTGGCCGGGGCACTGATGCAAGGCATCACCCGTAACCGCCTGGCCTCGCCGTCGTTATTTGGCGTGACGGCGGGAGCGGCGTTGGGGCTGGCGTTGTTTTCGACAGGATTGGTTGCACCGCCGTTTGCCGGTGGCGCCTTGCTGATGACCTGCATCGGTGGCGCGTTGGCCTGGGTCACGGTGTTCAGCCTCGGTGGCGCCTGGTCGCCGACCACGGCCCAAGGTCGCTTGGTATTGGCCGGCGTGGCGGTGGCGGCGTTGTGCGCTGCCTTGACCCGGCTCACGGTGATTCTGGTGGAGGCTCAGGCGCAAAGCGTATTGAACTGGCTGGCCGGCTCCCTCGCCAATGTGGGCGCTGCCCAAGTGCAACTGCTGTGGCCGTGCACCTTGATCGGTGGCCTGTGGGCGCTGTGGTGTGCGCCACGCCTGAACCTGATCAACCTTGGCGAAGACGCCGCCCGCTCGTTGGGCGTGGGCATCGCCAGCCTGCGCTTGCAGGTGTTCATTGCCAGCCTGTTGCTGGTGGGCGCCAGTGTCTGCGCGGTGGGGCCGATTGGTTTTGTCGGCTTGATTGCGCCGAATATCCTGCGCCAGTTTCTCGGCAATGATTACCGCTGGCTGATCCCGCTGAGTGCGGCGCTGGGCGCGGTGATCGTGCTCGGCGCCGACCTGCTCAGCCGCGCCGTGGCCTTTCCGGTGGAAACCCCGGCCGGTGTAGTCACGGCGCTGATCGGCGCACCGTTCTTTCTGTTTCTTGCCAGGCGCGCCCTATGACCCGCCCACGTTTTCGCCTGTGGTTGCTGCTCGGCCTGTTGCTGCTGGCGACCTTCGTCAGCCTCAGCGCCGGCACGTTGTGGCTCAAGCCCGCGACCGTCTTCGATCGCCTGCTGGCCCATGACGCCCTCGACTTTGAAGTATGGAACCACCGCCTGCCGCGCAGCCTGATCGCCATCCTCGCAGGCGCAGCCTTCGGCCTGGCCGGTGCGATCGTGCAAGGCGTGATCCGCAACCCGCTGGCCTCGCCGGAAATCCTCGGCGTGACCCAAGGCGCGGGGTTGGCGCTGACCGTGGCGATCATCAGTTGGCCGCACCTGCCGATTGCCTGGCTGCCGTTGGTGGCCTGCCTTGGCGGTGCCAGCGGCGCTTTGCTGCTGGCGTTGTACAACACCGGCGTGAGTTTTTCCGGTGTGCGCTTCGCGCTGTCCGGGGTGGCGATTGCGGTGACCTTGTCCAGCGTCACCGAGTTTCTGATCCTGTCCCATCCGCTGGATATCAACACCGCGCTGCTCGCGCTCACCGGCAGCCTGTGGAGCCGCAACTGGCACCATGTGGCGCTGGTGTTGCCGTTCCTGCTGCTGATCCCGTTGGGGCTATGCCTGGCCAAACCGCTGAACCTGATCGCCCTCGGTGATGAAGCGGCCCACAGCCTGGGGACCGCATTGAGTCGCACGCGCTGGCTGGCGATGGCGTGCGCGGTGCTGCTCACCAGCCTGGGCGTAGGCGTGATCGGGCCGATTGGGTTTATCGGTCTGGTGGCGCCGCACATGGCGCGGCGGCTGGTGGGCGGGCATCACCAGTACCTGCTGCCGGCGGCGATGCTGGTCGGCGCGCTGTTGCTGGTGCTGGCCGACACCCTCGGGCGCACGTTGATCGCGCCCAGCGAAATCCCCGCCGGGGTGCTGACGGCGGTGATTGGCGCACCGTATTTTCTTTGGTTGCTGGCACGGTTCAAGGGTTGATGACATGAGTATTCTCCAGGCCCGCGAGCTTGATATCGGCTACGGCGGCACACGCATCGTGCAGGGGCTTTCGTTTGTGCCACCGGTGGGAAAAGTCACCGCGCTGATCGGGCCCAACGGCTGCGGCAAGTCCACGTTGCTCAAGGCCTTTGCGCGCATTCTCAAACCTACGCAGGGTGAACTGACGCTCGACGGCCAGCCTTACAGCGCCTTGTCCGCCCGCCAGCTGGCACGGCAGATCGCGTTTCTGCCCCAGGTATTGCCGGTGCCGGAAGGCGTCAGCGTGCGCCAGTTGGTTGCCTACGGCCGCAGTCCTCACAACTCACTGTGGGGACGCCTCAGCGGCAGCGATCAATCCCAGGTAAACCAGGCCCTGCAGCGCCTGGAACTGGACAACCTGGCCGACCGCGCCCTGGCGGATCTGTCCGGTGGCCAACGCCAACGCGCGTGGCTGGCAATGGTGCTGGCGCAGAACGCGCCGGTGGTATTGCTGGATGAACCGACGACCTATCTCGACATCAGTCATCAGGTCGAACTCATGGACTTGATGTGCGAACTGGCCGCCGAAGGCAAGACCGTGATCACCGTGCTCCACGACATCAACCAGGCGTGCCGCTATGCCGATCATTTGGCGGTGATGCACGGCGGTCATCTGGTCGCCGATGGCGCGCCGGGCCAGGTGATCAGTGCGCAGTTGATGCGGGAGGTCTTTGAGGTGCAGGTGCAGATCATCAATGAGCCGGTTTCTGGTACCCCGATGTGCGTCGTCGAAAAAAGCACCCGCACTCAAGCCTGACGCGTTAAAAATGTGGGAGGGGGCTTGCTCCCGATAGCGGTGCAACAGTCAAAACATCAAGTGACTGACACACCGCCATCGGGAGCAAGCCCCCTCTCACATTTTGATCTTCAGGGGGGCAGTTACTTAGCTTTATCTTTACGCATTCACGATCAACACATTACCGGACTGGAATCCACTCAACTGTGGGAGGGGGCTTGCTCCCGATAGCGGTGCAACAGTCAAAACATCAAATGACTGACACACCGCCATCGGGAGCAAACCCCCTCCCACATTTGGATTTCAGTGGACTTCGGATTTCCACACGGCCTGCTTCACCTCAATCGCCTTGGGCAACAACCGGTTCTGGAAAAACAAATCCGCCGTCGCTTGCTGCGCCTGAATGATCCCCTCATCAATCGGCAAAATCGGCGATGGCGGGCGGTTATCCATATAGCGGGCGATCACGTCACCGGGCAGGCCCATGAAGGCTGTCAGTACCTTCACACTGTCCTCACGCTGGCTGCGGGTCAGTGCTTCGGCGTTGGTCAACTCACCCAGCAGATCATGGATAAATCCACCGTTGGCCTGGGCATATTCACGCCGCGCGGTGTACACCGGTCCCGACAACCCCAAGCCTTCACCATTGGCCAGCACATGGCTGGGGCTCTGGCTCAAGGCGAGGGACGAGTAGGGCTCCCAGATCGCCCAGGCATCCACGCTGCCTTGTTCGAACGCCGCGCGGGCATCGGCGGGCGGCAGGTACACCGGCTGGATGTCCTTGTAGCTAAGGCCCGCTTTGTTCAGCGCGCGCAGGATCAGGTTGTGGGAGCTGGAGCCTTTCTGGAAGGCGACTTTCTTGCCTTTCAAATCCGCCACCGAATGCAGTGGGCTGTCATTGCGCACCAGAATGGTTTCGGCGCTGGGCTTGGGCGGCTCGGCGCCGATATACACCAAGTCGGCGCCCGCCGCCTGGGCGAACAGCGGCGGGATGTCGCCGGTGGAGCCCACATCCAGTGCGCCCACGTTGAGCGCTTCAAGCATCTGCGGGCCGGCGGGGAATTCGATCCACTTCACATCCGTCTGCGGGAAGCGTTTTTCCAACAGGCCATGTTCCTTGGCCAGGACCAGGGCAATGGAGCCTTTCTGGTAGCCGATGCGCAGGGTGTCCGGCTCGGCCGCCCACGCGGTTTGGGTCATCAGTAAGGCCAACAACAGTGTCGGGATCTTCATGCCGGAGTCTCCTTGAAGCGATTTTCCGGGCGCGCCAAACCGAGGTTTTCCCGCAAGGTCGTGCCGGTGTATTCGGTGCGCAACAGGCCACGCCGTTGCAGTTCAGGCACCACCCACTGGGCGAAATCCTCCAGCCCACCGGGCAGATGAGGCACCAGGATATTGAAACCATCCGCCGCGCCGTTTTCGAACCAGTTTTGCAGCTCATCGGCAATCTGCGCGGGCGTGCCGATCAGACTGTAATGCCCGCGACCACCGGCGATGCGCTGCCCCAGCTGTCCCAGGGTCAACTGTTCGCGATGAGCCAAATCACTGAGCAATTGCTGACGGCTCCGTTGCCCGCTGTCGGTCAATGGCAGCTCCGGCAACGGCCCATCCAGTGGGTACCCTGACAGGTCGAAATTGCCCAGCATGCGCCCCAGCAAGGCAACGCCGACTTCGGGCTCCACGAGATCCTGGAATGCCTCGAATTTTGCC
The DNA here is from genome assembly GCF_052113765.1 of Pseudomonas sp. W22_MBD1_FP4. NCBI lineage: Bacteria > Pseudomonadati > Pseudomonadota > Gammaproteobacteria > Pseudomonadales > Pseudomonadaceae > Pseudomonas > Pseudomonas sp. W22_MBD1_FP4. The sequence goes on along the minus strand of NZ_JBGQOI010000017.1, from coordinate 112,328 downwards.
TGGGCCTCGGCCTCGGTGTGCCCGACCACCACAAACACGCCGGGCATGATTTTCAGCGAATCCGGCTGACGTCCATACCCGTCCAGGCGCCCTTTGAGATCAGCATAAAATGCCTGGGCATTGGCCAGCGAAGTCTGTGCGGTAAACACCACCTCTGCGGTCTGTGCCGCCAAATCGCGGCCCGTTTCCGAAGAACCCGCCTGCACGATCACCGGCTGGCCTTGAGGCGAGCGCGCCACGTTCAGCGGGCCTTTGACCCGGAAGTGTTCGCCCACATGATCGAGCACATGCCGCTTCGTCGGCTCGTAGTAGGTGCCGCTGGCTTTGTCGCGCACGAAGGCGTCGTCTTCCCAGCTGTCCCAAAGGCCCGTCACCACCTTATGAAACTCGCGGGCGCGGCTGTAGCGCTCGGCATGGCCCACGTGTTCATCGCGGCCGAAATTTTGCGCCTCTGCAGCAGCGTCCGACGTCACCAGGTTCCAACCCGCCCGCCCCCCCGACAGGTGATCCAGCGAGGCGAATTTGCGCGCCACATGGTAGGGCTCGTTGTAGGTGGTGGTCGCCGTGGCAATCAGGCCGATATGCTCCGTCACCGCACTCAACGCCGAGAGCAGGGTCAGCGGCTCGAAATGATCCGATCGCGCCATATGGCTGGCGATCTCGCCCGTGGGCGCGGCAATGCTGTCGGCTACGAACAGTGCATCGAACCTGGCCGCTTCGGCCACCCGCGCCAAGTGTTTGTACTGGGCGAAATCCAGCCCGGCATTTGCCGGTACGTCCGGATGGCGCCACGCGGCCACATGGTGCCCGGTGGCCATGAGAAAGGCGCCGAGTTTCAGCTGACGGCTCATGTTAGAAATCCTTGCGCAGTTGCACGCCGAAGTAACGTTCATCGTCACGAGGTACGGCGCGGTAGATGTAGTTGCCGCCACTGGCCAGCAATGGCGAGTAGGACTTGTCGGCGAGGTTTTTGGCCAGCAGCGCCACGCGCCAGCCATTGCTGTAGTCCGCCAGGGCCACGCTGGCGTTCCAGATGCCGTAGGCGCCTTGTTTGGTGTCGAGGTTTTGGCTGATGTCGTACTGCACTTCGCTCTGCCAGCTGTAGTCGGTGCCCAATTCGATATCCAGGCCGTTATCCAGTGGGATGGTGTAGTCGGCGCGTACGTAACTCTTCCAGTCCGGGCTGTAGGGCAGCGGCTTGCCGTTGACGTTGCAGGTGGCCGCCGCGCCCGCCGGGCAGGCGAATTCGTCGATGCGTGCACGGGTGTAGGCCAGGGCGCCGGAGAGCTTGAGTTGCTGGGTGGCCTGCAAGGCGTAATCGAGTTCGACGCCTTCGGTGCTGACGCTGCCGGCGTTGATCAGGCGGGTCACCACTTGGCCGGCGACCGAGTCGAAAAAGTTGGCCTGGTAGTTGTCGTAGTCGCTGTGGAAAACCGCCAGGTTGGTGGTCAGTCGGTTGTTCCAGGCAGTGGCCTTGATCCCGGCTTCCCAGGTGTTGGAGGTTTCCGGCTTGAGCGCATCGGTATCGCGCGGCTGCATGTTGAAGAACACGTTGTAGGCCGGGCCTTTGTAGCCGCGCGAGTAGGTCAGGTAGCTGGTGATGTTATCGGTCAGGTCGTACTGCACGCCGAGGCGCCCGGACCAGCCATCTTCGTCCACTGAACCCGAGCTGGACGTGGCCGGTTGAATCCCACTGACGGTGGTGGCCGAGGTGGATACGCGGCGGTGATCGTATTTCAAGTCGTCATGGGTGTAGCGCAGGCCCGCGATCCCGCGAAAGCGCGAGGTGAAGTTGAGCGTGGTCTCGCCGAACACCGCGTAGCTGTCGCTGGTGGTGCTGTAGTCGGCGACGCCGCGGTCGGTGCGCGTGGTGGTGGTGAGCGTGCGCTGGTAAGTCTCTTCGTCCTTGCCATGCATGTAGAACAGGCCGCCGACGTATTCCAGGAATTCACCCTTGGGCGAGGCCAGGCGCAACTCTTGAGAGTACTGGTCGAAGGCCAGCTCACCCTTGTCGGCAGTGCCGGGAAACGCGGCGGTCACGCTGCCGAGGCGGTCGCCATCCTGGTATTGGGTGTTGTCCCAGCCGCGCCAGGCGGTGATTGAGGTCAGGGTGTAGTCGCCCAGGTTCCAGTCCAACTGGGCGGACAAACCTTTGTTGGTGTCCTCGACATGGCTGCGCGTATCGGTGTTGATGTCGCGGTTGTCGCTGGAGGCCCGCACCGGGCTCAAGGCGTTGCTGAATGCCGGGGTCAATGACTTACTGACCACACCATTCGGTGCATCGTCGTGAGACTGCATGTAGTCGGCGATCAGCGTCAGCGTCACGTCGTCGTTGGGGGTGAATTCCAACTTGCCGCGAATGCCTTTGTGGTTGTAACCGTTGACCTCCTGACCGTTGTGCTGGTTGTCGACGTTGCCGTCATAGCTGCCAAACAGCGTGCTGACCGAGCCTTTGAGCACGTCCGGCACCAGGCTGCCGCCGATGCCGAAACGGGTCCGGCTTTCATTGCCGCTGTAGTACGACTGGTCGATGTAGCCGTGGGTCTCGGCGGTGGGGGCCTTGCTGGTGATGTTGAGCACACCGGCCGAGGCGTTCTTGCCGAACAGCGTGCCTTGGGGGCCGCGCAGCACTTCGATGCGTTCCAGGTCCAGCAGGTCGAGGGTGGCCTGGCCGGGGCGCGCATAGACCACGCCGTCGATCACCGTGGCCACGGTCGGCTCCACGCCGGGGGAGGTGGAGATGGTACCCACGCCGCGTACGAATAATGAGGTGTCCTTGTTCGATGCGCCGGTACGGAAGTTCAGCGACGGCACCTGTTGCGCGATGCTCGCCACGCCGTTGCGGTTGTCGCGCTCCAGTTGCTCGCCATCGAGTACCGAGACCGCCACCGGGACTTTCTGCAGGGATTCTTCGCGGCGGGTGGCGGTGACGGTCACCGCTTCGAGGGTGGCTTGCGGCTCGTCGGCGGCAATGGCGGCGCCTGCCGGAAGTGCGGTCAAACCGGCGAGGAATAACAAGTGAGTGTGTTTGTGCATGTTGTGCCCGCTCAAAAAAATGCCCTGGTCCGCTGCGGTTCTACGACCGTCAGCGCCTGTGAAACTGTCTTGGACATTCGCTTGAGCGAGTAGCAGACAGCGCGCTTTGTTAGCGCTAACATCGGCATTATTGTTAGCTCTGCTTTAGAGCGTCAAATACTTAAAAATTAGTCTCATATTCTTTTTGGTTGTTAACAGGATCCTCCCGTGAGCGAAGAAAAACCGCGCAAGCGCCGTGGCGCCGGGCGTGTCACCTTGAATACCGTGGCGCGCCAGGCTGGCGTGTCGGCTATTACCGTGTCGCGTTATTTCAACCAGCCGGAACAGGTGTCCCCAGAACGCCGCGAACGCATTGCCCAAGTAGTCGCCGAGCTGGGTTACGTGCCCAACCTGGTGGCCGGCGGATTGGCGTCGGCGCGTGGGCGGATCGTGGCGATGGTGATCCCGAACATTTCCGGACCGATTTTTGCCAATACCATTCAGGGTTTCAGCGATACCCTCAGTCGCCATGGCTACCAACTGTTGCTGGCGTCGAGTTACTTCAGCGCTGAGCAAGAAGAAAGCGCGGTGCGGGCGTTTCTGGGTTGGTCGCCAGCGGCGCTGGTGCTGACCAGTCGCTTCCACAGTGCGGCGACTGAAAAGATGATTGCCGACGCGGACATTCCGGTGGTGGAAACCTGGGACTACGTGCCCGAGCGCGCACCGGTGCAGATCGGCTTTTCCCACTACCAGGTCGGCGTCAGCGCCGCGCGTTACCTGCATGGCAAGGGCTATCGGCGCATGGCCTTCGTGCAGAACAGCGTGGCGGGTGACTTCAGCGCCCATGAGCGTGGGGAAGGATTTGCGGCAACCCTGGTCGAACTGGGCGTGCAGCCCCAGGTGTTCGTCCCGGACGCCGGCCGCGCACCGTTCGAGGCGGGCAAGCAGGCCATGGAGGCGCTGATGAGCCACGCCACCCCACCGGAGGCGATCTTCTTCGCCAATGACAACCTGGCCGCCGGTGGCCTGCTGGCCGGGCAGCGTTCCGGATTGAAGTGCGCGGTGCTCGGGTTCGGTGATTACCCGTTTGCAGAAATGCTGCTGCCGAGCCTGAGCACCATCAAACCGCCGGCGCTTGAGATTGGTGTGCTGGCGGCGACGCGGGTCCTGGAAAGCCTGGGGGTCTTACCGGTTGCGGATGACGTCCAGCGGCTGAATTTCTTGCAATGTCAGTTGATCGCGCGTGAGAGTGCCTGACACAACCGGGCGCTACTCACGCGGGCTCGTATGCTTATGTGCCGGTCCGACGAGCTACCTTCGGGTAGGCCTTGTTTGCCCAGGCGATATCGCCTGGGCTGAGTATCGAGTTTCTTGAGTGGAAGGTATTACTCGTCGTCAACGCGGGGTTGATCGCGTAGTGCATGGCTGAGTCTTCGTCATACGGCAGAAAATCATAGGCAGCGCTGCGCGGCAGGGGCAGCAAGTTGGCTTGCTGGTAGTGATGGGGTATATGCCGGTCAAGTTTGGCCAGGTCCCACGGGATATTCGCGTCAGGATGCTGATGGGCATGCCGGGCGCCGAGCATGTGGCCGAATTCGTGCAACACGGTGTGGGCGAATGAAGTCGACGAGTAGTCTATCGGCAGGTTCATGGTCGGCATTCCGGGGGATACTTTTTGTGCATCGGTACCGACCATTGAGACCCCGGAACCTTGATGAATCGGCACCCCCGAGATGCGAACATCGCCTTCTTCCCCGCTGACGAATTCGAATTTGAGGTTGATATGGGGCAGCCACTCGCTGGCGGCCTGCTTGACCGCCTGCACATAAGGGTCGTCCATCTCGTAGTCATACATGGCGATTTTGAGGGTGCTGTGCTGCGGCCAGTATTTATCGGGCTCACCCACATCGCGGCGACTTCGGGAGAGGCGTTCGGTCGGTTGAATGCTGTCGCCGTCCTCGGCGGGCGAGGGGGGTGGCGCGGGCAGCGGAGGCGTGAATAGTCTTGAAGCGATCATGGCGTCTTACTCGGGTTATCTGGGACAAGTCCGAGCATTGATTGGCATGGATTGCCCAGAGCGTTCCATTGCAGCCCCGGCGCTCGCCCGAGGTTTATTTGCGGCGCGGTGGCATTTTGGATACGGTGCAAGCCTCTTCCTCCAGGACTTTTCCATGACCGAGTCGCCGCCGAAAACCCGCCGCGCACCCAAAGGTGAAAAACGCCGCGAAGAGCTGCTGGATGCGGCCTTGCAAGTGTTTTCCCTGGAAGGCTACAGCGGTGCCTCGATGGCGCAGGTGGCGGGGATCGTAGGGATTTCCGTGGCCGGGTTGCTGCACCATTTTCCGAGCAAGATCTCGCTGTTGATGGGCGTGTTGCAGCGGCGTGATGAGGTCAATCAGCGGATTGCCGATGAAGTGCGTGCGGAGAAAACCCTCAATGGTTTGCTCGGCAGCCTGCGCGCAATCAATCGTTCAAATGCCACGGCGCCTGGCGTGGTGCGCGCGTTTACCATCTTGAATGCCGAAAGTCTGTTGGATACCCAGCCGGCCTGGGCGTGGTTCCAGGCGCGCTACGCGGCGATTCACCAACGCATGCAAGGACAGTTTGCCGACCTGGTGGCGGCGGGGGAGGTGCGCGGCGACGTCGACATCGCCGGGCTGGTGGAGGAGATTCTGGCCATGATGGATGGCCTGCAGATCCAGTGGTTGCGGTTTCCCGAGCAGGTGGATCTGGTGGCGCGCTTCGACGCCTACATTGCGCGGGTTGAAGCGGCCATTCGAACCTGAGTCAAACACAGTCAAAAATGTGGGAGGGGGCTTGCCCATCCCACATTAGACCGAGTCGGGATCAGTTACCGGCAGCACTGCCCTGGCTGCTGTCATCGCTCATGTCATAGCCATCACCTTCACTGGTGCCGCTGTCGCCTTCATTCTGATGCAGCACACCGCCAGTCTTCACCTGTGGCAGCTCACGCAACGTCGAATTGAGCGCTGAACGCGGCAACGGGTTGCTGGTGGTCGTCGACAGTTCCTGGCGGAACGGGTTGACCAGCTTGGCGTTCAGGCGAATGTCCTGAGACGACGCGCCCACCGACAAGTTGAAGCTGTCGGCGTCCACCACCCATTGCTTGCTCTTGACGTCGTAGTAGGCCAGCGAGCGATCGTTAAGCTCGATGGTCACGCGCTTGCTCTCGCCCGGCTTCAAGAACACTTTCTTGTAGCCCTTGAGTTCCTTGAGCGCCCGCTCGACTTTCGGATTGCTCTGGCCCACGTACAGCTCGGCGACTTCGGCGCCCGCCACCTTACCGGTGTTGGCCAGGTCGAACGACACCTTGATCGGCGCCCCTGCAACTGCAACCCCTGGCGTCACGCTGATGTTGCTGTAGCCGAAGGTGGTGTACGACAAGCCATAGCCGAACGGGTAGAGCGGCTTGATGCCTTTTTTCTCGTAACCGCGATAGCCCAGGAACAGGTCGTCCTTGTAGCTCATCTCAGCCAGGGTTTCCTGGTTGTCGAACTTGGGGAAGGTCGCGTAGATCGGGTTGTCTTCGATGTTGCGCTCGATGCTGATTGGCAACTTGGCCGACGGGTTGACCTTGCCCAGCAGGATCTCCGCCAATGCCTGGCCGCCGTTCTGCCCAGGGTAGAACGCATGCAATGCGGCCGGTACCTGGTCGATCCAGTCGCTCATTTTCAACCCGGTGCCGCCGTGCAGGGTGACGACAGTATTGGGGTTGACCTTGGCGATGCTCTGGATCAGTTGGCCCTGGAACTCCGGCAGGTCGAAGCTGTGGTCAAAGCCTTCACCTTCGTATTCATTGCTGTTGCCCGCAGCCACCAGCACGGCGTCGTACTTGGCCAGGTCCTGTGGCGCCACCAGCGAGGCCCAGCTCATCTGCACGCCCACCAAACCGCCCATGGTCGAGAGGTAGCCGTTGCGGCGCGAGTATTCCAGCTTGATGTCGACGGCTTTGCCAGCCTCCAGATTGACCTTGGCGAATACCGGAATGGTCGGTGGGATGCTGTTGTTGGGCAGCGGCTTGCCGTCGCCGTTATCCAGCACTTTCTTACCGTTGACGTAGAGACGCACGGCACCGTCGGCGCGAATCTTGAACACCTGCTCGCCGCTGACGGTCGGGGTGATCTGGCCGCTGTAGCGAATCGAAGTGGCCGCCGTATCGCCGTTCACCGGCAGGGTGTCGGTGGACCAGTCCAGGTCGACATGGCGATCGGTGCGGCTGGCCGCCGGGTCGCCGGACCAGTTGGTGTTGTTGAAGAACTCAGTCTTCACGCCTTTGACACTGTTGCCGTCGCTGTCCGTGTGAGTCCAGTTGGAGGCCGTCGGGTCCAGGGACAGGCCGTCGATAAACTCGACCTTGGCACCCGGCGCCAATTGCTGCAGGCCGCTCAGCTCGCTGATGTAGTTGGCCGCCATCACATTCGCGCTGCCGAAACCGGTGGGCGGGGCGTATTTGGCCAGGTTGCCGACCACCGCGATGGTCTTGACCTTCTTGGCATCCAGAGGCAGCAGGTTGTTCTGGTTTTTCAGCAACACGATGCCTTCGCGCGCCGCGTTCAGGGCCACGCGGTTGCTGGTGGCGCTGTTCATGTTGTGGCTGGTCAACGGCGCTTTGCTGTCGAACTTGTACAGGTAGATCTGCTTGAGGATGCGCCGCACCTTGTCATCGATGGTCGCGCTGCTCAGCTCGCCGCTGTCCAGAAACGGCTTGAGCACCGTGCTGTTCATCTGGTAGCCCATCATGTCCAGGTCGGTGCCGGCCTGCGCCGCCGGCAAGCCGTTGACCACCGCGTTGTAGTCACTCTGCACGAAGCCTGGGTAGCCCCATTCGGTCTTCAGGATGTCGCGCATCAGGTGTTTGTTCTGGCAGGCGAACTCGCCGTTCACTTTCTGGAACGCACACATCATCATCGCCACCTTGCTGTTCTTCGAGGCGGACTCGAAGGGCGGCAGGGTCATCTCGCGCAGCACACGCTCGCTGATGATTTCGTCGAGGTGGAAGCGATTGCTTTCCTGGTCGTTGGCCGCGAAATGCTTGGCGTTGGCCCACACGCCACGGGACTGGATACCGTTGATCACTGCCGGCCCCAGGCTGGCGCCGAGGAATGGGTCTTCACCGGACAGATACTCGAACGCACGGCCACTGTAGGGCATGCGGTACAGGTTCACGCCGGGGCCGGTGACGAACTGATAACCGCCGCTGGCGGTGTCGTAGCCCAGTGCACGACCCAGGTCGATGGCGCGGCGCGGGTTCCAACTGGCGGCCAGGTTCGGTCCGGAAGGGTAGACCACGCCCTGGGCGTTGCCTTCACTGGTGTAGCGCACACCGACGCCGCCGTCGGCACCGTGGATCTGTGGGATGCCGTATTGGGTCAGCGGCTTGACGTCCCAGCCACCGGTGCCGCCGATGTAGGCGAGTTTTTCTTCCATGGTCATCTTCGCCAGGGTTTTGTCCGCGGCCTTTTCTGCACGGTTCACCCGGCCTTCGTCCAAGGCAGGGCTGGTGGCCGCGTGCACCTGGGACACGGCCAGCGCCAGCAGGGCAAACGCCGACTGCGCACCGATCATCTTGCGTTTATTCATGGGGTTTCTCCGACAACTGTTTAGTAAAAATAGGGTGACGCTCGTCACTTTTTCGTGGGCAATAGTTCGCCTTGATCGCAATGTTTAACCGATGGCTAATTGCAATTACTTGGCGGGTTTTGCAGATTCTGTAAGTTTAATAATTGTGTTAATTATTGTTGTGGATGATGTCTTGGCGATATCACGAGATGGCATTTTGAACCGCGAAAACGTGATAATTAAGGCAATTCTTGCGGTTATAAGTCAAACGAAAGCTAATTTTTGCGTGAAATAAGAAATATTTCATTACGATTTTGAACTAAGACTAAACCTACCAGTCGATTGGTTTAAGAAAATAGATGGTGGCATGGCGAACTAGTGGCGTTGCTCGGTAGTTCTAAAAGGCCATGTTTTATACTCGCTGTCATACACAACGCTTTGCTGTAGGGTCTTGAACCGATTCAAGGCGCCACGTGAGCGTTTCGCAGTTTTTTATCTGGAGAATGTTTATGAAAAAGTCCCTGCTGGGTGCCGGTTTTGTGCTGGGCGTTGCATTGAGCGGCGCGGCCATTGCGGCTGAAGCCACCGACGCGGATGCCAAGTCCGGCGCCGCCGATTCCACCGTGTTGACCCAGTCCCACGATGCCAAGGCTGCCAAGAAGCAGAAGGCAGAAACCACCAAGGGTGGCCGACCGTTGAATGGCAGCCAGGCCGCGCCGAAGACCTCGAACTAACGGCGAAACGCGGCCCCCTGCGGGAGGGGAAAGCCCACTCCCACAGGGGTTCCCAGTAGCCCTTTAGAACATCGCCCCTCAGATAGCTACTCATGCCAAGTCCCTCAACGCCCATCAACGCCTGCCAGATGCACATCCCGCACACCGAACAGGTCTGCGCGTGGCTGATGCAGCACGCCGGCTTGAAAACCGTTGACCTGGAGCGCGCCCGGCGCCTGTCCCAGGAGTCTGACGACACCGAATTACTCGGCCTGCTCACCCGCCTGGGACTGGTCTCCGAAGTGGAGTTGGCCCGCGCCTGGGCAGACCTGCTTGGCGCACCGCTGTTGCTGGCGGACGCAGCGCCGCCGTTGCTCGACCCGTTACCGGCCCTGACCGAGCGTTTTATGCGCCATCACCAAGTGGTGCCCGTGGGCTGGAGCCAGGGCGGGTTGCGGGTGCTGGCGGCCAACCCGGCGTTGGTTTATCCGTTCCAGGCCATGGCTTATGCCTGCGGTGTGCCGGTGTGGCTGGCGGTGGGCCCGCGCAATGAAGTCGATACCCTGATCGAGCGCTACTACGGCCAGGGCCGCTCGGCGATGGGTACCCTGATCGAAAACCTCGACGAACAGGGCGGCGCGCTCGAAGACATCGAACACCTCAAGGACATGGCCTCCGAAGCGCCGGTGATTCGCCTGGTCAACCTGATCCTGCAGCGCGCGGTGGAACATCGCGCCTCGGACATCCATATCGAACCCTTCGAAAATCAGCTCAAGGTGCGCTACCGCATCGACGGCGTGCTGCACGAGGCGGAGGCGCCGCCGTCCAGTTCATCGGCGGCGGTGATTTCGCGGGTAAAGATCATGGCGCGCCTGGACATCGCCGAACGCCGCCTGCCCCAGGACGGGCGCATCATGCTGCGCATCCAGGGCAAGGAACTGGACTTGCGTGTGTCCACCGTGCCCACCAGTTTTGGCGAGTCGGTGGTCATGCGTTTGCTCGACCGCCAGACTGTGCAGTTCGATTTTCAGAGCCTGGGCTTCGATGGCCAGCGCCTGGAAACCTTCCTCGAAGTGCTCGAACGCCCCCACGGCATCCTGCTGGTCACCGGTCCGACTGGCTCGGGCAAGACCACCACGCTGTACACCGCGCTGTCGCGGCTCAATACCGCCGAGCGCAAGATCATCACCGTGGAAGACCCGGTGGAGTACCAGCTCGAAGGCATCAACCAGATCCAGGTAAAACCGGCCATCGGCCTCGACTTTGCCGGCGCGCTGCGCTCCATCGTGCGTCAGGACCCGGACGTGATCATGATCGGCGAGATCCGCGACCTGGAAACCTGCCGCATCGCCATCCAGTCCTCGTTGACCGGCCATTTGGTGCTGTCGACCCTGCACACCAACAGCGCGGCGGCGAGTATCACGCGCTTGCTGGACATGGGCGTTGAGAGCTATCTGATCGCCTCGACCGTCAACGGCATCCTCGCCCAACGCCTGGTGCGCCGTCTTGATCCGGCCACTCGAGAAGCCTTCGAAGCACCGGCCGAATTGATCGCCGAACATGGCCTGGATCGTTTTACCGAGCAGCGCCCGATCATGCTCTATCGCCCTCGCGCCGACGCGCCCGGCGGCGGCTACCACGGCCGCAGTGCAATCACTGAATTGCTGGTGATGAACGATGAACTGCGCAGCCTGCTGATGCGTCAGGCCGACGCCGCCACCCTGGAACAGGCTGCCCGTCGCGGCGGCCTGCGCACCTTGCATGAAGAAGGCCTGCGCCAAGCCGTAGCTGGGGTGACGTCCCTGGAAGAAGTGCTGCGCGTTACCCGAGGGGAGGGCACGTGAGCCTGTTCAAATACCGCGCCCTCGACAGCCAGGGCACGCCGCAAAATGGCACCCTGGAAGCCAAGGACCAGGATGCCGCCGTCGCCGCGCTGCACAAGCGCGGTTTGTTGTTATTGCACATTGATGTGGCCGGCGCTCAAGGGCTGCGCAACGCCCTTGGGCGCGGCCAGTTGAACGGTGCGGCGTTGGTCAGTTTTACCCAGCAACTGGCCACGCTTTTGGGCGCCGGACAGCCGTTGGAACGCTCCCTGGGCATCCTGCTCAAACAGCCCGGCCAGCCCCAGACGCGCGCGTTGATCGAGCGCATTCGTGAGCGCGTCAAAGCCGGTCAGCCTTTGTCCAAAGCCTTGGAAGAGGAGGGCAGCCAGTTCTCGCCGCTGTACCTGAGCATGGTGCGTGCCGGCGAGGCCGGCGGCGCCCTGGAAAACACCCTGCGCCAGCTCAGCGACTATCTGGAGCGCAGCCAACTGTTGAGGGGCGAGGTGATCAATGCGTTGATCTATCCGGCGTTTCTGGTGGTCGGCGTACTGGGTTCACTGGCGCTGTTGCTGGCCTATGTGGTGCCGCAGTTCGTGCCGATCTTCAAAGACTTGGGCGTGCCGATTCCGTTGATCACTGAGGTGATCCTGAATCTCGGCCAATTCCTGGGTGCCTACGGCCTGGCGGTGTTGGCCGGGTTGATCGTGACGATCTGGACCCTGGCCGCTCGCCTGCGCGACCCCCGGCGCCGCGAAAAATACGATCGCCGCGTGTTGGGCATTCGCCTCATCGGCCCACTGTTGCAACGGGTCGAAGCCGCCCGACTGGCGCGCACCCTGGGCACCTTGCTGAGCAATGGCGTGGCCCTGCTGCAAGCCCTGGTCATCGCCCGGCAGGTCTGCACCAACCGCGCCCTGCAAGCGCAAGTCGCCCAGGCCGCCGAGTCGGTCAAGGGCGGCGGCACCCTGGCGAGTGCCTTTGGCTCGCAGCCGCTGCTGCCGGACCTGGCCTTGCAAATGATTGAAGTCGGCGAACAGGCCGGCGAATTGGACAGCATGCTGCTCAAGGTCGCCGACGTGTTCGACGTTGAAGCCAAACGCGGCATCGACCGCCTGCTCGCTGCGCTGGTGCCGTCCCTGACCGTGGTCATGGCGGTGCTGGTGGCGGTGATCATGCTGGCGATCATGCTGCCGCTGATGAGCCTGACCAGCAATATATGAACCCTCAAGGACCCACCTCCATGCGCTCAAAACCTGCACGCCGCCAAAGCGGTTTCACCCTGTTAGAAATGCTCGCCGTGATCGTACTGCTGGGCATCGTCGCGACCATCGTGGTGCGCCAGGTCGGCGGTAACGTCGACAAGGGCAAATACGGCGCGGGCAAGGCGCAACTGGCCAGCCTTTCGATGAAAATCGAAAGCTACGGGCTGGATGTCGGCTCACCGCCCAAGACCTTGCAGCAACTGGTTGAAAAACCGGGCAACAGCGCCGGTTGGGCCGGGCCGTACGCCAAGCCGTCGGACCTCAAAGACCCGTTTGGCCATGCCTTTGGCTATCGCTTTCCTGGCGAGCACGGTGCGTTTGACCTGATCTTCTACGGCCAGGACGGCCAACCCGGCGGCGAAGGCTACAGCGCCGACCTGGGCAACTGGGAATAACCCACGACCATGCCCAACGCCCAACGCGGCTTTACCCTGCTGGAGATGCTGGTGGTGATCGTCTTGATCAGCATCGCGGCCGGGTTGGTCGGTTTTGGCCTGCAACAAGGTCTGCGTGCGGCGAAAGAGCGCCAGGCGGTCGGGCAGATCGTCGAGGCGCTGCGCAGCACGCGGGCCCGGGCGATTGTCGGTGGCACCACTGAAAGCACCGTCTTCGATTTGCGCGACTTGAGTTTCCAGGCGCCCGGTCGCCCGAAAAAACACTGGCCCGCCGAGCTACAGGTAACGCTGCACACCGCCGAGCAAGCGGGCTCGGCGGTGGATTTCTATCCTGATGGCAGCTCCACCGGCGGCAACGTGCTGCTGGTCAACGGCAGCCGACGTTGGCGCATCGACATTGGCTGGCTGACCGGCAGCGTCCAGTCCAAGGCCCTGCCATGAAGGACCAGCGCGGTTTTACCCTGTTGGAAATGCTCGCCGCGCTGACGCTGATGGCGATCTGTAGCACGGTGCTGCTGGTCGCCTTCGGCCAGAGCGCGCGCTCGTTGTTGCAGGTAGCCGATAGCGACCGTCTCACCCATGCCGCCTTGAGCGTAATGGATCAGGAGGGCACCGGGCCTCTGGCGAGCGGCACGCGCCAGGGCGAAATGGACGGCATCGCCTGGCAACTGCGCATCGCCCAACAGCCCAGCCGCATCGGCCAGGCGCATTTGTTTCGCCTGGACCTGAGTGTCAGCGAAGGCCCGCGCCAGGCCAGCTTCAGCACCTTGAAACTGCGCGCCGCCGGGGCTGGATTATGAAGCGGCGCCAGCAGGGCTTTACCCTGCTCGAAATCATGATCGTGCTCAGCCTGCTGGGGGTGCTGCTGACCCTGGTCGGCGGCGCGTTGCTCGGTGCCAATCGCGCGGTACTCAAGGCCCAGCGCTACACGGTCAGCCTGGATGAAATGCGTGCTGCCCAGCAGTTTTTGCGCACCGCCATCAGCGAGGCGTTACCGCTGGATGTGACCGAGGACGACAGCCAGGTCGATGGTTTTTTCGCGGGCGGACCGCAGCGCATGCAGTTTGTGGCGACCTTGCCCGGTGTGCTCGGTGGCGGCATTCAGCGTTTCACCCTGCAACTGACTGGCCCTGAGGCGCAGCGTGATTTGCAGGTGGCGTTTGCGCGGTTTGAGTCTCTGGCGCAGGTCAGCGTGCCGGCGTCACGCAGCGAGCCACAGGTGTTGCTCAAAGGCGTCGAAGACCTGCAATTCAGCTATCGCGGCTTGTCGCCCAAGGGCCAGGCCACCGGCTGGATCAGTGAGTGGCCGTGGACCAAACGCCTGCCCTACGCGGTGCGGATTGCCGCCCGCGTCGACGGCCCGGTGCCGTGGGTGACCCAGGTGGTTGCTTTGCGCCTGAACCTGTCCGGCGGGGCGCCCGAATGATCAAGCACCAACGGGGTGTGGCCCTGCTGCTGGTGCTCTGGGTGCTGGCCTTGCTCAGTTTGTTGCTGGGCGGGCTGGCCGGTTGGGTACAGCTGGAAACGCGCCAGGCCGCGTGGCATCGCCAGCACACCCAGGCCGTGCTGGCGGCGGAGGCGGGCGTGGCGCTGGCGATGCAAGCCGTGGCCGACCCGTTACAGCGCAAACAGTGGATTGCCGACGGGCGTGAAATCCCGCTGGTGTTCGACGACGCCCAACTGCACGTGAGCCTGCGCAGCGAGCGCGGCAAGTTGTACCTCAACAGCGCCGAAGTGGGGGATTTTGCCCGCTTGGCCCTGGCCTGCGGCGCCACACAGGCCCAGGCCAAGCAGTTGGCCAGGGACTTGGAAGTGCGCCGCAACCAGGGCCTTGCACCGTTTCGGGTGGTGGAAGAAGTGCGACAACTGCCGGGCATGACCCAGGCCTTGTACAGCGCGCTGGTGCCGGAAATCAGCCTGTGGAGCGGCCTGGATCGGCCCGATCCGGCGTTCGCGAGCCCGTTGATGCGCCGTGCCTTGAACCTGCCGCACCAAAGTGCGGTGGGTGCCGACCCCGGTGATGTGCTGGTGGTCAGCAGCCGCGCCCAACGCCCCGGCGGTTACCACGCCGAGCTGCAAGCCACGGTGTTATTGAGCCCCGCGCAAGGCAGCGCACAACCTTATCGAGTACTACGTTGGCAAGAATGAATGAACACTTAACCGCGCGGCTGCACCTGCTGACGCAGCCGCTCGCCCGGCGCTGGCACGGCAGCCTGCTGCAACAGGGCTGGCGCCTGTGGCTCAAGGAGCTGCGTGGCTGCCTGCCGGGGTGGTTGTTGCCCCATGACATTCCCGAGCACGTCTACCCGTGGCCGATCACTGCGCCTGTGGTAAAGCTCACCGGCGAGGCGCGCCAGGTGTTGTTGCTGGCACCGGACGCCGTGTTGGTGCAGAGCCTGCAATTGCCTGTGGCCGCCGCACGCAACCTGTCCACGGTCGTCGGTTACGAACTGGACCGCTTCACTCCGTTCGACGCCGCCCAGCTGTACTTTGTCGCGCGTCAGGAACGCCGCACGGCCGCCCATCTACAGGTGACGCTGGTGGCGATCCTGCGCGAGCGTCTGGACCAGATCCTCGATGACTGCGCGGCACTCGGCTTGCAACCCCACGCCGTGGACGTATACGACCGCGCGGGCGTGCCCATGGGCATCGACCTGCTGCCGGCGCCGTTGCGTCCGCGCCAGCGCCCGGCGGGCAAGGGCTTGCAGCGCAGTCTGCCGTGGCTGTGCGGCGCCTTGCTGATTGCCGCCATGGTGCTGTGGCTCAACGACCGCCAGCGCGTGCTCGACGCCATGCAACAGAGCGTGCGTGCGCAAAAGGCCCAGGTCGCCGAGGTCCAGGCCCTGCGCCAGCAACTGCTCAACACCCGGGGCGCCGCGCAGTACTTGATCCGCCGCAAGGCCGCGCAGCCGCCCTTGGCCGCACTGCTCAATGAACTGACCGCCTGCCTGCCGCCCGACACCTGGATCGACCAGTTGGAAGTCAACGACGGTGCCGACGTGTCCTTCTCCGGGCAAAGCGCCAAGGCCAGTGCCCTGATCACCCGCATCAAGAACTGCCGCAGCCTGGAAAACGCTCAGTTCGAAGGGGTCATCCAACCCGATGCGCAAACCGGCAAGGATCAGTTTTCCTTGCGCGCCCACCTGCACCAGGAGGCCGCCGATGCGCCGACCACTGACACCCCGTGAACGCCGTGGCGCGGCCTTGATCGTCCTCGCGTTGGTGCTCGGCGGCGCGTATTGGCTGTTGATCGACAGCTGGTTCGCCGGCCCGTTGCGTACCCTGGGCGAACAGGCCGAGCAGCTGCGCGAACAGCAGCAACGCTACGCCGGCGTGCTGCGCCAGGGCGACAGCTTGCGCCAGCAACTGGAAGAAGCGCGCCAGGACCCGGCCAGCAGCACCAGCCTGTTGCCCGGCGATGACCCCAGCGCGGTGGCCGCCGATTTGATGCAGCGCATCGCCGACCTGATCAATAGCCGCGCCGGTCTCGGTGGCGGCTGCAGCCTGACCCAGCGCATGCCCATCACCCCGGAGCAGGACGATGCCGAGCCCTATCGCCAGGTCAAAGTCAGCCTGACCCTCAACTGCGCCATCGAGCCCTTAACCGCGATCCTCCATGAACTGGAGTACCAGCGACCGTTTTTGTTTGTCGATGAAATGAGTATCCGCCGCGCCCCGGATGCACCCGCCAGTGGCGGCGCCGGCAAATTGGTGGTGCACCTGTTGGTGCGTGGCTACCTGCAACCGGCTGCCGCCGCGCAGGTGCGCCGATGATCAGCACCTTGCGTCCCCTGGAGTGGGGCTTGATCGGCGTGGCCGGCCTATTGGGGCTGCTGATGGCCGGCATCCTCAGCAGCATCGGCGATGCGCCGCAGTGGTTGCCGCCGCCCGCGCCCGACACACGCGCCAATGCTGCGGCCAAGGTGTTAGTGGCCCCGAGCGCAACCCTGGACAGCCTGGCCGGCACCTGGCAGGCACCGTTGTTCAGCCCCGACCGCAGCCCCGACCGCGCGGTGGGCCAAGGCACTGTCTCCAGCCTGTCGAGCCTCACGCTGACCGGCATCGTCCTCGACGGTGACCTGCGCGTGGCGCTGCTCAAGCGCGCCGACGGCCCCCCGTTGAAAGTCCACCAGGACCAGACCCTGCCCAATGGCTGGCGCCTGGAGCACCTGACCCCCCGCGACGCCCGTTTCGTACTCGACGGCCGCAGCCAAACCCTGAGCCTGCGGGCCCTGCGTTTGCCGCCGCCGTCCAGCACACCGCCGATTACCCTTCCTCGCGAGTCCACCCCTTGATCGATACCTTCCCTGGCGCCTTGCGCACCACCGCATTTTGCCTGGCCACCGCCGTCGCCCTCGGTGGCTGCGGGACATTCCCCGACCACCTCGACCCGGACGAGGCCCTGCTGCACGAAGCAATGCAGGGCACCGGCTCGCAACGTCCGCCCGTGGACCCGGCCAGCGAACAGGCGCCGGTCGACAGCGGCCAGCCCCAGGCAAAAGCGCCGCCCCAGCGCCAACTGATTCGCGGCAACCAACAGTTTGTGCGGCAACCGGTTGCGGCACCGTCTGCGAAGGAGGAGGGCGGCGGCGACATCGTGTTCAACTTTGCCGACCAGCCGATTGAAGCGGTGATCAACAGCGTGATGGGCGATCTGCTGCACGAGAACTACAGCATCGCTCAGGGCGTGAAGGGCAACGTCAGCTTCTCCACCTCCAAACCGGTGAACAAACAGCAGGCGTTGTCGATTCTGGAAACCCTGCTGTCCTGGACCGACAACGCGATGATCAAGCAGGGCAGTCGTTATGTGATCCTGCCGGCGAATCAGGCGGTGGCGGGAAAACTGGTCCCCGAAATGCGCGTGTCGCAACCGTCCAGTGGCCTGTCGGCGCGGTTGTTTCCGCTGCGCTATATCTCCGCCACCGAAATGCAGAAGCTGCTCAAGCCGTTCGCCCGCGAAAATGCCTTCCTGCTGGTGGACCCGGCGCGCAATGTGCTGAGCCTGGCCGGCACCCCCGAAGAACTGGCCAATTACCAGGACACCATCGACACCTTTGACGTGGACTGGCTCAAGGGCATGTCGGTGGGCGTGTTCGGCCTGCAACGCGCCTCGGTGGCCGAACTGATGCCCGAACTGCAAAAGATGTTCGGCCCCGACAGCGGCATGCCCCTGGCGGGCATGGTGCGCTTTCTGCCTATCGAGCGGACCAACTCGGTGGTGGCGATTTCGTCGCAGCCGCAGTACCTCAGTGAAGTCGGCGACTGGATCCACACCATCGACGAAGGCGGCGGCAACGAGCCGCAGATGTATGTGTATGACGTGCGCAACATGAAGGCCACCGACCTGGCCAAGTACCTGCGGCAGATCTACGGCACAGGCGCGATCAAGGACGACACCCCGGCCAAAGTCGCCCCCGGTTTGCGCACGGCAACATTGTCTTCGCCGGGCACCAACAGCACGTCCGGCAGCACGCCGGGTGGCCTGAGCAACAACCTCAATGGCAACCAACCCGCCGCCGAGGATGAGGAGCAGGAGCCCGAAGTCGAGCAGGACACCGCCGAGCAGGGCGCGACCGAAGACGCCCCGACCAAAAGCCTCGACGCAGGCACTCGGATCACCGCGCAAAAAAGCAGTAACCAACTGCTGGTCCGCACCCGGCCGGTGCAGTGGAAAGAGATCGAATCGGCGATCAAACGTCTCGACAATCCACCGCTGCAAGTGCAGATCGAGACGCGCATTCTCGAAGTCAAACTCACCGGTGAACTGGACCTTGGCGTGCAGTGGTACCTGGGGCGCCTGGCGGGCAATTCCACCAGCACCACTGTGGCCAATGCCTCCGGCAGCCAAGGCGCGTTGGGGGGTGGCGGTGCTGGGCTAGGCGCGGATTCGTTGTTCTACTCCTTCGTCAGCACCAACCTGCAAGTGGCGCTGCATGCATTGGAAACCAACGGTCGCACCCAGGTGCTGTCGGCGCCGTCGCTGGTGGTGATGAATAACCAGCCAGCGCAGATTCAGGTGGGGGACAACATTCCCATCAGCCAGACCACGGTTAACACGGGTACCTCGGATACCACCTTGAGCAGTGTTGAATATGTGCAGACTGGGGTGATCCTCGACGTGGTGCCGCGGATCAATCCGGGTGGATTGGTGTACATGGATATTCAGCAGCAGGTCAGTGATGCGCAGGATCAGGCGTCGAGTAACAGCGACACGCCGACTAATCCGCGTATTTCCACGCGGTCGGTGTCCACCCAAGTGGCGGTGCAGAGTGGGCAGACGGTGTTGCTGGGCGGGTTGATCAAGCAGGACAACGCCGAGTCGGTGAGTGCAGTGCCTTACCTTGGAAAGATCCCGGGGTTGCGGTGGTTGTTTGGGAATACGAGCAAGTCCAAGGATCGGACGGAGTTGATTGTGTTGATTACGCCTAGGGTGATTACCAGCAGTAGTCAGGCGCGGCAGGTGACGGATGATTATCGGCAGCAGATGCAGTTGTTGCGGCCGGCTCGGTAGGTCTGGGTATGTGGTTGATGTGGGGCTTGCTTCTGATCTGCGGTTTGTCGGTGTACATATCCGTTATTCAGGTAATAGCGGCTTATGGTTCCGCTCTTACAGCGGGTCACTTTTGTAAAGGCCGGAATGCCGGCCAGCGTGGTTGACGGGGCGACTCCAGATCAAAAGCAAGGCCGCGGCGGCCTTAGAGCCGACCGCATTCCAAATGTGGGAGGGGCGGTGCGACGATTCGACTTGCTCCCGATTGCAGTGGTTCAGTTACAGCTCTGTTGGCTGACACACCGCCATCGGGAGCAAGCCCCCTCCCACAGTTTGATCTCCGTAGGTCAGACAGATAGGTCCTAGCCTGCTGTTCTGCTTTTGATCTTTATCTTAGGCGCCCCGTCAAACACGCTGGCCGGACACCGAGCCTAGGCGAGGTGCCGAGTGTTGGGGCAAGAGTCCTTGGTTACTTTGGGGTGGGCCGGCATTCCGGCTCTTTTCCAAAGTGACCCGCCGTAGGGGCGGAGCCAATAACCCGCTGTTACTCCAACAACGGATATCCCCCAATCCACCTAACCCCCGCACCTAAAAAAACATCATTATTATGAATAAAGTAATTAATAAATAATGAAATTAGAGAATATTAGCTTATATCAAAACAGCATTATATTTTCAAAACCCATTCCGTTATGTTTGATCGCAACAGCCTACCCCTGACCTCGGATGGTACCCAGCGTAATCAAGATTCTGCGCGCCATAACCGGGTGATCATCCCCCGCAGCAGAATCGTTGGAAGTGAGTTCAACGTATGTTGCCAATTCAATCCCCGCAGTCGCCCTAACCCCAAATCGCCGCAATAGCCCCATAAAACCGAGCACCGCGCATCGCCGCGTGACTGCCCGACTTCGCGATTTGGAAATACAGGCACGCCTATGAAGCAAACGTCAAAACCCACCGCCATCCTGGCCCTGGCAATTCTGGCCAACACCGCCCATGCCCAGGACGACAGCACCTTGTCCACCGTGGTGGTCACCGGCAACCGTGGTGCTGAGCAGCGCACGGTCACCAGCAGTCCGGTGCCGATCGATGTGGTCAGCGCCAAGCAACTGCAAAGCACCGGCAAGCCGGGTTTGATGGAGGCGTTGAGTGCGGTGATCCCATCGCTGACCCTGCCGGAAAAAACCGGTTGGGACGCCAGCGGCATTGCCCGCGCGCCGAACCTGCGGGGCATGAGCGCCGCCGAAGTGCTGGTGCTGGTCAATGGCAAGCGCCGCCACACCGCCGCCACGCTGAATATCAACGGCATCAACACCGGCGCCGCCCCGGCAGACCTGGACCTGATCCCCATCAGCGCCATCGACCATGTGGAAGTGTTGCGTGACGGCGCCGCTGCCCAGTACGGCTCCGATGCCATCGCCGGGGTCATCAACGTGATCCTCAAGGCCGACACCAGCGGCACTTCGGTGACCAATGCCGGCCTCGGCTATGACGGCAAAAAACAGACCGTGCAACAAAGCCTCAACAAAGGCTTTGAGATCGGCAACGGCGGCATCGTGCAACTGGCACTGGATGCCCGCAGCCAGAACGATGACAACAAGGCCAGCGCCAACGGCTACACCTACGCACAGGCCTATGAGCAAGCCGGCCGTTCCACTTATGGCGGCTACGGCACGCCGAAGACCAACTTGCTGACCCTGGGCTACAACGCCGAGTTGCCTATCGACGACGATTTCAGCCTGTATTCCTTCACCACCTATTCACGGCGCAAGGCCGAGCAGGGGCAGAATTTCCGCCTGCCGACCATCACCAACACCATCACCACCGGACCTAACGGTTACCCCGGTGGCTACACGCCGACCTGGTACATCGATGAGGACGATTTCCAGGCTGCATTCGGCGGCAAGGGCACCGTCGGCGAGTGGGACTGGGATTTGTCCACCACCTACGGGCGCAACGAAGCGGAGCAGGGCACCACCCATAACCAGAACCCGTCTTTGGGCGAGGCCACGCCGAACAGCTTCACCTCCGGCACTTGGATCAGCACCGAGCTGACCACCAACCTCGACTTCAAGCGCGGCTTCGATATCGGCCTGCAAAAGCCGCTCGACCTGAGTTACGGCTTCGAGCATCGGCGCGATACCTATGAGGTGCAGGCCGGTGATTACGAGTCTTATGCCAACGGCGGTTACTGCGTAGCCCCAGGCAATTGCGCATCAAGCGGGGCGCAGGTCACCAACGGCATTTCGCCGGATGAAGAAAGCAGCGCCTCGCGCAACAGCCTGGCCAGTTACGTCGATGTGGGCTTCAACCCGGTGCCGGACTGGTACGTGGGCACCGCGTTTCGCTACGAGCATTACAACCAGGGCGTGGGCGCCACCCGCAGCGGCAAGTTGACCACTCGCTACGATTTCACTCCACAGTTCGCCGTGCGCGCCACGGTGAGCAATGGCTTCCGCGCGCCGTCCCTGGCCAACAGCCTGTTCAGTGCGCGTTCCACCACCTATGGCGTGGTGGACGGCGTGTATCAGTCGATCAACTACGGGGTGCTGCCCACCGGTTCGGCGGCTGCCCAAGCCCTGGGCGCCCAGGATTTGAAACCCGAGCGCTCGACCAACTTCAGTCTCGGCTTCACCCTCACGCCCACCGACCGCCTGAGCTTCACCGCCGACGCCTACGTGATCAACCTGCGCGACCGCATCACCTTGACCGGCACCTTGCTGGGCCCGGAAATCACCCAGGTGCTGCAAGGCAACGGCATCACTTCCACCTCCGGCGGCCAGTACTTTATCAACGGGGCCGACACCCGCACCAAAGGCCTCGACCTGGTCGGCAACTACAGCCAGGACCTGGGCCAGTACGGCGCGCTGAAGTGGACCGCAGCGTTCAACTGGAACCAGACCAAAATCCTCAACTACAAGGAGTCCACCACAATCCTCGGCACGTCCTACGACCTGATGGACCGCCAGGCACGCAACCTGATCACCGGCGTACAGCCCAGCACCAAGCTGATCCTGGGCGGTGACTGGAGCATCGATCGCTTCAACCTCAACCTGGCCCTGACCCGCTACGGCTCCTACAAGGAGGTCAATGTGTCCGCCGACCGCAGCCTCGACCGGGTCTACGCGGCCAAATGGATCACCGATCTCGACCTTGGCTACAACCTCACCAAAGACCTCAACGTGGCGATCGGCGCCAAAAACCTGTTCGACGTCTACCCCAAGAAACAAGGCGTGCCCAGCAGCACCATGGTCAGCAGCTACGGCACCTATTCGCCCTACGGATTCACCGGCGGGTACTACTACACCCGCTTGACCTATGCCTTCTAAGGCCGAGGAATAAACCATGCCTATTGTCGCCAAACCCTATGACCTGATTGACCAGCCCCGCGAGGTTCGCCAGGTCCGTGTCTCCCCACCGATCAAAGCCCTGCAAGTGGTGCCTGCCCGGCACCCGTGGCGTTGGGCCGGGTCGATCTTCGCCGCTCTGGTGCTGCTCGCGATCGCCCATTCCCTCGCCACCAACCCGCGGTGGGAGTGGGGTGTGTTCGGCCAGTGGTTCTTCTCGCCGTCGGTGCTGCGCGGGCTCGGGCAAACGTTGTTGCTGACACTGTTGAGCACGGTGTTCAGCGTGATCCTCGGCACGGCGCTGGCCCTGGCGCGACTGTCCGGCTCGCCGCTTTTGGCGGCCCTGGCCTGGGGCTATATCTGGTTTTTCCGTTCGATGCCGGCGTTGCTGGTGCTGATCATCCTGTACAACTTTGCCTACCTGTATGACCACATTGTGCTCGGCGTGCCGTTCACCAGCGTGGTATTTGCCGAGTGGTCGACGGTGGACGTGCTCAGCCAGTTCACCACGGCGGTTCTCGGTTTGAGCCTGATGCAGGCGGCCTACGCGGCGGAGATCATTCGCGGCGGCCTGATCGGTGTGGACGCCGGTCAGCATGAAGCGGCAGCGGCGCTCGGTTTGCCTGCATCACGCCGCATCTTCCGGATCATCCTGCCCCAGGCATTGCGCTCGATCCTGCCGTCGGGCTTCAACGAGATCATCGGCCTGGTCAAGGGCACGTCCATCGTCTACGTGCTGGCCCTGCCGGAGCTGTTCTACACCGTGCAGGTCATCTACAACCGCACCCAGGCGGTGATCCCGCTGCTGATCGTCGCCACCGTGTGGTACCTGATCATCACCACCGTGCTGACCAGTGCTCAATATTACGTCGAGCGTCATTTCGCACGGGGAACGGCAAGGGTGCTACCGCCCACGCCGTTGCAGCGCATACGCGGTTGGCTCAAGGAGAAATCCCATGAGTGAAGCGCGTGCAGGACGTATCCAGATCCAGGGCGTGGGCAAGCGCTTTGGCAGCCAGCAGGTGCTCAAGGACATCGACCTGACCATCGACCCCGGCAAGGTCACGGTGATTCTCGGGCCGTCCGGCTCGGGCAAGTCCACCTTGCTGCGCACCATCAACCACCTGGAGAAAATCGACAGCGGGCACATCACCATCGACGGTGAATACGTCGGTTATCGGCGCAAAGGTGACCTGCTGTATGAACTCAAGGAGCGGGAGATTCTCAAGCGCCGTATCGACGTGGGCTTCGTGTTCCAGAACTTCAACCTGTTCCCGCACCTCACCGCTTGGGAAAACGTCGCCGAAGCGCCTTTGGCCCACAAGCGCTGGAGTAAGGCTGAGGCGCAGTCCAAGGCCGCAGAGCTGTTGGCCAAGGTCGGCCTGGCGGACAAGGTCGATGCTTATCCGCGCCAGCTTTCCGGCGGTCAGCAACAGCGCGTCGCCATCGCCCGTGCGCTGGCGCTGGACCCGAAGGTGCTGCTGTTCGACGAGCCCACATCGGCCCTCGACCCCGAGTTGGTGGGGGAAGTCCTCGACGTGATCAAGGGCCTGACCCAACTGGGCGTGACCTTGGTCATCGTCACCCATGAGATCGGCTTTGCCCGTGAAGTGGCCGACCACGTGGTGTTTCTCTGCGACGGCCAACTGATCGAAGAAGGGCCGCCTGAACAGATTTTCCGCCAACCCCGACATCCCCGCACCGTGGCCTTTCTCGGCAAAGTGCTTTAGTTAACGGAGTGACTGCCCATGTTTATCTCTACCGCTCGTATCGGCCTATTGGCGCTTGCCGTCAGCACCGCACAAAGCGCATTTGCTGTGCAACAGGTCGACCTCAGCCCCGACCGCGTGCGCGTTCATGTGCCGCGCAACGAGGCGGCCATCGCGCAGATCCCACCGGGTTTCAAGTTCGCCCAGCCGGGCAAGTTCACCGTGGCTGTGTCCGGCGTGGCCGGGCCGCCCCTGGCGCTGCTGGCCAGTGACGACAAAACCACCATCGGCAGCGAAGCCGACACCGCGCAACTGGTGGCCGACAGCCTTGGCCTGCAACTCAACGTGGTGCAGACCAGTTGGGAGGATTGGCCCCTGGGCGTCAGCTCGGGCAAGTACGACGCGGTGATCAGCAACGTCACCGTGACTGAGGCGCGCAAGAAGCGTTTCGACTTCGCCACCTATCGCCAGGACGTGCTCGGCTTCTACGTCAAGACCACCAGCAAGATCTCTGAGATCAAACAGGCTGCGGATATTGCTGGGCTGAAGATCATCGTCGGCTCCGGTACCAACCAGGAAAAAGTCCTGCTGGCTTGGAACGAAGCCAATGAAAAGGCCGGCCTCAAACTCGCGCTGTTGCAGTACTTCGACGACCAGGCCGCCGCGCAATTGGCGGTGCAGTCCGGGCGCAGCGATGCGCTGTTCGGGCCTAACTCGGTGTACGCCTATTCGGCGGCGATCACCGGGGGCATCAAGCGCGTCGGCACGGTGAACGGTGGCTGGCCGTTGCAGGCCGACATCGCTGTGACCACGCGCAAGGACAACGGCCTGGTCAAGCCTATCCACACCGCCCTGGAAGGCGCGATTGCCGGCGGCCAATACGAACAGGTGCTGCAACGTTGGGGCCTGGATGTGGAGCGCGTGGACAAGTCGCTGATCAACCCACCGGGCCTGCCGGATTAAGGAGCAATCGACATGGGACTGACACGACGTGAAGCGTTGTCGAGCATAGCGGCGGTAGGCGGCGAAAAAGCCGTCAAGGATGCACTGGCGGCATTAGGTTTGGGGCCTTCGTCGCACCGCCGTCCGCAACCGTTGAAACTCAAGGAAGGCTTGGGGCAAGGCACCCGCGTGCTGGTGTTGGGCGCCGGGATCGCCGGTCTGGTTACCGCCTTGGAGCTGACCCGCGCCGGGTTTGACGTGCAAGTGCTGGAGGCGCGTGAGCGGGTCGGGGGGCGCACCTGGACCCTGCGCCATGGCGACCGCGTGGACTACAAGGATGGCCGCACGCAAACGGCGGCATTCGATCAAGGGCATTACTTCAACGCCGGCCCGGCCCGGATTCCCAGCCAGCACCGCACGATCCTCGACTATTGCAGTGAGCTTGGCGTGCCGTTGGAAGTGCTGGTCAACAGCAGCCATGGCGCCCAGGTAAGGCCCGATGTGCAAAAGCCGGCGTTCAGCGTTGGCCAGGCGATCAATGATGCGCGGGGGCACTTGTCCGGCCTGCTGGCCAAAGCCGTGCAGCGTGATGCCCTTGATGATGTGCTGAGTACTGAGGAACGCACGCGGTTGCTGGCGTTTTTGCAGGTGTACGGCGACCTGTCCCAAGCGCTGGCCTTTGAGGGCACGATTCGCTCGGGGCACCTTGAGTCTCCTGCCCATCCGGGCGCGTTGCCGGCCAGTCGCAGCCCGTTGTCGCTGGATCAACTGCTGCACCCGGAACTGTGGGGCGCATTGCTGCACACCGAGTTTCCGGAGTTTTCGGCGACCATGTTCCAACCAGTCGGCGGCATGGACCGCATCACCGACGCGTTCTATCAACGGGTGAGTGATCACGTGCAGTTGGGGGCCGTGGTGCGTCAGATCCGCCAATTGGAGGACGGCGTGGCGGTGACCTATCACGACCAGCACAGTGGCCGCGAACAGGTGGTGCGTGCCGATTACCTGATCTCGACGTTGCCGCTGCCGTTGCTGGCCAAACTCGATACCGACTTCAGTGACCCGATCAAAGCCGCGCTGCTCAGCACCCGCAGCGACCAGGCGACCAAAGTGGCGTGGCAATCCCCGCGCTTCTGGGAAACCGACTACCGCACCTATGGCGGGCTGTCGTGGATCGAACACCCCGCGCGCCTGTTGTGGTACCCGAGCAACGACCTCAATACCCGCGAAGGCCTGCTCGTAGCCGGCTATGTAACCGGCGAGGGCGCCGATGCGTTTGGCGCAAAACCCTTCACCGAGCAATACGCCACGTCCAGGGAAGCGGTTGAGCTGCTGCACCCCGGTTTCTCCAAACACCTGCGTAACCCCCTGGCCGTGACCTGGGAGCAGATCCCCTACAGCGAGGGCCCGTGGTTGCAACGCGAACACTTCCCGGCTGACGCAAGCAGCCTGCTCGAAGCCGGCCATGGCCGTGTGTACTTCGCCGGCGACGGCCTGGTGCAAAGCGGCGTGGGTATCTGGCAGGAATCGGCGGCCAACTCGGCGCGGCATGTGATCGCGCAACTGGCCGAACGGGTAACCCAACAACGACAGGTCGCGGCACTCGCCGCCTCTTAAGGAGACACACCATGAGCGACAGCATTCAACGTACCAGCGTCGGCGATTTTCCGATCTCGCAGACCGTCACCGTGCCGGCGTCCGCCAGCCTGATCTTTGTCAGCGGGACCTTGCCGGACGCTGCCGATCCTCAGGTGCCGGGGGTCTATGGAAACACCGAAGTACAGACGGTTTCGGTATTCAACAAACTGCGCAAGGTTCTTCAGCAGCAGGACCTGGATCTGGGCGATATCGTGCAATTGCGGGTGTTTTTGGTGGGGGCTGAAGAGACCGACGGCAAGCTGGATTTTGCCGGGTTGCAGCGTGGGTATACGCAGTTCTTCGGTACGCCGGAGCAGCCGAACAAACCGGCACGGACGGCGTTGCAAGTCGTCGCGCTGCCATTGCCCGGAGCGTTGGTTGAAGTCGAAGCCATCGCTGCCCGCACAGCCTGATTCACGCGGTTAAACGTGTGGAAGGGGGCTTGGCCCTTGATGAGGGCGTGTCAGTTGATGCCTCTTTGACTGACCCGCAACCATCGGGGGCAAGCCCCCTCCCACAGTGTGATCTTTTTTTTGCCAGTCAGTCCTCATGTTCGTTATGGAGAAATCCCTATGTCCACCTCACCCCGGCAACTCAAATTCGGTGCCATCCTCACCGGCGTCGGCACTGCGCAAAACGAATGGCTGCACCCGCAAATCCCCGGCGATGCCAGTGTCGATATCGACTGGTACCGTGCCCAGGCGCAACAGGCAGAAGCGGCCAAATTCGATCTGGTCTTCATCGTCGACAGCCCCTACATCACCCCGGATTCCGCGCCGCATTTCCTCAACCGTCTGGAGCCACTGACCCTGCTTTCGGCCATCGCCGGTGCGACGTCGAAGATCGGCCTGGTGGCCACGCTGACCACGTCCTACACCGAGCCCTTCAACGTCGCCCGCCAGTTTGCCTCGCTGGACCTGATCAGCGGCGGCCGCGCCGGTTGGAACGTGGTCACCACCGGCCTGGAAGGCGCGGCCGGCAACTTTGGCCGTGAGCAGCATATTGATCACACCGAGCGCTACCGCCGCGCGGCCGAGCACCTGAGCGTGGTGCAGGGGCTGTGGGATTCCTATGAAGACGACGCCTTCGTGCGCGACAAGGCCAGCGGCGTATTCCTCGACCCGCAACGCCAGCATCGCCTCGACCACCACGGCGAATTTTTCTCAGTGACCGGCCCGTTGAACATCGCGCGTTCAGCCCAGGGCCAGCCGGTGATTTTCCAGGCGGGTATTTCCGAGTCCGGCCGCAGCCTGGCAGCGAATTACGCCGAAGGCATTTTTGCCGGCGTGGGCAATTTCGAAGACGCCCAGGCGTACTACAGCGACATCAAAAAACGGACTGCTGCCGCCGGACGTAACCCTGATCACGTGACCATCCTGCCGGGCATTTCGCCGATCATTGCCGACACCGACGAACAGGCCCAGGCCATCGACCGCGAGCGCAATGGCGAGTTGGACCTGGACAAAGCGCTGGTGCAACTGGGGCGGCCGTTCAACTACCACGACTTCAGCCAATACCCATTGGATGAACCCTTCCCGGAGCTGGGCGACCTGGGCAGCAACGGCTATCGTGGCCATGCCGAAAACATCAAGCAAGTCGCCCGTGATCAAGGCTTGACCCTGCGCCAGGCGGCGTTGCGTTTTGCCAAGCCGTTCTCCAGCTTTGTTGGCTCGCCCAAGACCGTGGCCGATGAGATCGAACGCTGGTTTGTCGAAGGTGCTGTGGATGGTTTCAACATCCACGTGGGCGCACCGGATGACTTCGCGCGGTTTACCGACCAAGTGCTGCCGTTGTTGCGTGAGCGTGGGTTGTTTCGCAGTGAATACAGCCACAGCACCTTGCGCGGGCATCTAGGGCTGCCGGTGCCGGTGAATCGGCACACGGCTGCGCGGAGCGAGGCGGCCTGAGGGTTACCACCATTTCCAGCGGCCCTGTTGTTTCAGGGTCGCGATGATGGCTTCGCGTTTGTGGCGTAGCTCTACCGACTTTTGCCGCAGTTCGCGGCAGCGGTTGCTGTTGAGGATCAGCAGGCCGACAAGTGGGCCGAGTAGGGCCAGTGCGTAGAGATACGTGTTGGGGCGCCACAGGATGGCGGGTAGGGATATCAGCAGGCAGAGGAGGTAGATCGCGACGTTTATCCATACCCAATGGATTCGGCCGTAGAGCACTTCGTATTTGGCCAGGGCGAAAACTGCGCCCAAGCCCGCGGCGCTGAAAAAGCATGTCTTGGCGACAAAATCCACGGGGTAAGTAGGCAAATACGTAAGCATCGCCAAGATCGTTGTCAACGCTATCGAGAAACACCCTGCCAATGCATCACCTCCAATCACGGGCATGAATCGTTTGAGGAGTTGCCAAGGATCCTCAATAAAGAGTGATGAGTAATATTGGTCTTTTATCTTCCGTTGTTGGCTCACTGGTTAACTTCCTCGTAGATGCCCAACGCCAGAGTTCTTACGTTTCCAGAGACTGTACTGCTGGTAAATCCGAGCAAGGCCGCAGCTATATCCATTTTGTGCGCGGCAGTTGCACGCTGCATTTGAATAGCGCTGATGCGTTTTGCCACATTGCCAGAGGCTTTTTCCAGCTTGAGCAACTTGGTCGTGAGTCTTGGATCTCGGATTTTAAGCAGCTCATTGTTCAATTTTGTCCGTTCTTGCCGTGTCAGGCCTCTAAGCACTTGCCTAGCTGTTTTTCCGGTTACTTTTGTAGTCGTTGTGACGACTTTCACGGTGACGAATGCCGAGCTGGCAACACCCATCAAAGCAATACCGTCCAACACTGCTGTTGCGGCCTCATACCACGTCTCGTTATCCAAGTAGTCATTAACTTCCGGAAAGGCTAACTCTGATGCTGTACGTAAAGCGCCACCGATGCATTGAACTGTACTTGCAACGGCAGCAGCTTTACCGATAAACGAAATTATCGAGCTAGCCCCAGCTGTAAAAGGCATCAGCGCAGCCCCACTCGCAATGACCATCCAACTCAACACTACTCCGGTGCACGCAATTGCCGTATTTATAGCTTCCACCGCCAACCTCGACTCCCGAGGCTCATGCTCCAACATCCGCTTAAACTCCACCGGCCCCACATACCTCGGCGCTTCCCGCAGCACCACTTTGATCGGCCGCACGCTGCAAATCGCCTGGAACTCCCGCAGTACCACCACGTTGAACTCCCCATCGATATACACCACCCCCGCACCAATCAACGCCGGGTCGGCGTCTATGGCGAAGAACAACCGCCGCAGGTCGAGGCTGCTTTCAATGCGTTGGCGTGTAGTACGGTGGGCTGAGGGGAATCCATCCTTGAACAGAGCGGCCGTCATTCCTTAACTCCTTTTTTTGGGAGCTGAGAGAGTAAATACGCCGCAACTGGGATGAATGTCGGAAGCTTCGCCATTTACAGTCGGGTACGTCCTGAAGCGACGTTGACGTCTTGTATGCCCGCTCCTGATTGAGGAAAAGTGCGCGCCACGTCACTTCCGGCGGACCACAGGACAAGGAGCCAACATGGCAGTCGACATGTTTTTGAAACTGGGCGACATCAAGGGTGAATCGCAAGACTTGGCCCATCGTGACGAGATCGATATCACCAACTGGGGGTGGGGATTATCGCAAACGGGCTCAATGCATTCCGGCACGGGAGGCGGTTCGGGCAAGGCCGACTTCACCAACCTGAACCTGGCCAAACCCCTGGATAAATCCAGCCCCAACCTGATGATGGCGTGCGCCACCGGCAAGCATTACCCCGAAGCCAAATTGGTGGTGCGCAAGGCCGGCGGAACCAGCCCGGTGGAGTATCTGGTGATTACCTTGAAGGAAGTCATGGTGGTGTCGTACAGCACCCGCGCTGACACGGCCGATGATGTTTTGTACGACAGCATCGCCTTGAACTTCGCCACCGTCGACGTCAGCTACCAGCCGCAGAAGGCGGATGGCGCCAAGGACGGTGGGCCGGTGAAGTTTGGCTGGAATATTCGGCAGAACGTCAAAGTCTGATCCTTTGCCGCCAACCCGGTTGTCTACCCGCTCGACGGCAATGCGACGATGGCAGCGTTGGGCACCAAACAGCTCAACCGCCTGTTCCTCAGCCCCATGCCGCTGCGCATCGAACACAATGTGCCCACCTTCGACTGCATGCCGCAGGTGGGCGAGGGCGCTCAGCATGACCCTCTGACCACGAGTCCAGCGGCGCCGCTTGTGCTTAGAGGATATTCAACGGGTAGCTGACAATCACCCGATGCTCATCACTGTCCCGTTGGGTCGTCACTTCAGTGCGCAACGACGCGTGGCGCAGGGCAATGCTCAGGTTCTTCAGCGGCCCCTGCTGGATCACGTAGCTCACCGTCAGGTTGCGCTCCCACTCGCTTTTATCCCCTGTGGGCGTGCGGATGTTCGAGCCGCTTTCGTACATGCCCATAAAGCTCAGGCCTGGCACGCCGACCGAGGCGAAGTCATAGCCGTAACGCACCTGCCAGGTGGTTTCCCCGGCGCGCTGGAATTTGCCGATCATCGACTCGGTCATGAAGTAGGCCGTGGAACCGTCACCCTGGTTCAACCACACCGCATCGCTGTCGCCGCTGACCTGTTGCAGGCCGGCGGCAATCGTGTGGCCGTTGACCAGGTAGGTGAATTGGGCGCTGCTCAGGCGGCTGTCGACCTTGCCCTTGGTCACGCCGTCGCCGTAGTAGCCGAAGGTGTAGAACGCCGGGTCGTTGCCGTTGGCGCCGTCGGAACGGTTGTCGAAGTGGCGCAGGTCGGTGCGCAGGGTGCCCGGGCCGATCTGCCAGTCGTACTTGAGGCCCAGGAAGTTCTGTTTGTAGAAGTCCTGCAGGTTGCCGTAGTAGTACTGCAAGGTCAGGTCTTTGGTCGGTTTGTAGTCGACGCCGCCGTAGTAGAACTTGTTGACGAACTCACCGGTACGCGCGTTGTTGGCGCCGGGAATCGACATGCCCATCTGGTCGCTTGAACCACGGCCCTTCACGTGTTCCAACTGGCCGAGGGTGAAGGTGAAATGCTCCAGGTCCTTGGACTGCACCTGCCCGCCATTGAAGGTCTGTTGCAACATGCGGTCGGTGGACATCACCACCGGCAGCATCGGCACCAGAGTGCCGTATTTCAGCTCGGTCTTGGCAAAGCGCGCCTTGGCCGTCAGCCCCAGGCTGCCGAACTCATCCACTGCGCGGCCATCGCTGTCGGTGGGGAACACGTTGCCGTTGAACGCGGTGCTTTGCGGGTTGTAGTGGCGCCCCTTTCCGGAGTCCAGACGCACACCGAACATGCCGATGGCGTCCATGCCGAAGCCCACGGTGCCTTGGGTGTAACCGGACTCGAAGTTGGCGATAAAACCCTGGCCCCATTCCTGGGTGTAGTTGGGGTCGGCGGCGCCGCTGCGGTTGTCGGCGTTGCTGAAGAAATTGCGGGCCAGCACATTTAGCTTGCTGTCTTCCACCAGGCCTGCGGCGTAGCCCTGCTGGGCGATGATCAGGCCACAGAGGCCGGCGAGTACGGTTGGTGCGCGATTGAAAAGCTCCATTGGTGTCATCCCCATGTGTGATTGGTTTTTTGAGGGCAGTCAAAAGCGGCAGTGAAAGTTTTCTATTTTTTTTCAGGAGCGGGAGCAACGGTGGCCGGCACGACGTGCAGTCGCACCGGCGGTAAGCGGTACAGGATGAACAGGGCGAGCACCCCAATCCCCGCGCACAGCAGCAGGCCCACGCCCACCGACTGGGCCAGCGCATCGCGGGCCAGCTCCAGCCATGGCGTGGCGTCGAGATTGGCGTGCAACAGCACTTGTGGGTCGGCATACAGGGCAATGCCCTCGGCGTGGCCCGCCGCAAGAAACACCCGTTGCAGATGGGTGCTGTAGAGCAGGTTGACCAGCACGCCCATGCCGGCAGTGCCGAGCAAACCGCCCACCAGACGCAGGGATTGAGTGAGCGCCGTGGCGATGCCGAGGAACTGCCGTTCGGCCAGGGTCTGGGTGAATACCGTGAGGTTGAGCAGGATGAATCCCAGGCCCAACCCGGCCAGTAGAATCAAGCCAAGCAACTCATTGAACGACGCGCTTCGTCCGACCACTGCCAACCCCAGGCACGCCAGCAACAACGCGACAAAACCGGCCAGCGGCAACCAGTTTGGGTTGCGCAAACGGGTCACGATGCGGCTGTTGACGATGGCGCCGAGGGTGATGCTCAACGCCAGCGGTGTGATCAACACACCGGCGTCCTGAGGCGAATACCCGTAGGCGCCTTGCAGTAAGAGCGGCAGGTAAAACAGCAGCGAAAACATGATCGCCCCGGCGGCCACCGACAGCGTGAACAGCAGTTGCAGGCTCGGCAGGGTGAACAGCGCGGCCGGCAACAACGCATGCGGGCAACGCCGCTCCCAGTGCCACAACGCAATGATCGCCGCGATGCACCCCAGACCTAACGCCGCGCTGAGTGCGAGGCTCGAATGCCCCAGCCATTCCACAAACAATTGCAGACTGCCCAACGCCAGCGCGATCAACAGTGCGCCGGGCCAATCCAGACGAATGCTGCTGTGTTGTTGCGGGCGATACCACGGCAGGAAACGCCAGGCAATCAACAGCGCCAGGCAGCCCAACGGTAGGTTGATATAGAACACCGAGCGCCAGCCGAAGGCGCCGGTGAGATAGCCCCCCAGCCCCGGGCCGATTGCATTGACCACGCTGAACAGCGCACTCAACAGCATCTGCCAACGCAGGCGCTGGCGGGTGTCGGGAAACAGTTCGGGGATACAGGCGAACGCGGTGCCGATCAACATGCCGCCGCCAATGCCCTGCAACGCACGGCCGATCACCAGCACCAGCATGTCGTTGGCCAGGGCGCAGGCCAGGGACGCCAGAGTGAAGATCAACGTGGCGGCCAGTACGAACGGCTTACGCCCGTAGTAATCCCCCAGCCGCCCGAAAATCGGGATGGTGACGATGGACGCCAACAGATAACCAGTGGCAACCCATGCATAGAGTTCAAAGCCGTTGAGCTCGGCCACGATGCTCGGCAACGCGTTGCCGATCACGGTCTGGTCCAGCGCCGAGAGCATCAGCACCAACGAGATGCCAATCATCGCCAGCAAGGCTTGCTTGAAACTCAGGGGAGGGTGGGCCGCCGCGGTCATCGTCGATCCTCAGCGCAACGCGGCAACGGCAGCGGCAATGCGCGCGCAGCCTTGGTCGAGGGTGCTGATGTCGGTAGCAATCGACATGCGAAAGAACGGTGCCAGGCCATAGGCCGTGCCCGCCACTACCGCCACGCCCTGGCTTTCGAGCAGGTACATCACCACTTCGCTGTCGCTGTTGAGGGTTTTACCCTCGGCGGTTGTTTTACCTAGCAGACCGCCGCAGTTCACATACAGATAGAACGCGCCGTCCGGCTTGCGGCAGCTCAGGCCGGGGATTGCATTGAGCAGTTCAAGGCAACGGTCGCGTCGTTGCTGGTACACCTCGACGCTGTGTTTGACGAAGTGTTGGTCGCCGTTGAGCGCTTCCAATGCCGCCGCCTGACTGACTGAGCAGGCGTTACTGGTGGACTGGGATTGCAGGGTCGCCATGGCGCCGATCAGGTCGGCGGGGCCGGCGGCATAACCGATGCGCCAGCCGGTCATGGCGTAAGTCTTGGACACGCCGTTGACCACCAGGGTGCGGTCCTTCAAGGCCGGTTCAATGGCCAGGATGTGTGGGTTGTCCAGACCGTCGAAGCGGATGTGCTCGTAGATGTCATCGGTCATCAGCAGCACCTGCGGATAGTCCAGCAGCACGTCGGCCAGGGCGCGCAGTTCGGCGTGGCTGTAGCTGGCGCCGGTGGGGTTGCTCGGTGAGTTGAGCAGCAGCCAGCGGGTGCGCTCGGTGATCGCTTCGCGCAACTGTGCTGGGGTCAGCTTGAACCCGTTGTGTTCCGGGCAGGCCAGGGTCACCGGCTCGCCTTCGCAGGCCAGGACCATGTCCGGGTACGACACCCAGTAGGGCGCAGGGATCAGCACTTCATCACCGGCGCCTAGGGTGGCGGCGAAGGCGTTGAAGATCGCGCTCTTGGCGCCGCTGGTCACCAGTACATGGGCGGCGGTGTAGCTCAGGCCGTTCTCGCGGGCCAGTTTATCGACGATGGCCTGGCGCAGTTCCGGGGTGCCGGCGTTTTGGGTGTAACGGGTTTCACCGCGCTCGATGGCCGCGCTGGCGGCTTGGCGGATGTGGGGGGGTGTATCGAAATCCGGCTCGCCCACTACCAGGTTGATGATGGACTGGCCTTGGCGACGCAGCTCGTTGGCGCGGTCGGACGCGGCGCTGCTGGGCGATGGTTTGATGCGTTGCACACGGGCGGCGATGCGGGAGGCGGTCACGGGCGTTCCTCGATGATGGCGTTGATGGCGTCACAGTACGAGGGCCGGGCGAGGGGGCCATAAGACGAGTTTGTTCTGGGTTGATAGGCAGTGCTTATGGCTGGGCTTGCACCAAGCAGGTGCGTCCAGGCCTGGCTGCTCCGAGCGGGTGCTTTGGGTGGGGGATCAGGAGCAACCATAGCAAAGCCTTATGGCTGGTTATGCGGGTGGCCTGTCTTTTGCAAACCTGCCAGGTGTACACAAATCCAAATGTGGGAGGGGGCTTGGTCCCGAAAGCAGTGTGTCAGCCACAGATGCATCCACTGACACTGCTATCGGGAGCAAGCCCCCTCCCACATTTAAGGCATCACTTGTCCCTTACATGAGCACCGCCATTTTGAACCTGCGCCGTTTGAAGTATTTCGTAAAACTGGTCGACATCGGCAGCATGACCCAGGCCGCTGATGTGTTGCATGTGGCGCAACCGGCGTTGAGTCAGCAACTGGCAACCCTGGAAGCCGAGTTGCAACAACAATTGCTGATCCGCACCAAGCGCGGCGTGACGCCGACTGAGGCGGGCAAGGTGTTGTATGGCCATGCGCAAATTATCCTGCGCCAGTGCGAACAGGCTCAGAGCGATATCAATGCCACCGGCCATGCCTTGTCCGGGCAGGTGTCGGTGGGGCTGGCGCCGGGTACGGCGGCGTCGACGTTGTCGCTGCCGTTGCTGCGCACCGTGCGCGAACGTCACCCCGGCATCCTGCTGTACCTCAATGAAAACTTCGGCACCACGTTGAGCGAACTGATCATGAACGGCCGCATGGACATGGCCGTGCTTTACGGCGGGCGGGAGGTGCATGGTTTGAGTTTTGTCTCGCTGCTGCGCGAGCCGCTGTACCTGGTGAGTGCCGACCCGGCCATTGCCAGTCGCGAAGACATCCCGCTGGCCGAGTTGGCCGACATGGACATGCTGTTGCCGCGCCCCTACAACGTCATGCGTCGGATGGTGGACGAAGCCTTCCTGCGTATCGGCCTGGGTGTGCGGGTAGTGGCCGAGATTGAATCGTCCACCACGCTCACCGCCGCCGTGGCCGACCACTTCGGTTCGACCATCCTGCCTGAGTCGTCGGCGCGGGTCATGGCCGCGGACCCTTCGGTGCATATGTGCCGCATCGTCGAGCCCGAGGTGGAGGCGCCGTTGGCGTTGTGCCTGTCCGGGCATTTGCCGTTGTCCGTGCCGGCCCAGGCGGTCAAGGCGATTCTGCTGGAGCTGGTGGCGCAGATGCGTGGCAGCGCCGTGTGAGGCGTCATAAGGTCGGCTTATCACCCCAAAGCCAAAGCGTCTTGGCCGCGTTTCGAGGGGCTCGGTAGATTGGGCTCATCCACTCAAGACACGCTCGACAGGCAGGGGCCATACATGGATTCAGCACGTATCAAGGGGTTGATGGATTTGCTGGCCGAATCCGATCTGCTGGAACTGAGCCTCACCGAAGGCGACAGCACGCTGCGGCTGTTCAAGCAGGCGGGGCAGGGGACTACCAGCGTTGCACCCACCGTGGTCGCAGCCCCCAAAGCTGCACCGGCTGCCAGCGCCGTTGAAGTCAAAGCCAGCCTTTATGGCGTGCTGCACCTGACGCCCGCCGTCGGTGAGCCGCCTTTTGTGACCGTGGGGCAAAGCATCGAGGCCGGCCAGACCGTGGCGGTGATCGAGGCGATGAAGATGTTCCACCCGGTAAAGGCCAAGGTGGCGGGCCAGGTGGTTGAGATCCTGGTCGAGGCCGGGGTTGAAGTCGACGCCGGCCAGTCGCTGTTCCGGCTCGGTTGACCCTTACGCGTATTCGTTATTCAGGTGAATCCAATGTTCGACAAAGTGCTGATCGCCAACCGTGGCGAAATCGCCCTGCGCATTCAGCGTGCCTGCCATGGCCTGGGCATCAAGACCGTGGCGGTGTTTTCCGAAGCGGACCGTCACGCCCACTACGTGCAAAACGCTGACGAATCGCTGTGCATCGGTCCGGCCGCGCCAGGCCTGAGCTACCTCAACCAGACCGCGTTGCTGTTCGCCGCCAAGGTCACTGGCGCCCAGGCGATCCACCCTGGCTACGGGTTCCTTTCGGAAAACGCCGGGTTTGCCGAGCGCATCGAAACCGCCGGCCTGACCTTTATCGGCCCGAGCGCAGCCTGCATCCGCACCATGGGCGACAAGGTGGCCGCCAAGCGTGCCATGCGTGAAGCCGGTGTGCCGTGCGTGCCGGGGCCTGATTCGACAATGCCTACCGACGACGCCAGCATTCTCGCCATCGCTGCCGAGATCGGTTACCCAGTGATCGTCAAAGCCGCTGGTGGTGGCGGTGGTCGCGGCATGCGCGTGGTGCAGGCCGAAGCCGAGTTGCTCGCTGCCATCGCGCTCACCCGTGAAGAGGCGCGGTTGGCCTTTGGCAACCCGGAGCTGTATATCGAGAAATTCCTCGGCCACCCGCGGCATGTGGAAATCCAGGTGCTGTGTGATGCCCACGGCCATGCGATCTGGCTCGGCTGCCGCGACTGTTCCCTGCAACGCCGCCACCAGAAAGTGTTGGAAGAAGCGCCGGCACCGGGCATCGATCCGGCATTGATCGCCAAGGTCGGCGAACGCTGCGCCGAGGCCTGCCGCCGGATTGGCTATCGCGGTGTGGGCACGTTTGAGTTCTTGTACGAAGACGGCGAGTTCTTTTTCATCGAGATGAACACGCGTCTGCAAGTCGAACACCCGGTCACTGAAATGACCACCGGCATCGACATCGTGCAGCAGCAACTGCGCATGGCCCGCGGCGAAGTGTTGGGCTTGCGCCAGGAGGATGTGCAGTTGAACGGCCACTCCCTGGAGTGCCGGATCAACGCCGAAGACCCGATCACCTTTATGCCCACACCCGGCTTGATTCAGCGTTGGGAAGTGCCCGGCGGATTTGGCGTGCGGGTTGATTCCCATGTCACCACCGGCTACCGCGTCCCGCCGTACTACGACTCGATGGTGGCCAAGGTAATCACCCACGGCTCCACGCGGGAAGAGGCGTTAGCGCGGATGCGCCTGGCCCTGAGCGAAATGATCGTGGACGGCATCAGCACCAATATCCCGTTGCACCGAGACATTCTCGACGATCCGGCATTCTGCGCCGGCGGTGTCGACATTCATCACCTGGAGCGCTGGTTGCAGCAAAGGAGCCCGACATGAACACCGCACCTTCCATCAGCCTGCTGGGCTCCAGCGCGTTGCTGTTCGAGGCGCCGGGCGAGCTCGACCTGGCCCCCCAGCAGCGTATCTGGCGCCTGGCCCTGCAAGCGGGCGAATGGCCGGAAATCCACGAAGCCGTGCCGGGCATGAACAACCTGATGCTGACGTTCCTCACGCCGCCCCGTGAACTCAACAGCGTGTGCCAGCGCCTGCTGGATGCCTGGGAACAGAGCCAACCGCTGCCTCTGGAAGGGCGAATTGTCGAGTTGCCGGTGGTGTACGGCGGCGAATTCGGCCCGCACATGGCAGACGTGATCGCCCACACCGGGCTGGATATCGAGACCATTGCCAACCTGCATTGCGAGCCGCTGTACCCGGTGTACGCCCTGGGCAGCCACCCCGGTTACTGCTACCTCGGTGGCATGGACCCACGCCTGGCCACGCCCCGTCGCCAGGTGCCGGTGCTGAATATCGGTGCGGGCTCTGTGTCCATCGGCGGCGTGCAGACGGGCGTCTCCGCCTCGGCCGGCCCCAGCGGCTGGAACACCATCGGCCGCACCGAGATGGCATTTTTCGACCCCGCCCAAACCCCGCCTGCCATCTTGCGGCCGGGTGATTTCCTGCGCTTGCGCATCGAGAGGATCATTCGATGATCGAGATTCTATCGGCCACCGCCCTGGCCACCGTGCAGGACCTCGGTCGTTTCGGCAGCCTGGGTTACGGCGTAGGTACCTCGGGCGCCATGGACCATCTGGCCCTGGCCTTGGGCAACTTGCTGCTGGGCAATCCCGAAGACGCTGCTGCGATTGAAATCCCGCTGTTTGCGTTTGAAGTTCGCCTGCTGCAGGACTGCGCCTTTGCCCTGACCGGCGCCGCCTGCGACGCCACGCTGGACGGCCAGCCGTTGCCGCCGAACTGGGTTTTCCAAGGGCGAGAGGGTCAAGTGTTGAGCCTGGGTTATCCGACGTCTGGCAGTCGCGCTTATCTGTGTTTGGCGGGGGGCGTGGACGTGCCGTCGGTGCTGGGTTCACGCAGCACGCAATTACGTGGCGAGTTCGGTGGTTTGGACGGCCGGGCGTTGCAGCAGGGCGATCGACTCGCTGCCTTGCGACCAGGCCTCAGCACCTTGGCGCTGGACTTCGGCGTTTTGGCGCCCAGTCTCTCGCTGCCGTTACAGGTAGACGGCGTGCCCGCGATGCGCGTGTTGCCCGCCGCTGAATACGAGCGCTTCCAGGAAACCTCCCGCGCCGCGTTCTGGGCTGGCGAGTGGAAGATCACCACCCAGAGCAATCGCTATGGCTACCGCATGGAAGGTGAACCGCTGCTGCCCATCGCACCGATGGAAATTCGCTCCCACGGCATCGTGCCCGGCGTGATCCAGGTGCCCCATGGCGGTCAGCCGATCATCCAGATGCGCGACGCGCAGCCCAGCGGCGGCTACCCCAAGTTCGGCAGCGTGATCGAGGCTGACCTATGGCGTTTGGGGCAGGCGCCGATCGGCAGCAAAGTGCGCTTTATCGAGTGCAGTTATGAAGAGGCCGTTGACGCCTTGGAAACCAATCGACGTTACCTGCGTGAAGTCAGCCGTCTGGTGGAGCTGCACCGTCAAGGAGTGAAAGCATGACGCTTGAAGAGATTCGCCAACTGGCGCTGTGGCTCAAGGAACACCACTTGGCTGGCGCAGAGATGAGCAGCCCTGGCGTGCACCTGACCCTCAAGCGCGGTGCGCCTGCCGTCAGTGTGGTCACGCCAGTCGCGGCTGCGGCAGTGGATGACAAGGTGCTGCGCACCACCGGCCTGGGTCGTCTGCTGCTGACTCATCCGCAACAAAACCAGCCGTTCGTGGCTGTGGGCGATCAGCTTAGCGCCGGTCAACTGGTGGCCGTGCTGCAAGTGGGTGAGCTGTTGCTGCCTCAGCGCAGCCCGAAAGCCGCCAAGGTCGTGGATATACGCGTGCCGTGCGGCACCACCGTCGGCTACGGCGAAGCCTTTCTGGGCCTGGAGTATCCGGTATGAAGATCGATTTGAATGCCGACCTCGGCGAAGGCTTCGGCCCGTGGCGCATGGGCGAGGACGAAGCACTGATGAGCCTGATTTCCTCGGCCAACGTCGCCTGCGGTTATCACGCCGGCGACCCATTGATCATGGACACCACCGTACGCCTGGCAAAAGCCGGTGGCATCGACCTGGGCGCGCACGTGGGTTTCCCGGATTTGATGGGCTTCGGTCGTCGCCAAATGAACATCGAGATCAAGGAACTGGCCACCTATGTGATCTACCAGCTCGGTGCGCTGGCCGGGATGGCGGCTGTGAATGGCCATCGCATGACCCATATGAGCTTCCACGGCGCCCTGGGCAATATGGCCGCCGCCGATGTGGCGCTGGCCGAGCCGTTAGTGCGGGCGGTGGCGGCGTTCGACCCCACGCTGATCATCAGCTCTTCCAGCAGCCGCGCCATCGAAGGCGCGGCCGAAAAATGTGGTCTGCGCGTTGCCACGACGTTCCTCGCCGACCGCGCCTATGACGATGACTGCCTGCTGGTGCCACGCAAGGTCGAGGGCTCGGTGATCAAGGAGCCTGCGGCAGTCTTGCAACGGGTGCGGCAGTTGCTGGAGGAGGGCACCGTGACCGCCCTGAGCGGCAAGGTGCTGCGGGTGCCGGCCCACTCGATCCTGCTGCACGGCGATACCCCCGGTGCGGTCGACCTGGCGCGCACCATTCGCCAGGAAATCGAGCAATTGGGCGGGCGGATTACCCCGATTTCCCAGCTGCTGGCGGCGTCATAAGCAGGCCTTATCGCCACACAATCATCGCGTCTTGGTCCAGCGCCTGAAGGCTGGATAGAGTCGAACCATAACCCGCGACACAAGGATCACCCCATGCCATTTTCCGACTACAAAACCGCACTGGTCACCGGCGCCTCATCGGGCATCGGTGCCGCCGTTGTGGAGCGTCTGTGCCAGGAAGGCGTGCAGGTGCATGCCCTGGCCCGCAGTGCCGACAAGCTGCAGGCACTGGCGGCAAAGACCGGCTGCATTCCCCACGCCATCGACGTGACCGATATTGCCGGCCTGACTCGGTTGTTCGCCGAAAACACCTTCGACATCCTGGTCAACAACGCCGGTGTCGATAAACCCGGCTCCTTGCTCAAGGCCGATGCCGACGGTATCGACCTGCTGATCGACGTCAACCTTCGCGCGGTGTTGCACCTGGCGCGCCTGGCGTTGCCGGGGATGGTCGAGCGCGACTGCGGGCACATCATCAACATCAGCTCGATTGCAGCGGCCTACAACTTTGGCGGCAACTCTACCTACCACGCGACCAAGGCCGCGGTGAGCATGCTCTCGCGTCAATTGCGCATTGATGCCTTCGGCAAGCGCGTGCGGGTTACCGAGATCTGCCCAGGCCGAGTGGCCACGGACATCTTTGCCCATGTGCATGGCGACTCCGAGGAGACCTACAAACGCTTCGTCGAAGGTTTTGAATTGCCCCAGGCCGAAGACATCGCCAACGCCATTGCCTTCGCGATTGCCGCGCCGATTGCCGTCAACGTCGGGCATATGGAAATCACCCCCACCCTGCAAGTGCCGGGCGGGCTTTCTACCGCGCGACCTCAGGATTATCAGGGCTGAAACCAGCCCTCTAAAACAGAACGGATCGATCCGTCATTGCTGCACCGCGCCACGGCCACGCCGGGTGACTTTGATTTCTGCCCTAGCCCAATGCCGATAGGGATTGACCATGAAGCAAGACTTCGATTTGGCCGCGATTCTGCAAGGCGAGTATGCCGAGCTGATCGTCAAGGGCATCGAAATGA
Organism: Pseudomonas sp. W22_MBD1_FP4; assembly: GCF_052113765.1. Taxonomy (NCBI): domain Bacteria; kingdom Pseudomonadati; phylum Pseudomonadota; class Gammaproteobacteria; order Pseudomonadales; family Pseudomonadaceae; genus Pseudomonas; species Pseudomonas sp. W22_MBD1_FP4. Next base: position 70,047 of record NZ_JBGQOI010000017.1, on the reverse strand, counting down.
CCTTGCAGCTGGCGTTGTTCGCCTGGCTGCTGGCGATGGTGCTGGCGCTGACGCTGGTTACGGTGCGCCTGACCGGCAACAAGCTGGCCGACCGTCTGGTGGCGGGGTACGTGTCCTACCACCGCAACGTGCCGACCCTGGTGCAACTGATGCTGTGGTACTTCGGCGTGCCCACGTTGCTCAGCGAATCCGCGCAACTGTGGCTGGCCAACCACAACACCGAATACCTGTTTTCGGTGATCGCCCTGGGCTTGTGCCAGGCCGCGTATTTCTGTGAAGACATGCGCAGCGGCCTGCGCGCCATTCCGGCCGGGCAGACCGAAGCGTCCAGAGCCCTGGGATTGGGCTACGTGCGCTCGATGCGCTACGTGATCCTGCCTCAGGGAGTGCGCAACTGCCTTCCGTCCTTGATCAACCACACCGTGTTGTTGTTCAAGAACACCAGCCTGGCCATGGCAATTGGCGTGATGGAGCTGACCTACGCCAGCCGCGAAGTGGAGAACTATACGTTCCGCACCTTCGAGTCGTACCTGGTGGCCACGGTGTTCTACCTGGTGTTTTCACTGCTGCTGATGGGCGCCGGGGCGTTGCTCGCTCGGCACTTCAGCAAAGCCCTGGCGAGGTAGATGGCGATGTTCGATATCGTTGAAATCCTGCAGAACAACTGGACGTTGTTCCTCATCGGTCAATACCCCCACGGCCCATTGGGTGGCCTGGCGAGCACCCTGATCCTGGCCGCGCTGGCATTGCTGTTGGCGTTCCCGTTCGGCTTGCTGCTGGCGCTGGCGCGGGTATCGCCGTGGAAAGGTTTGTACTGGGTCGCCACGGTGTGGGTCTACGTGCTGCGCGGTATTCCGTTGCTGATGGTGATCTTTTGGACGTACTTCCTGGTGCCGTTGCTGATCGGCCATAACATCACCGGCTTCATGACCATGCTCTGCACCCTGGTGATCTACCAGAGCGCCTACCTGTGCGAAATCATTCGCGGCGGCATCCAGGCCTTGCCGAGTGGGCAATACGAAGCGTCCCGCGCCCTTGGCCTGGGCTACGTGCGCACCACGCTCTGGGTGATCCTGCCCCAGGCACTGTACAACGCGTTGCCGAGCCTGATCAGCCAGTTCATCTCGATCATCAAGGAGACCTCACTGGGCTACGTGATCAACGTGCAGGAGGTGACGTTTGCCGCCAACCAAGTCAACAACCAACTGCTGACCAAGCCGTTCCAGGTGTTTTTCATCCTGGCGATCATCTACTACCTGCTGTGTTTCGGCCTGACCCGCCTGGCCGGTTATGTGGAACAGCGCATTGCGCGCAAGCGCCTGGGCGACGGAGGGCAAACCCTGCCTGGCCAACCGTTGCTGGCCACCGATAATTGAAGAGGGCTGCGCTCATGCATCCAATGATCATGTTTTCGAAAATCAATAAATGGTACGGCGAGTACCAGGCGCTCACTGACATCACGGCCGAAGTGCAACCCGGCGAAGTGGTGGTGCTGTGCGGCCCTTCGGGGTCGGGCAAATCCACCTTGATTCGCACGGTCAATCGCTTGGAAGACATCCAGGCCGGCCAGATCCTGTTCGACGGCCAGGACGTTCACGGCACCGACGCGCAGATCAACCGCCTGCGTAGCCGCGTGGGGTTTGTGTTCCAGAGCTTCAACCTGTTCCCGCACCTGTCGGTGCTGGAAAACATCACCCTGGCCCCCAACAAACTGCGCAACCTCAAGGGCGCGGCGGCCAAGCAAAAAGCCATGGAACTGCTCGACCGTGTCGGCCTGGCCCACAAGGCCGGTGCCTACCCGGCGCAGTTGTCCGGCGGGCAACAGCAGCGCGTGGCAATCGCCCGCGCACTGGCGATGGAGCCGCCGGTGATGCTATTCGACGAGCCCACCAGTGCCCTCGACCCGGAAATGGTCGGCGAAGTGCTGAGCGTGATGAAGGGCTTGGCCAAGGACGGCATGACCATGATGTGCGTGACCCACGAGATGAATTTCGCCCGCGAAGTGGCCGACACCATCTGGTTTATGGATGCGGGGCAGATTCTGGAAAAGAGCAGCCCCGAGGCCTTCTTCACCCAGCCCTCGCACCCGCGAGCGCAACGTTTCATCGCCGACCTGCGGGCCCATTGAGCTGCGGCGGTTTTGCTCCCTCTGCCATTTTGCTGGTCCAACTTTCTGGAGATTTCCCATGGGTATGAAGCATCTGTTTACTGCGCTGGCGTTGGGGCCACTGGCAATCGCGGTCGCACAAGCCGACCAACTGAGCGACATCATGGCCAAGCAATCCTTGAGCTGTGGGGTGTACGCCGACGTCCCGCCATTTTCCGCACCGGACCCGAAAACCCGCGAGCTGGTCGGCATGGACGTCGACCTCTGCAAAGCCCTGGCCAAGACGCTTGGCGTAGCCCTGGAACTCAAGCCACTGTCGGTTGAAGCGCGTATTCCTGAAGTGAAAATGGGCCGTGTCGATGTGATCTTCGCCAACCTGGCCTACACCAAGACCCGCGCCGACCAGATCCAGTTCAGCGACCCTTACTACATCGCCAAGGAAACCCTGGTGGTGCGCGCGGCGAATGCCGACCAGCCGAAAAGCTTCTTCAAGGACAAGCGCATCAGCTCCACCAAGGGCTCGACCTCCGAACAGTCGATCCGCCTTGCTGGCGCCACCCCGGTGACCTTCCAGGACACTGGCTCGGCCTACATGGCCCTGCAACAGAACAAGGTTGTGGGCCTGGTGACCAACACCATGACCGCCCTCAAGCTGGTCAATCAGGCCAAGGCCGGTGGTGTGGAACTGGCGATTGCCAAAGAACCGATGGCCCTGGAGCCGATTGGTGCCGGTATGCGCCGCGACGAGCCGGCGTTTTTGGCCAAGGTCAATGAGTCGCTGATGGCGATGGAAAAGGCCGGGGAGATCGACGCGATCTGGGAGCGCTGGATCGGCCCGAACACCGAGTACAAGATGGTGCGCGAGGACAAGGTGCAGCCTTTGAGCGCGTTGAAGTTCGAGCCGTTGCCTTAAGGGTAATCGGTCACAAAAAAGCCCGCCGTGTGTGATGCACGGCGGGCTTTTTTACTGGGTGTTCCAGACAGGGTTCAGATCCTGATCAATCATCCAGTGCGGCTGGCCAGGTGTGATACGCACGCCGCCGACCCAGCGCTCATGCGTTGCATGGTCGGGCCAATGGGCTCGGCCATGGAGCACGTCCTGCCCCAAGGGGGTCAGCGCCAACATGCGTTGCGGCCATGGTTTTTGTGGGTCTGTCTCGGTCAGCAACGGCTTGTCGCCATCGATCAATGGCCGCAACAGCACCTGAAACATCATGTCCCCCATGGACGGCAGCGGGTCGCGCTTGGCCATCAATTCGGCGAACACGCGACCGAACGGCAACGGCCCAGCTTCGGCGAGGTAGGTGAGGGACAGGCGCTCGGTCAGCGACAGACCATCGTGTGTTCCCGGCAATTCCTGCAACTGGCGCAACAGCGCCGGGGCAAGCAAGGGCAGGGCGGGGTGTTTGCCGTGGGCCAACGCTGCCCATGCCATGGGTGAACTGTCGCAATAGGCCGCCCAGGCCTGTTTGGCCAGTTGCACGGCCTCGTCACCGATCAGTCTGCGTTGCGGCCAGAGCCAGGCGAGCACGTCCGGCGCCAGTTGGCCGATGCCGATAAAGCGCTCGACGCCGGGAATGCGGTCCACCTCGATCAGCTCCAGTTTGCCCGGTGCTTGTTCAAGACCGGCCAAGGCGCGGATCAGGAACAACTGGTCATAGGCATCTGCCTCACACCACAACACGCTGTGTTCGGCGCTGGCCAGGGTTTCGAGGTGGTTGTATTCATCGTCGACGCGGCGCGCTGCATCCGTCTCATTGATGGCAAAGGCTTGGCTGATAAAGGCACTGCGCATCGCACGAAATGCCGGGCTGGGCAGATCACGCACCGGACCCATGCACAGCGGGTCGCTGAGCATGTGGAACCGGCCCTTGAACCCCGCCACCTGCAGGCTATGGGCGATGTCATTGCCGCAGCGCCAGTGGGTGGTGCGCGCTTCATCGCTGGCTGCAAAGTCGGGATGGCGGGCGGCGAAGTCAATGGCGTCGATATGGGCCTTGAGCTTGGGCCAACTGCTGAAACCCAGTTGTTTGGCCACCTGCCATTGGGCCTGGGACAGTGTGGCACCCGGGTCTTGGCTTTTCAGGTGCCGCAACAGTTCCTTGGCGCGCTTGCGCTGCTGCTCAAGGTTGAGACGGCCATCGGTGTTGGAAGATAGGGGGCGTTGCGACATACGATCTCCTTGCACAGACCTTTTCCGCTTTAAGGTTGGGAGTCGTAGAAATGAGGTGAAGCTTGAGTGTCTTGGGCGCAGCCCTTTCCGCGGAAGGTGGCGTAGAGAGCGCCAGGCGGGAAATATAGGCAGTGTGGCGCACGATTGCAAATCAGGTATGCGCCCCCGATAGGGTTTAAGAATCGTCTTAAAGTCATGCGCTCCTGCTGACGGTTACCGTGTGCACCGTTGAATGATCGACGTTGCTGCCCAACTGTCAGGTTTACCCTATGTCCACTAAAACGCTCCGCCTCTTGATTGCCGATGCTGACCTTCAGCAGCGGATCAGGATTGAGAAGATGCTCAACCTGATGGGCTATCACCGCATCGCGCCCTTGAGCTCGTTCGATGAGTTGCGCGTGCTGACGCGTTCGGGAGGCGTGGCATTCGACCTGTTGATCATCAACAGCGCATTGGTGAGTTCGCCGCAGGAGAACCTGCTGGAGTACTGCCACGCCAACCCGTTGATTCGTCACACGCTGATTTACGATGGGCAATGCACACCGCATGTGCTGGTAGCGGGCAATCAGCCGACCTTGCACCTCTCAGTGCCGCACTTGCCGGACTTTATCGCGCTGCAGCATTGCATGGGGATCGTCGATCCTGCCCCTCGCATACGCGTGGGTAAGCGGCCGACCTTGCGCGTTGCTGACAGCCCCAATCCAGCATCGGCGCGCTTCCAGGGTGACCCGGCCTTGGTGGCGTGCGCAGTGGGGCTGTCGCCCAGGCGTTGAGGGGGTCAGGGGTTACTTGTCTTTGCGTGCATCCATGGTTTTCTGATGCTCGGCCAGGAACGGCTGCTCCGCCGGATCAAAGCGATCAATGCCGGCCGTAAAACGATGCCAGTACGGATACAACGGTTGGCGCCGTGTCACCGCTTCGATACGCGAGGACTGTTCGTCGGTGAGTTTCAGTTCGGTGGCCGCGAGGTTGTCGCGCAGATGCGCTTCAGTGCGGGCGCCGACGATCAGCGAGGTAATCCCCGGACGATCCTTGAGCCACGCCAGGCAGGTACGCGCCACCGACACGCCGTGTTCATCACCCACGGTGGCGAGGGTTTCGATGATGTCCAGCGCACGCTCCTGGTCATGGACGTAGGGTTCCGGCCAGTCGCTGCCCTGGCGGGTATTGGCCGGCGGTTTTTGCCCACGGCGCGTGGAGCCGGTTAGCAGGCCTTCGCCCATTGGCCCCCACACCAGGGTGCCGACGTTCTGATCCAGGGCCAACGGTAGCAACTCGTACTCGGCCTCGCGGGATTCCGGGGTGTAGTAGATCTGTTGGGTGATCGGCTTGAGCATGCCGTGCAGTTCGGCCTTGCCCAGGGTTTTCATCATCTGCCAGGCGGTGAAGTTGCTGGTGCCGAAGTAACGGATTTTCCCCGAGCCCACCAACAGCCGCAGGGCTTCGAGGGTTTCCTCGATGGGCGTCATGCCGTCCCAGTTGTGCAATTGGTAGAGATCGATGTGGTCGGTACCGAGGCGCTTCAAGCTGGCTTCGCAGGCGCGAATCAGGTGGTAGCGCGAGGAGCCGGAGTTGTTCGGGTTGCTGTCTACCGGGCTGCGGCCCTTGGTGGCCAGCAGGATATCGTTGCGTTTGTCACCCAGGGCCTTGCCGACCACTTCTTCGGCCAGACCGTGGGAATAGAGGTCGGCGGTGTCGACCATATTGACCCCGGCATCGAATGCGATATCGAACATGCGCTTGGCTTGGGGCACGTCCACCGATCCGCATTTTTCAAACTCGGCGCGACCGCCAAAGGGCACGGTGCCGAGGATGATTTCGGATACCAGCAGGCCCGAATGGCCCAGTTGTCGGTATTGCATGTCGTCTCCTACTTAACGTTGAACCTGAGTTTCTGAACAACGTGGGTGGCGATAGTTTGAATTTTTTCATGAAAACTTCCTGCGCCTGCTTCACCATTGCGCCCAACAGGTTTTAAGAGGAATACCGCGTCCATGAGCGCCCTGATAGAAACCCGCGCCCTCACGCGTATCGACGAGCGTCGCCAGGTGGCTTTGCTGCAACCCACGGATTTCACCTTGAAGCGCGCCGACCGTGTCTCCATCACCGGCTCATCGGGCTCTGGAAAAAGCGTCTTCCTGCGTGCGCTGGCTTTGCTCGATACGCCGAGTTCCGGGCAAGTGCTGTGGAATAACCAGCCGATCGTCAACGCGCAGATCCCCCATTACCGCAGCCATATCAGCTACCTGTCTCAACGCCCGGCGTTGCTCGAAGGCACGGTGGAGGACAACCTCAGGTTCCCGTTCAGTCTCAAGACGCTCCACCAACGCCGCTTTGACCAGGGCGTGGTGACGACCTTGTTGGGGCATGCCGGCAAGGCGGCGGATTTTTTGACCAAGAACGCGTTGGACCTGTCGGGCGGTGAGTCCCAGGTGGTCTCGCTGATCCGCACACTGCAACTGAACCCCGAAGTGCTGTTGCTCGACGAGCCAACCGCCGCCCTCGACCCTGCGTCATCCCGTGACGTGGAAGCGCTGATCGACGCCTGGTTCGCCGGTAACAAGTCCCGCGCCTATATCTGGGTATCCCACGATCTGGATCAGGCACAGCGCATGAGTGACATCCACTTGCACATGAGTGCCGGTGTCCTCAGCGGAGCGGCCCAACCATGAATTATCAAAACCTCACTGCCCTGGACATGGGCATTGCCGCGTCGCTGATCCTGGTCAACGGCGCGCTGTCGTTGCTGCTGCGCCTGGGCCTTGGACGCCAGTTGTTATGGGCGGCGGTGCGCACCGTGGTGCAACTGCTGGCCATCGGTTACCTGCTGGGCTGGGTGTTTGAATTCGCCTATTGGTACGTGGTGCTGCCGCTGATGTGCGCCATGACCCTGATCGCCGGGCTTTCGGCGGCGGGACGTGGGCGGCGTACGTATCGGGGGCAGCGGGTCGACAGCATTCTGTCGGTGTGGGGCAGTTCGTGGCTGGTGACGGCGGTGGGCTTGTTTGCGGTGATCCGCATTCACCCATGGTACGAGCCGCAATACGCGATCCCGATCCTTGGCATGATCCTCGGCAACACCTTGACCGGCGTGTCCTTAGGGATTGAGCGCATGACCCAGGAACTTACCTCGGGCCGCAACACCATCGAAATGATCCTGGCCCTCGGCGGCTCACGCTGGGAAGCCGCCCAGGAAGCCATTCGCCAGGCCGTGCGCGCCGGGATGATCCCCACGCTGAACCAGATGACCGTGGTCGGCATCGTCAGTCTGCCCGGCATGATGACCGGCCAAGTGCTGGCCGGAGAGAGCCCTGTGGACGCGGTGCGGTATCAAATCGTGATCATGTTCTTGATCGCCGCGTCATCGGCGTTGGGCACGGTAGGGGCGGTGTTGCTTACCTATCGGCGGTTGTTTTCGGTGAGCCACCGCTTTTTGCGCGAGCGACTGGAAGAGCGCTGACAAACCAGCCCCTGTGGGAGCCAGCTTGCCGGCGATGGCGGTCGATCAGGCAACCTCAGGTTATCTGGCCCACCGCTTCAATCCACCTCCGCCACACCAAAATCGAGCACCACCTTCATCGCCTGGGTCTTGTCCGCTGCCAGTTCAAACGCCTGCACGGCTTGCTCGAACGGCACCGTATGGGAGATCACCGGCCGTACATCAATGACCTGGCGATTGAGCAAGTCCACCGCCTGGGCAAACTCACTGTGGAAGCGGAAGGTGCCGCGCAGGTCGATCTCGCGGCTGACCAGCAGGTTCAGCGGCAGCGACACTTCACCGCCCAATCCGACAGTGACCAGCACGCCGCGCGGGGCGATGCAGTCCAGGCCGTTGCGCAGGGCTTGGGCACTGCCGGAGACTTCGAACATCACCTCGAAGTAACCCTTCTCGGCGGTGTAGCGTTTGAGCGCATCGATGCCGTCGGCGATGTTATGGGTGCGCGTGGCGCCCATTTTTTCCGCGCAGGCCAGTGCGCTGGCGGACAGGTCCACAGCGACGATTTCAGCGGCACCGGCGGCGCGCAGGCTGCCGATCAGCAGGTTGCCGATGGGGCCGCAACCGGTCACCAGTACGCGCTTGCCGAACACCGCGCCGGCCCGTTGGATCGCATGCAACCCGACCGACAACGGCTCGGCCAGCGCACCTTCGGCGAGGCTGACGTGATCGGCCAGCACATGTGCCTGATGCGTCTCGATCACCAGGCTCTGGCGAAACGCGCCCTGGATATGCGGAAAGGGCATCGCGCTGCCGTAGAAGCGCATGTTCAGGCAATGGTTGGGCAGGCCTTGATGGCAATAGCGGCAAGCGCCGCACGGGCGTGACGGCGATACGGCAATGCGCTGGCCGACCTTGAACTGGCCGGCGTCCGAGCCCACGGCGTCGATCACTGCCGATACTTCATGGCCGAGCACCATCGGCTCGCGCAGGCGCACAGTGCCGAAGCCGCCGTGCTGGTAATAGTGCAAGTCCGAGCCGCAGATACCGCCGCGGGCGATGCGTACATGCAGTTGCTCGGGCCCCAGAGCAGGGGGTTCGTCCTGGGGGCTCACCCGCAGGTCTTTTGAGGCGTGGCAGACAATGGCGTGCATAAGGTTCTCCAGGGTTACAGCGACGCGGTGATGCCACCGTCGACATACAGGATATGACCGTTGACGAAACTTGCGGCATCGCTGGCCAGAAACACCGCTGCACCGGCCAACTCGGCGACGTCGCCCCAGCGGCGGCTCGGTGTGCGCTGCACCAGCCAGTCGCTGAATTCGGGGTTGGCCACCAGGTTGGCGTTCAACTCGGTCTTGAAGTAACCGGGGCCGATACCGTTGACCGTCAGCCCGTGCGGGCCCCAGTCGATGGCCATGCCCTTGGTCAACATCTTCAACGCGCCTTTACTCGCCGCATACGGCGCGATGCCCGGGCGGCCCAATTCACTTTGCACCGAACAGATATTGATGATGCGCCCCCGTTTGCGCGGAATCATCGCCCGCGCCACGGCCTGACCCACCAGGAAGGCGCTGTCGAGGTTGGTGCTGATCAGTTCGCGCCAGTGCTGCTCGCTGTAGTCTTCCAGCGGCCCACGGCGTTGCATACCGGCGTTGTTCACCAGGATGTCCAAGGGGCCGAAGCGTTCCTCGATCGTTGCCACCCCGTCCTGGATTGCTGCGCTGTCGGTCACGTCGAAGGCCTGGGTGTGCACCTCCAGGCCTTCGAGGGTCAGCAGGGCGGCGGCGTCACGCAATGTGCTGCGGTTACGCCCGTTGAGCACCACCCGTGCGCCCGCTTGGGCCAGGCCACGGGCGATGGCCAGGCCGATACCGGCACTGGAACCGGTGACCAGCGCCAGCCGGCCGTCGAGGCGAAAGGTGTCTAGAACGCTTTGCATGGGCATATTTCTCCGCGCGCGCTTGTGATAATCAAAACGCTGTCTGATGGGCTTAACTTCACCTCGGTGTAGGGCGCAGGTCCAATGTTCATTTATGATCGGCTGATCAATATCCGTGATAACCAGGAGGGCTGGATGGAACTCAAGCACTTGCGCGCCTTTGTGGTACTGGCCCAGGAGCTGCATTTCGGCCGGGCGGCGGGGCAGTTGTCGATTGTGCAACCGGCGCTGAGCATGCAGATCAAGCAACTCGAAAGTGGCTTGGGCGTACGCCTGCTGGACCGCAATCGGCACTCGGTGACGTTGACCGATGCCGGCCGGGTGTTCCTGCCGGAAGCCCAGGCGACCCTGCACCAGGCCGCGCGGGCGGCGGAGGCGGCGCGGGCCTCCAACCGTGGGGAAATCGGCCGAGTGCGGCTGGGCTTTGTGTCGTCGGTATTGCCGCAACTGTTGCCCGAGTTGATCCGCGCGGTGCATCAGCGCTACCCGCGTATCGAGCTGGAACTCAAGGACATGCCCGGCCCCGATCAAGCCGCCGCGTTGAAGCATGGCCGCCTCGATTTCGGCTTGATGCGCCTGCCCGCCGCCTACCCCGGTGTGCAGACCCGTGTGGTGTTGCGCGAGCCGTTCTGTGTGGCCTTGCCGATGGATCATCCGTTGGCCGCACAGGATTCGATCCAGCCCGGCGATCTGCTCGACGTGCCGGTGTACATCCTCGCGCGGCGCTATGCGCCGGGGTTCTACGACGAATTTATCCAGGCCGTGGGCATCCCGCTGCAGATCGCGTCCGAGCTGGGCGAGTTCACCACCATGCTCGCGCTGGTCTGTGCCGGGTTGGGCGTCGGCGTTTTGCCGCAGCAGGCTGCGCGGGCGTTGCCAGCCAACTGCGTGTCGCGGCCGCTGGTATTGGGAGCGTTTCAGGCCAGCACGGGGTTGGCTTGGACCGAGTTGGACAGCGCAGTGAAGACCACGCTGTTTACGCTGATCATTGAACTGTTTGGCGAGTGATTGTTTCACCGGGTGAAATGCTGGATTGTAAAACCTGGTGATTCCATTGATCGGCGCAGCGGTGGAACATCTCAGGTGTCGGAACCCCCACCTTTTGGAGCCTTACATGTCCCAGCCTGCGATCAAACTCTATGGTTTTCCACTGTCCGGCCATTCCCATCGGGCCGAGCTGATGCTGTCCCTGCTGGGGCTGCCCACCGAATTCATCCTGGTGGACCTCAAGCAAGGCGCCCATAAATCCGCTGATTTCACAGCGACGATCAATCGCTTCGGCCAGGTGCCGGCGATTGACGATAACGGCACGGTGCTGGCGGACTCCAACGCGATCCTGGTCTACCTCGCCACGAAATACGGCAACGACCACTGGCTGCCAAGCGACCCGGTGGGGCAGGCGCGTGTACAGCGTTGGTTGTCGGCGGCTGCCGGGCAGCTGCATGCCGGGCCCGCGACTGCACGGTTGGCCACGGTATTTGGCGCCGACGTGGACGCGGCGGCCGCCATCAGTCGCGCCCATGCCTTGTTGGAACTGGTGGAACGGCAACTGAGCGAAACCCGCTTCCTGGCTGGCGAGCAGCCGAGCATTGCAGATATCGCGTTCTACACCTACGTGGCCCATGCGCCGGAAGGTAATGTGTCGCTGGTCGACTACCCTAAGGTGCGCGCCTGGCTTGCCAGTATTGAGGCCCTGCCAGGTTTTGTGGGCATGCCGCGTACGGCGGTAGGTTTGCAATCACAGTAACCTTCCTGAGGCGCATCGATGGACCGATTTCACGAAATGCAGGTGTTCCTGGCGGTGGCCGAGGAGGAAGGTTTCGCTGCCGCGGCGCGCCGCCTGAACACCTCGCCGCCCAGCGTGACCCGCGCCATCGCGGCCATGGAACAACGCATCGGCACCCAGCTGCTGGCGCGCACTACGCGCAGCTTGCACCTGACCGAAGCCGGCCAGCGTTACCTCGCAGATTGCCGGCGCATCCTCGCCGAGTTGGACGAAGCCGAAGAAGCGGCGGCGGGCAGTTATTCGATCCCCTGTGGCCACCTTACGGTGACCGCACCGGTGCTGTTTGGCGAGCTGTATGTGGCGCCGTTGCTGGGTGACTATCTCGACCGCTTTCCCCAGGTGAACATCAATGCCTTGCTGGTGGATCGGGTGGTCAACATGGTCGACGAAGGGGTTGATGTGGCTGTGCGTATCGGCCATCTGCATGAACCGGGGCAACAGGCGATCAAGGTGGGCGAGGTGCGTCGTGTGGTGTGCGCGTCGCCTGGTTATCTCGACCAGTACGGTCGCCCGCTGCACCCCGAGCAATTGCGTGCAGCGCAAATCATCGGCCTATCCTCCAGCCATTTGGTCAGTGAGTGGGCTTTTGTCGACGCCGGCCAGCCGCTGACGGTACCCATCGAACCACGCCTGGTGGTCTCGGCGAACAACGCGGCGATCAACCTGGCGCGCCTGGGTTGGGGCATGACCCGTGTGCTGTCGTATCAAGTCGCGGCAGCGGTGGCGGCCGATGAACTGGAGATTGTGCTGGAGGCTTTTGAACCGGCGCCGCTGCCGATTCAGGTGGTGTTCCAGAGCAGCGGGCGCGTGCCGGCCAAGGTCAGTACGTTTGTGGATTTTCTCAGCCAGCGCCTGGGCCAGGACGCCGCGCTCCAACGGCACGGCTGATGGAACGCTTTCGCGATATGCAACTGTTCGCCGCCATGGCCGGGCAACCGAGCCTGGCCTCGGCGGCGCGTCGTGCGTGCGTCTCCGGCCCGACCTTGGTACGTGCCATCGCGCGGTTGGAAGCACGCCTGCACGTGACGTTGCTGCAACGCAGCACCCAAGGCGTGAGCCTTACGGACGCCGGCAGCGCCTACCTGGCCGACTGCCTGCAACTGCTGGCCAGCGTGGACGCCGCCGAAGCCTCGGCCAAGGGCGCGCATGTGCAGGCTCAGGGCAATCTGCGGGTGTTCTTGCCGCTGTTGTTCAGCCGTTACCTGATGGCGCCGGTGTTGGCCGACTATCTGGAGCGGTACCCCGACATGCGCGTAGTGGCGCGTTATCACGACTATGACCCCAACCTGCATGAGGAGGGCCTGGACGTGGCGATCCTGGTGGGCGAGCTGCCCAGCTCGTCACTGATCGCGCGGCCGCTCGGGCAGGTGCGGCAACTCCTTTGCGCCAGCCCCGATTATCTCGCCACCCACGGCGAGCCCCGGCACCCGAGCGAGCTCAAGCAGCATCGGCTGATCGCCAGTGCCGAGCACGTGCATTGGGATTTCCCAGGCTATTTGCTCAAGGCGCGTGCGCGGTTGAGTTGCTCCACGGTACAAGGCGCAATCAACGCCGCCGTGCAGGGGGCGGGCGTGGTGCGGTGCCTGAGCTACCCGCTGCACGGGCCGTTGGGCAGTGGGCAATTGCGCCGGATCTTGCCGGCCTATGAAGGGCCGCCGCTGCCAGTCAATGTGGTGTATCGCGAGGGCCGCAACGCGCCGATGCGTGTGCGCAGTTTTGTCGACCATTGCGTGGCGGCGTTGCGGGAACACCCAGCATTTCAGTTGGCGTAACAGTGGATTGTCTGGGGTGGTTATTCCCTCTGTTGGCGGGCAGGGCGCAGCATCGCAGCATCTAACGGGAGGTCATCGCCATGAATCCAATCGAACTATCCCCCTGGCATGCCGGCGAACGGCAGATGCAGGAAAGCGCCGGCGTCGCTGAGCGCATGGCTGTGGTCGGGCCCAAAGTAATTCGTGATCACTTGCCTGAGCAGCACCGGGATTTCTACCCTCTGCTGCCATACCTGTTGCTGGGTGTGGTGGACGAACAGGGCATTCCGTGGGCGACGATGGTTGAGGGCGCACCGGGTTTCGCCCATTCGCCCGAGCCGCAGACCCTGCAAATCGACAGTCTGCCCAATACCAGCGACCCCGCTCGCAATGCCGTGCGGCAAGGAGCGTCCGTGGGGCTGCTGGGCATCGACCTCAACACCCGCCGCCGCAACCGCATGAACGGCCGCATCGGCGCCCTGGATCACGAGGGTTTTTCGGTGGACGTGGTGCATACCTTCGGCAACTGCCCTAAATACATCCAACTGCGGCCGGTGGACGGTATCGCACGCAAACCCGGCATCGTGGCCGAGCGCTCCAGCAACCTCGACGCTGGCGCCCAAGCGATGATCCGCAACGCCGACACCTTCTTCGTCGCCAGCTATGTGGACGCTGAAGGCGAACGTTCGGTGGACGTGTCCCATCGCGGCGGCAACACCGGCTTTGTGCGCGTCGACGGCAACGTGCTGACCATCCCGGACTTTGCCGGCAACCTGTTCTTCAACACCCTGGGCAACCTGGCAGCCAACCCGGTGGCGGGTCTGCTGTTCATCGACTTTGACTCGGGCGACGTATTGCAGATTGCCGGAAGCACCTCGCTGATCCTCAGCGGTCCCGACGTGGCAGCGTTTGAAGGCGCGCAGCGGTTGTGGACGGTGACGGTGGAACACGTGGTAAGGCGCCCGGAGGCGCTGGCGTTGCGTTGGGAGTTTGAGCAGTTTTCGCCGTTCAGTCTGGCGATGGGGGGGTGGTAGCGCGCGTGCCGTTCTGGTCGAAGTGAACCCTGTACTAATGACCACAGGTAATAAGAAACGCGTGTTTAAACCTGTCATAAGTCACAGGTTACAACTCACGTTTATTCCACTCCAATACCGGTTGAAAGCGCGGCGACCTCACATTGATAGTGGAGCGGGAGATCAACATGTTTGAAGACATCGAACTGCATAAGTCTAATAAAGGGACGGCCACCGGTACCATGAACGGCACGGTCGTCAGCCTGAGCGATGATCAAACGTATCCCTTTAAGGCGACATGGATCTACCGTGACAACCTAAATGGGATGTTGCGTTTCTTTGGCACAGTGGAAGATCTGGAAAGCCCTGGTCGAACATCGCTCATTGGGCTGGAGCTTACTCCTGAGAGCACTCCCAGCGGCACCTATAGTATCGGCGTAAACCCTGAGAGCGCTTCCAGCGACACCGATAGTATCGGCGCAACCCCTGTGACGCTGAGGTTGGATTACATGACTTTTATCCAAGACACCGGTGTCACCACAGATTACGACGGGATAAAGGGTTGGGTTGAGCTGATAAGCGCCTACCCTGCAAAACCGATCAGCGGAAAGCTGTGGTTTAAAACAATACGACGCGGGGGGCGTGAGTACGAGGTCGAACTGGACTTCAATATCACAGACTTTAAGACGTAGAGCTTCAGGTGCTTGTCTGTTGAATTCAGTCTGGCACTGAGGGAAGGTCAGGCCGGGTCGTACCGTAGACCACTTCCGGGAACAGCTGGTTGGTCATCTCGATGATCTTGTTCTGTGCGTCGATAAACTTGCCCATCCGCGCGCCACCTGAAGTCGAGTCGTACAGCGCCTGGCCGACCTGGCGGCCGTTCTCGAACACCT
Organism: Pseudomonas sp. W22_MBD1_FP4; assembly: GCF_052113765.1. Lineage (NCBI taxonomy): Bacteria > Pseudomonadati > Pseudomonadota > Gammaproteobacteria > Pseudomonadales > Pseudomonadaceae > Pseudomonas > Pseudomonas sp. W22_MBD1_FP4. Next base: position 54,946 of record NZ_JBGQOI010000017.1, on the reverse strand, counting down.
GGATCTGGGCAAAGCTCATGTACAGCGCCATGTCCCAGCTCCATTTGCCAATGTAGGTGGTCGACAACGCACAGCTGGCAGGCGGGCTCCCGGGCGGCAATTCGCGGGTGTGAAAACCTTTGCTGCGCAGTTGCGCGGTGTAGGTGGTGTTGAATCCTTCGCGCAGGCCTTCTGCGGGGATCGTGCAGATCTCCGGGGACTGTGTGGTGGACAGGGAAACTGGGGTGACGGTTTGCGTGATACTGCAGCCGGTAAGGGCCAGGGCAAGTGCGGGAGCTGCGATCAGGCGCATAGAGACGTCCTTGTGGGGAGTAATGGCTGGATGATAGCAGTGAAGTCCTGATGGCGATTACGATCTCCAGTCCTTAGCGTCGCGAGTGCACACATTGTGTTGTGGCAAGCGGGCTCTTTGGGATGAGCAGGCTTGCCCTGCGCAGCAGCCCCAAAACCCATCACTGCGGAGTGTCTGGCAAACGGCATTCCTCAGTACTGGGGCCGCTTCGCAGCCCAGCGCAGGGCAAGCCTGCTCACCACAATAAACCTGCTCACGTCCATGTGGGTAGTAGTGGCTGGATGATGGCAGTGAAGTCCTGAGGGCGATTACGATCTGCAGTGCTCAGCATCGCGAGTGCACACATTGTGTTGTGGCAAGCGGGCTCTTTGTAGTGAGCAGGCTTGCCCTGCGCTGGGTTGCGCAGCAGCCCCAAAACCCATCACTGCGGACTGTCTGGCAAACGGCATTCCTCAGTACTGGGGCCGCTTTGCAGCCCAGCGCAGGGCAAGCCTGCTCACCACAATAAACCTGCTCACGTTCATGTGGGGGGTAATGGCTGGATGATCGCAGTGAAGTCCTGAGGGCGATTACGATCTGCAGTACTCAGCGTCGCGAGTGCACACCTTGTGTTGTGGCAAGCGGGCTGTTTGTGGTGAGCAGGCTTGCCCTGCGCTGGGTTGCGCAGCAGCCCCAAAACCCATCACCGCGGAGTGTCTGGCAAACGGCATGCCTCAGTACTGGGGCCGCTTCGCAGCCCAGCGCAGGGCAAGCCTGCTCACCACAAAGAGCCTGCTCACCAGCACAAGTCCACTCACCATCGCGGCCACTTCTTCTTGTGTGATTGCCAGCCGTGCGCAACTGGATGGCATTGGGTGGTATTTTCATTTGCCGGGTTTTCTTTTGGAGTCATTTTCAGCGCAGCTGCTGTACGCGCTGGGTGGGGCGACGATCAGAAGAATGCGTGTCGAAAACCCGGACTTTATTCTGCTTAACCGAACGAGCTGTGTTTGTCTCATTGGCTTCGCTGCCTGGCAGATGTATCGCTTATTGAGACATGAAACTGTTTGAGTCAGCCTTATGCTCCAACTAACAACAAGGACCCGTTATGCAACGCAATGTCATCAATCCCGCAAGCGTATTCAACTCTCTGCAATATGGCTTCAGCCAGGCAATTGAGGTTCCCGTTGGCCGGCGCATTCTGCTTTCAGGCCAAGTCGGGGTGGATGCCCAGGAGCGTACGGTCGGCCCAGGCATGGCCGAGCAAGTTGCTACCTCGCTGGACAATATCGAAAAGATCTTGGCCGAGGTCGGTGGTGACCTGTCCCATGTGGTGATGCTGCGGCTATATATCGTCGAGTCCGCACGTGATCAGCAGGAGCCGATAGCTGAGGCCTTGCGTGAGCGCTTTCCCCATAACCCGCCGCCTTCTTCGTGGATTATCGTCAGCGGCTTGTCGTTGCCGCAATGGTTGATCGAGGTCGAGGCGGAGGCGGTGATTACGCTGAAGTAGGGCTTCTCCATCATCGTTGTGAGCGGGCTTTCGTAGTGAGCAGGCTTGCCCTGCGCCGGGCTGCGCAGCAGCCCCAAAACCCATCACCGCGGAGTGTCTGGCAAGCGGCATTCCTCAGTATTGGGGCCGCTTCGCAGCCCAGCGCAGGGCAAGCCTGCTCACCACAATAAGCCTGCTCACCACAATAAGCCTGCTCACCGCAGTAGGCCCGCCCACCACAATAAGTCTGCTCACCACAGTAGGCCTTCTCACCACAATAAAGTCTGCTCACCACAGCAAGCCTGCTCACCACAGTAGGCCCGCTCGACAGCACTCACCCGACAGTTCCGCTAGCGCTGGCTCGTCAGCACCGCCCCATCCCCCCATGCACCGCCCAGCGCGGTATACAGGTTCACCTCCGCCACCAGCTGCGCCAGCCGGTCCACGATCAATGCCTGTTGCGCGCTGAACAGCGAGCGCTGGGCATCGAGGAAGGTCAGGTTGCTGTCTACGCCGCTGCGATAGCGGTGTTGGGCCAAGTCGTAATACGCTTGGTTGGCGGCGACGAAGTCCCGTTGCGCGTTGAGTTGGTCGGTAAAGGTCTGCCGGGCCGCCAGGCCGTCGGCGACTTCCTGGAAGGCGGTCTGGATGGACTTTTCATACTGCGCCACGCCGATGTCTTTTTGCAGCTTGGCGTAGTCGAGGCTGGCGCGCAGGCTGCCGGCGTTGAAGATCGGCAGGTTGATTTGCGGCTGGAAGGTCCAACTGCCGGAGCCGCCCTTGAACAGCCCCGACAATTCGGTGCTGGTGCTGCCGGCGTTGGCCGTAAGGCTTACCGACGGGAAGAATGCCGCACGGGCGGCGCCGATATTGGCGTTGGCCGCGCGCAACTGGTATTCGGCCTGAAGGATATCCGGGCGGCGTTGCAGCAGGTCCGACGGCAGCCCGGCGGGCACGCGGGCTACCAGGTCATCCGCCAGCGGACGGGACGGCAGGGTTTGGTCCACCGGGCCGCCCACCAGCAGGGCCAGGTTGTTGAGGTCTTGCGCAACCTGGCGCTCATACCGTGCCACGCTGGCGCGGGTGCTTTCGACGCTGGTGCGCGCCTGCACCACGTCCAGGGCCGAGGCTTTGCCCGCCGATTTGCTGCGGCTGGTCAGGTGCAGGCTGTGGTCGTTGGCCACCAGGGTTTGCTGGGCCAGGGCCAGCAGTTCCTGGTCGGCGCGCCAGGTGAGGTAGGCATTGGCAACGTTGGCCACCAGGCTCAATTGCGCACTGCGCCGTGCCTCTTCGGTGCCCAGGTAAGTGAGCATCGCCTGTTCGCTGAGGCTGCGCACGCGGCCGAAAAAATCCAGCTCATAAGCGCTGATGCCGAGGGTGGCGGAATAGGTGGACGTAATCGCCGGTTTACCGGTGCCGTTCACAGCCCCAGGCACACGCTGACGGGTGCCGGCACCTGTGGCGGACACCGCCGGGAACAGATCGGCCCGTTGGATGCGGTACTGCGCCTGGAAGGCCTCGACGTTCAGCGCCGCCACCCGCAGGTCACGGTTATTGACCAGCGCCTCGCGGATCAGCTGTTGCAGTGCGGGGTCATGGAACAACTGCTGCCAGTCCGAGGAGGGCGTCAGCGTGCCGGCCTCTGCCAGCGCATACACACCGCTCTGGGGGTACTGGCCAGGCGTCGGTGCTTCGGGCCGCTGGTACTCGGGGATCAGCGAGCAGCCACCCAGCACGAAGACCATGCCGGTGAGGGTGAGTTTTTTCATCAAGCGCCTACCATCCATTTGGCCAAACCATGCCGGCCACTCACACCCAGCTTGGCGGCGGCGCGCTTGAGGTAGGTCTCGATTGAGCTGTTTTTAACACTGAGTTTTTCCGCCAACTGCGGCACGGTGCCGCCGGTCAACAGCCCGAGGCACACCTCCTGCTCGCGGGCCGACAGGGTGATGTCTCCGAGAGAAAGGCGCTTATAGAACTCACGCTGCAATTGCGATTGCTCAAGCAGTGTATGGCCCGGCTCGGACTGGTCGTGCGGCGCCTGGCGCAGGATCTGGGCGTGGCGTTCGATCAGCGGCAGCAGCGTGTCCGACAGGCACTTGAGAAACGACAACTCGGCCAGGGAAAACCCGCGCTGGGTCGGCGGCCGGTAGAACGAAATCACGCAGCGCCGGTTACCCTGGCGCGACACGAGGTTGCACTGGTGCGAGGTGCCGCGCGGGTGTGCGCTGTTGGGTCTGGCGTTCATCTGGATCAGCAGTGGGTCCTGCATGCTGAGCATTTGCAGCAGCAGCGGGTGGTCATCCAACTGGCACACCGCCAGGGGCGGCGGCAAGTCCTGCTTCTGGCCGGCGCTGCCGAGCAGCTTGATATCGAGCACGCGATCGCGCAGCTCGTCGAGGGTCCACTCACTGAGGTCCACCAAGTGGATCGGCACCCATTTGCTGACCAGATGCAGCATATGGTCGGCAAACGCCTCATGGCCGCTGTGTGCAATCAATTCACCCATTTCAGCGAAGAAATTCGGGCTCTGTGTGTTACCCATGCTGCGCTTCAAACTCATAGCCATCTCATCCTTGATGTCGAAAACCGTCAACGAACTCCCTGGGCCTCTGGGGGGCGATCCGTTCCTCATGAACGAGAGTCGGCACTCGAGATTTTATTTAGCCAGGGGATTCTTCCTACGTATGTAGCGGAAACGAGGGACACAAACTGCCATAAAAACCACGTCATTAATTCGACGTTTCTGAGAGCTGTTTCCGGCTAAGTGAACGGCTGAGTCTTTTTGAATTTAACTTAAGTTTCTGATTTACATAGAAAATATATTTATCGAGATGAGGTTGTAAAAAATCACTAGCGACCGCGTATAGCCAATTTCCTACAGCTCTTTAATCGTTTCAGCTGTGAACCTTCAGTCAACCGGGATCCATCCATTTGAATGTCCGGGTTTAGGGTGACAGACAGCCCCAACCCCCCATGCTCAAATCCGGCAATTTCGCCGTAATGGGGCTCCCTGCGCGGCCAGTGCCTGACACCCATGAGAAGGATCTTATGCAGCAATTTTCCAGCCTGCCGGCCAGTTTTCCCCTCACCGCGGCCCAACAGGACATCTGGCTCGACCAACTGCGGATGGGCGATTCGCCGCTGTACAACATCGGCGGTTATGTCGACTTCGAAGGTGCAGTGGTGCCTGAATTGATTCAACGAGCTGTTGAGCAGTTGGTGGCCCGGCACGATGCGCTGCGCACTCAACTGCACAGCGACGACCACGGCTTGCCTCGACAAACCTTCGCCCCCGCGTTGTTGACCGAAGTGGCGCAGTACGATTTATCCGCATTGCCCGACCCACAGGCCGCCAGCCAGGCCTTGATGCAGGCGCACATGGCGCGGCCTTATCAGAGGGAAGGCGCGCCGCTGTTCCACTTCTTCCTGATCAAACTCGCCGACAACCACTACCGCCTCGGCACCCAGGCCCATCACGTGATCCTTGATGGCTGGGGTTTTGGCCAGATGCTGCAATCCCTGGCGCAGCTCTACACCGGCCTTGAACAAGGTCGTTCATCGGAGTCGGCGGCACCGTCCTATATCGACTTTATCGACGCCGACCAGCGCTACCGCAACTCGTCTCGCTTCGTCCGCGACCGCGCCTACTGGCTGGACAAATACCAGGTGCTGCCGGAACCGTTGCTCACGCCCAAGCACCTCGCCAACGCGACCAGCAACACCCTGGCGCAACCCTTTTCGGTTGCTTTGCTTGACCGCATGGAACAGGTCGCGAGCCGTTATCAGGCCTCGGCGTTTCATGTGCTGTTGGCGGCGATGTATGTGTATTTCACCCGCACCGCCCAGCGCCCGGATTGGGTGGTCGGGCTGCCGATTCTCAACCGCTCCAACGCGCGTTTTCGCGCCACCGTAGGGCTGTTTGCCCAAGTCAGTGCGGTGCGTTTTCAGTTCGATGAACAACTGCCGTTCGGCGCCTTGGTACGCGGCGTGCGCGACCAGCTCAAGCAGGATTTGCGTCACCAACGGTTTCCGTTGAGCGAGATGAACCGCGAACTGGGCCTGCGCCGTGCGGATCGCGCCCAACTGTTCGACCTGTCGGTGTCCTTCGAGCAGGACGACCATGAGCTGCGCTACGGCGCCACCCAGGCCCGCGCGATCAAGGTGTCCAACCACCATGAACCGCTGCCGATTGCCATCCACTTGCGCAGCAACCGCTGCCAGGGCACCGCGACGCTGCATTGCGTGTACAACGAGGCGTACTTCCAGCACGACGAGGTGCTCGCCTTGGCCCAGCGCTTTACCGGGTTGCTGGAGCAAGGGCTGGATAACACCGAGTTGCCTGTCGGTGCGTTCTCCATGGTCACGGCCGCCGAACAGGCCCGGCTGCACGAGTGGAACGCCACCGCACAGCCGATTGCGCAGCCGCACACCCTGCACGCACGCATCGAAGCCCTGGCCGTGCGCACGCCGGACGCTGTGGCCGCGATCTACCAGGGCCGTCAGTTGACCTATGCCCAACTCAATCAAAAAGCCAATGGATTGGCCCATCAACTGATTGAGCTGGGCGTGCAGCCCGATGATCGCGTGGCGGTTCTGGCCCGGCGCAGTTTGGACACGCTGGTGGGCCTGCTGGGGATCCTCAAAGCCGGCGCCTGCTACGTGCCGGTCGACCCGGCCCATCCCGCTGAGCGCTTGAGCTATCTGCTGCAAGACAGCGCGCCGGTGGCGGTGCTCACCCAGCACGATTTGCGGCATCGCCTGCCTGCTCTGGCGCTGCCGGTGGTTGAGTTGGACCGACCGACGCTGCAGGTGGGTGCCAACCCGCACGTTGCGGTCAAACCGTCGAACCTCGCCTACGTGATCTACACCTCCGGCTCCACCGGCTTGCCCAAGGGCGTGATGGTCGAACACCACAGCGTCTGCAATCTGGTGGACTGGCACTGCCAGGCCTTTAATCTGCAGGCGGGCAGCCACACCGCCAGCGTCGCCGGCTTCGGTTTTGACGCGATGGCGTGGGAAGTCTGGCCGGCGTTGTGCGTGGGGGCCACGTTGCACCTGCCGCCGGCCCATGACGGTGCGGAAGACATCGACGCGCTGCTCGGTTGGTGGCGCGCGCAGCCGTTGGACGTGTGCTTCCTGCCGACCCCCGTGGCCGAATACGCCTTCAGCCAGCGTTTGGAGCATCCGACCCTGCGCACCTTGCTGATCGGCGGCGATCGCCTACGCAGCTTCACACGCGCACAAACCTTTGACGTGATCAACAACTACGGCCCCACCGAGGCCACCGTGGTTGCCACCTCCGGTCGCGTCGATGCGGGCCAGCCGTTGCACATCGGTGCGCCCGTCGCCAACGCAACCGTTTACCTGTTGGATGACCAGCAGCGCCCGGTGCCCATCGGCGTGGCGGGGGAGTTGTACGTTGGCGGTAAAGGCGTGGCGCGCGGTTACCTGAACCGCCCGGAACTGAGTGCCGAACGCTTTCTCGACAACCCCTTTGCGCCGGGCCGGATGTACCGCACCGGCGATCTTGCGCGCTGGCTGGCCGACGGTCAGCTTGAATACCTGGGCCGCAATGACGACCAGGTGAAAATCCGTGGCATGCGCATCGAGCTGGGGGAGATCGAATCGGCCCTGGCCACCCACGCGGACGTCAAGGAAGCCGTGGTGCAGTCTCGCGACGGGCAATTGCTCGCCTGGTTTATCCCATGCCAGGCCGTCGACATCGAAACCCTGCGCACCCATCTGCAAAACGCATTGCCGGACTACATGCTGCCAGCGGCCTACATGCCCCTGGACGCGTGGCCCTTGACCGCCAACGGCAAACTCGACCGCAAGGCACTGCCGGCGCCGACCCAGGCGGCATTCGTCACTCGACGGTTCGAAGCGCCGCGCGCCGGTGTGGAGACCGTCCTGGCGCAGCTTTGGGCGGAGCTGTTGCAGGTGCAGCACGTGGGCCGTCACGACCATTTCTTCGAACTGGGCGGGCACTCGTTGCTCGCGGTGCAATTGGTGCAACGCATGCGCCAGGCCGGTTTGCGCGCCGATGTGCAAGTGCTGTTCGGCCAGCCGACGCTGGCGGCGTTGGCGGCGGTGAGTGAAGGCAGCGAAGTGCAAGTGCCGGCCAATCGCATCCCTGCTGACTGCCGCCACATCACCTCGGATTTACTGGCGCTGGCCGAGCTGGATCAAACCAGCCTGGACGGCATCGTCGCGGCTATTCCCGGGGGCGCGGCCAACGTGCAGGAAATCTACCCCCTGGCGCCGCTGCAGGAAGGTTTGCTCTACCACCACCTCACCGATGAGCACGACCCGTACCAGCAACAGGCACTGTTCAGCTTTGAACGGCGCGAGCAACTGGACGCCTTTGCCCAAGCCTTGCAACAGGTGATCGACCGCCACGATATTTTGCGCACCAGCCTGGCCTGGGAAGCCTTGGAGCAGCCGATGCAGGTGGTGTGGCGCGCGGCGCGCTTGCGTGTTGAGCCGTGGTGTGAGGGTGATAGGCCTTTGGACTTGCGCCAGGCACCTTTGATGGCGCTGGACTATGCCGAAGCGCCCGCGGGTTGGGTCGCCCGATTGCGCTTTCATCATTTGGTGAACGACGCCACGTCCACCACGATTCTGATGCAGGAACTTCGCGCCCATCTGCTCGGCCAACAAGCGCAATTGCCGACGCCGGTGCCATATCGCACGGTGGTGGCGCAGTCTCGTTCACCGGCGCGCCAGGCCGCCCATGAGGCGTTCTTTCGTGAGCTGTTGGGGGATGTGGACGAGCCTACGTTGGCCTTCGGCCTGCAGGAGCGCCAGGCCAATCGTAGCGACACCGAAGAAGCCCAGCGTGCCCTGAGTGATGACCTCAATCTGCGCTTGCGTGCTCAGGCCCGTAGTTTGGGCGTCAGTGCTGCCAGCCTGTTCCACCTGGCCTGGGCCCAGGTGCTCAGCCGCGTAGCGGGCCGTGATGATGGCGTGTTCGGCACCGTGTTGCTCGGCCGTTTGCAGGCAGGCGAGGGCGCCGACCGGGCCTTGGGCATGTTCATCAATACCCTGCCATTGCGTCTGCATCTGGCCGGGCAAAACGTGGCGGACGCATTGCGCGACACCCATCGCCAACTCAGCGCCTTGCTCGCCCATGAGCAAGCGTCGCTGGCCTTGGCCCAGCGTTGCAGCAGCGCGACGCCGCTGTTCAACAGCCTGCTCAATTACCGTCATACCGATGCCGAGCGCGACCTCGTCTTGGTGCCGGGCATCGCTTTGGTCAGCGCCGAAGACATCCTCAGCTACCCGCTGATGCTCAGCGTGGACGATACCGCCAGCGGTTTTCATCTCAAGGCCAAGGCACCGCGCAAGGTCGGCGCCGAGCGAATCCTGGACTATCTGGAAACGACGCTGATCAACCTGGCGGATGCATTGGAAAATACACCGCAAGCACCGATGCGGGACGTGCAGGTGCTGCCCGCCCGTGAAGTGCAGACACTGCTGTTGGACTTCAACGCCACCGCAACCGACTACCCCGAAACCCTTACCGTCCAGGCGCTGTTCGAAGCCCACGCCCGCCACATTCCGCACGCGGTGGCGGTGCAGGCCGGCGAGCAGCAACTGACGTATCGCGAACTCAACGAGCGCGCCAACCGGCTGGCTTTTTACCTGCGCGAGCGTGGCGTGCAGCCGGATTCCCGCGTGGCGCTGTGCGTCGAGCGCGGCCTGGACCTGGTGGTGGGGTTGCTCGCCATCCTCAAGGCCGGTGGCGCCTATGTGCCGCTGGACCCCGGTTACCCCCGCGAACGCCTGGCCTATATGCTCCAGGACAGCCAACCGGTGGCGCTGCTGGTGCACGCGGCCACCCGCGACTTGCCGGGTGAAGTCGCCATCCCGGTGATCGACTTTGACCACTGTGCCTGGAGCCACGCGCCGGAGGGCAACCCATCAGTGCCGGGGCTGAGCGTCGCCAACCTGGCCTACGTGATGTACACCTCCGGCTCCACCGGCACGCCCAAAGGCGTGATGATCGAACATCGCGGCCTGGGCAACCTGATGCACTGGGGCTCGCAACTGTGTCCTAACGCCGAGGGCGGAGCGCTGTTGCAGCGGGCGCCGTTCAGCTTCGACGGATCGGTCTGGGAGCTGTTCTGGCCCCTGGCCAATGGCATGCGATTGGTCCTGGCGCGGCCCGATGGTCATCGTGAGCCGGCCTACCTGGCGCAAGTGATTCGCGAGCAACAGATCACCGTGATCAAATTCGTACCGGCGATGTTGCAGCAGTTCCTTGAGTTGGAAGAATCCGCCCTGTGCACCAGTCTCACCGATGTGCTCTGTGGCGGCGGCGAGCTCACCGAAGCCCTGGCCCGTGGCGTGCAGGCGCGCTTGCCCAAGGTGCGCCTGCACAACGTCTATGGCCCCACCGAAGCCACAGTAGACAGCAGCGCCTGGACCCTGGAGCCCGGCGCGCCAGTACCCGCGCTGCAGTTGCCCATCGGCCGTGCGATCAACAACACGCGCCTGTACGTGCTGGATGCGCACGACGCGCCGGTGCCCATGGGCGTCAGCGGCCAGTTGCATATCGGCGGTGTTGGTGTGGCCCGTGGGTATCTGGGGTTGGAGCAAATGACGGCCGAGCGCTTTATCGACAGCCCGTTTGTACAAGGGGATCGGCTGTACCGCACCGGCGACCTGGTGCGCTACCTGCCGGACGGCAACCTGGAATTCCTCGGGCGTAACGACTTCCAGGTCAAGCTGCGCGGCGTCCGTTTGGAACTGGGGGAAATCGAATCGTGCCTGTTGGCACATCCGGCGCTGCGTGAGGTGGCGGTGTTGATTCGTGATGAGCGTCTGCTTGCCTACTTCACCGTGCGCGGCCCGGCGCCGAGCCTGGAAGACTTACGCACCCATGTGCTGGCGCAGTTGCCGGAATACATGGTGCCGTCGGCCTTCGTACAGCTTGATGAACTACCGCTCAACCCCGCCGGCAAACTCGACCGCAAGGCCCTGCCAGAACCGGGGTTGGAGGCGGTCCTCAGCCGCGCCTATGAAGCGCCCCAGGGCGAAGTGGAAACCTTGATGGCCGGGATCTGGGCGCAGGTGCTCAAGCTGGAGCGGGTAGGGCGCCACGACCACTTCTTCGAACTGGGCGGGCATTCGTTATTGGCCGTGAACCTGGTGGCGCGCCTGCGCAAAGCGGGGTTGGAGGTGGATGCGCGGACGTTGTTCAGCCAGCCGACGCTGGCGCAGTTGGCTGCGTGCACGGTGGCGCAGGTGGTGAAGGTGGAGGTGCCGCAGACGGCGATTCCGCAGCTTGGTCGTCGGCGTCGGATCTGAAAAAGCCGCTTGCCCATGTTGATCCTTAGTGAGGCTCAGGGATAAACGCTACGCTGCCCTCTTCACGCCTCTGAAACAGCCGCTCGCCATTGTCCGGCTGGGTGGTGATCCGCTGATGGTCGGCACCCAGATAAGCCAGCGGCGTCGGATCATCCTTGGAAAACTGCGCGACGATGATCGTACGTTGCGGGTCAAAGGCCTGGCCGCTGGTTTTTTCCAGCCAGGCCATCAACGCGGCGCTGTCGCCCTGGCGGGGGAAGTCCTGGGTCTCGGCGATGTAGTAGAACGGCTTTCCGCCATTTTGAAGGTACATCGGCAGTTTGTTATCGACCTCTATCAGCACCATCTGCCATTGATTCCAAGGCGCGGTTTTGCGCGCTTGGGCTTGCACATCCTCGGCGAAGCGGGTCACGCCGCCGTTGCCGTTGGACCAGGGATAGGCCACGCCGAGTATCAACAGCATGAGTGCGGCCGCGATCCCCAAACCCTTCTGCCAGCGCGGCCAGCCGGCGGGCTTTTTCAGCACGCGCTCACTTACCCACCACGCAGCCAGCAACTGGGCAAATGGCACCAGCGGCAGCACGTAGTAGCTGCGCCGGCTGCCGCTGGCGGTGAAGAACACAAACAACAGGCCCAGGCCCCATACCAGCCAGCGCACGTTCGGCGGGGTATGGCGCCAGTGGCGCACCGCCAGCCACAGACCGAGCAGCCAACAAGGGGTCCAGGGCAGGGTGTAGGCGGGCAGGTAGATCAGGTAGGTGTAGATCGGCCCCATATGGTCGAACGGGTCGAAGAAACGCACTACGTTTTCCCGAAACACCAACGCCAGGCCGCTCTCGCCATAGGTCGGTGCGCCGTAGAAGTGCGACAGCACGAACGGCACGGCATACACCGCTGCGGCGATCAGCACGGCCAGCACCAGGCGTAGGTTGAGGTGGCGCTTGTAGCGCTGTTCGCTGAGCAGGTGCGGCAGCAGCACCAGGCCGGGCAGTACAAAACCGATCAGGCCCTTGAGCAGCGACGTCAGGGCCAGTAACAGGAAAAACACCGTGTAGCGCCACAGGCGTGCGTCGTCGGGGCCACGCCAATACCAGGCGACTGCCGCCAGCACGCCGCACACGGTGAGCACATCCGCTGTGGCCACGCGGGCCCAGAACAGGAAGTAGAACGTGGTGGCGAGCATCCAGCCGGCGATCAGCCCCGTGCCCTTGCGGAACAGGCGTTCGCCGATCACGTACACCAGCCACACACTCAACCACGCGCCGATGACCGATGGCAGGCGCAACGACCAGGGGCCGAGGCCCCCCATCAGGTGGGCCGCACCGGTGATCAGCCAGTAGGAGGGCAGGGGTTTGTCGTAATACGGCAAGCCCTTGAGATACGGATCAAAATAGTCACCGCTCTGCAGCATCTGCAAGGCGATGTTCGCCCAGCGGGTTTCCGCGCCCCACAGGTCGCGCGCGCCCAGGCCGGTGAGCAGCAGCAGGGCCGAGACGCCCAGTAACAGCAGCAGGGCGCCGCGGTCAGTCTTGAAATACCCCAGCATCATGGCGCCTGCGGGTAGAGGATAAGTTCCAGGTAGCCCTTGTGATAGCGTTTGCCTCCGGGTGGCAGTTGCCCGGCCTCGCGCATTTCACTGGTGCTGTTGACCCGCAGCAGCACGCCTACGGAGCCGTGCTGGCGCGCCTCTTTGAGCCAGTCCTGAACCTGTTCCAGCTCCACTTTACGTGTTACCGAGCCGGCGTATTGCAATCCGTAGCGCAACTCGCCTTCGGTGTCATACAGCGCCACGTCGGCGCGTTTCAAGCGCCAGGCCAATGCGCTGGCACTCCCCAGTTCATTGCTCAGCAGTGTATTGGTTTGCTGCAACTCATCCAGGTGCTCCAACACGAATTGGTCGGGCATTTCGTTATCTGCGATATAGGCTGGCATGCTCGACGGCAGCATTACCACCAGCAGGCCAATGCCCAAGGCCGGCATTGCCCACAGCGTCAGTGGCCGTATGCTTTGCAACAGGTTGGTGAGGATCCATCCCAGTAGCACGATAAACGCCAGCGACAGGCTGAACATCTCTGCATGGCTGTTGCTGTACAGCGGCCTGGCGACTTGCAGGTAGATCAGGCTGACCATCGCGGCCATGCCGATGACGAAGTTGAACAGGCCATTGAGGCGTAGTGTGCGGGTTTTGCCTTGGCTGACCAGGTCGCTCAAGGTATGCCCCATCAGCAACGCCAGGGGCAGCAGGCACGGCATGATGTAGGTCGGCAGTTTGCCGTTGCTCAGGCTGAACAAGCCCAGCGGCAGCAGCAACCACAGGGCCAGGAAGGCGATTGCCGGCTGGCGTTTTTGTTTCCAGGCCTGGTGCAGGGTGTTGGGCAGAAGCCCGGTCCACGGCAAGCAGGCCACCGCCATGATTGGCAGGAAAAACCACCATGGCCGCACATGTTGGGCGTCGTCGGCGCTGAATCGGCGGATGTGTTCATTCCAGAAAAAGAAGCGCCAGAAATCCGGTTCCTGGTTGTGGATCGCCAGCACCCAGGGCAAGCACACCAGCACGGCCACGCCGATGGCCAGCGGGCCATACCGCAGCAGCTCGCCCAGGCGCCGTTGCCAGAGCATATAGGGCAGGACGATCAGCACTGGCAGCGCCCACGCCAGGAAACCCTTGGTCATGAACCCCATGGCACACGCAAATCCCAACACGGCCCAGGCACCCAGACGGCTGCGCAGGGTGTGGCTGTCGAGGGCAAACCACAGCGCCACCAGGCTCAGGTTGACCCACAAGGTGAATTGCGGATCGAGGTTGGAGTACCCCGCTTGCCCGGCCACCAGGCCAAAACTCAGGTAGAGCAGGGCGCAGGCGAAAGACTTGCGTGGGTCGTTCCACAGTCGCCGGGCGATCAGGTACGCCAGCAGCACGCTCAATCCGGTGGTCAAGGCCGAGGCGATGCGTACACCGAACAGGTTCTGGCCAAACACCGCCTGGCCCAGGGCGATCAGCCAGTAACCGGCGGACGGTTTTTCGAAATAACGGATACCCATGAAGTGCGGCGCCACCCAGTTTCCGCTTTGGAGCATCTCCTGGCTGATCTGGGCGTAACGGGTTTCATCCGGTATCCACAAACCATGCAGGCCCAGTGGTAATAGATAAAACGCGACGAAGGCCAGTAATAAAACCGGCAGGGGTTTAAAGCGGGTCATGACAACGTCGCTCCTTGACGTCTGGTGGTGGTTTTTTCAACTAATGAAGTAAAGGCGAAAGTCGTCACAGCGTTCACTGAATAACGGGAAATAGTCATAACGACCTTAAAAAAGGGCGCAACTAAACATGCCCGAATAGGGCTGTCTTTTTGCTGAACATAAGCCGTAGTGGCAGGAAGGGAATGCGTTAGATTTGTTTGAGCGCGGCCGGCCAATCCTGGTTTTTCATGATGCCCAGGGCCTTGAACTTGCCGTTGGCCAGCACCTGCACGAATAGCGCGCTGCCGTACTCGGAAAACTTGGCGTGGGGGAAGCCCAGGGTGGTTTCGAAGTCAGCAATGCAGCCGCTGTGAGTGACGAAGACGAGGTTGCGTCCGGCCTGTTTGTGGCTGAGCAACTCTTCGCCCATGGCCTTGCCGCAGACGGCTTGTTCGCTGGCGGTCATCTCGGTTTTGCCGAACATGAAACGCGAGGTCTGGGCGGTGCGAATGGCGGGGCTGGAGAGTACGTCGGTGCCGTCCATGCCCAGTGATTTAAAGGCTTTGCCCATGTTTTCCGCGTGCTGGCTGCCATTAATCGTCACGCCTTCCACCGGGCCCAGGCAAGGGTTGCTCGAACGGTCGCAGCGCTCTTCATGACGCACCAGCACGATCAGATCGCCGTCGCGCCACAGTGGCAGCACCTCGGACGTCAGCAGACGATTGCCTACGCCCAGATCCCGTGGCGAGGTCGGCCAGAACAGCGCGCAAGTGAGCAGCGCTCCGACCACGGCAAGCCCGAGCCAAAGCGGTTTGAGGCGCTTGAGAAAGGCCCGGCGCGAGCGTGGTTTAATCAGGGTAATGTCAACCACTTCATTCACCTTGGACGCTGTTGGCAATCTTGTATTAGTTAGGCGCAACGTGTTGGCGAATAGCCGCAGTGGAGCAGAAGGCTGTCACAGGGCTGCTGTCTTTTCGCTGAACATGCTGCGGTTAAAAGTTGCCAGGGTTGGCAACTAAGAAGTTGCCGACGAGTGACGCTTGGCCGGTAATTTAAAGTGCGGTGGGTCGGTGGCCGGTGAAAAGCATGTGAAAAATTTGCGTGGCCTCGATCCCCAACCGTTATTCTCGATGGCCACCCCTCCGATGAGTGTTCCCATGCTGCAGGTGCAAGGTGTCTTCAAAAGCTATGCCACGCCTCAAGGCCCGTTGGCGGTGTTGGCAGGTGTGGATTTGCACCTGGCCGCACGCAGCAGCCTGGCGTTGATGGGCGAGTCGGGCAGTGGAAAAAGCACCTTGTTGCACTTGGTGGCGGGGCTTGATCGGTTGGATCGCGGCAGTATCCAAGTGGGTGAGCAGCGCCTCGACCAGATGAGCGAGGCGCAACTGGCTCACTGGCGGCGCACTGAAATTGGCCTTGTGTTCCAGCAGTTCAACCTCATTGGCAGTTTGCGCGTCGACGACAACCTGGCGTTCCAGGCCCGGCTGGCGGGGCGCTTTGATCCGCTCTGGCAGGCGCAGTTGGTGGAACGCCTGGGCCTGGGCGACTTGCTCAAGCGCTATCCGGAACAGCTCTCGGGCGGCCAACAACAGCGGGTCGCGGTAGGGCGGGCCTTGGCGTCGCGGCCAGGCTTGCTGTTGGCTGACGAACCCACCGGCAACCTCGACGAAGCCACCAGCGACGAGGTGTTGCAACTGATGCTGGACCTGTTGCGCGACAGTCCCACCAGCTTGTTGATGGTCACCCACAGCCCCCGTATCGCCGCACGGCTGGACCAGCAGGTGGTGTTGCATCACGGCCGCGTCCTGCCTGCGGATGCTCGCTGAAATGGCGGTGTTTTATTGGACACTGCGCGCGTTGCTCAGCCATTGGCGGCGCCACCCGGTGCAGTTTTTCAGTGTGCTCACCGGCTTGTGGCTGGCCACCGCACTCTTGACCGGCGTGCAGGCCCTCAACAGTCAGGCGCGCGACAGCTATGCCCGCGCCAGCCAGTTGATCGGCGGCGAACCCCAAGCCAGTCTCAGTGCGCCGGACGCTGCCAGTTTCCCGCAAACGCTGTTTGCCGAACTGCGCCGCGCGGGTTGGCCGGTGTCGCCGGTGGTGCAGGGGCGGTTGCAGCTCAAGGGGCATGAGGACGTGCGCCTGCAATTGATGGGCCTCGACCCGCTGTCGTTGCCCGGCAGCGGCGCGGTAGCGGGGCAGCGCTTGAGCCAGGCGCAGATGCTCGCCTTCTTTGACCCTCCGGGGCGTACCTGGATCGCGCCGCAAACCTTGCAGGCCCTGGGGCTGCACGAAGGGCAGCAACCCCTGGCGCTGAACGGGCAACGCCTGCCGCCGCTGCAAGCCCAGCCGGACATGGCGCCCGGGCTGTTACTGACCGATATCGGCTTTGCTCAACCTTTGCTTGAGATGCCTGGGCAGCTGTCGCGGCTGCTGCTGGACAAGGCCTTCGCCGCCAGCCATCCCACGCCTCCCGCCGGGCTGCAACTCCGGCAGGGCGAGGACAGCAACTTGGCGCGCCTCACCGAAAGCTTCCACCTGAACCTTGATGCGCTGGGCTTCCTGTCCTTTGTGGTGGGGCTGTTTATTGTGCACGCCGCCATCGGCCTGGCCCTGGAGCAACGCCGCGGACTGCTGCGCACCTTGCGTGCCTGTGGGGTCAGTGCGCGTTTGTTGATCCTCGGGCTTGGGGTGGAATTGGGCGCGTTGTCGCTGCTGGGCGGCGTGCTCGGCGTCGCCAGCGGATACCTTCTGGCCAGCCTGCTGCTGCCGGATGTGGCTGCCAGCCTGCGCGGCTTGTATGGCGCCGAAGTACCGGGACAGTTGAGCCTGAGTCCATGGTGGTGGCTGGCGGGATTGGGCTTGAGCCTGTTGGGTGCCTTACTGGCCGGTGCCAGCAGCGTGTGGCGGGCGGCGCGCTTGCCGTTGCTGGCGCTGGCCAACGCCCAGGCCTGGCACGAGGCCCATGGTCGCTGGTTACGGCGTCAGGGCTGGGTCGCCGGAACGGCATTGCTGATCGCGCTGTTGGCGCTTTGGCTGGGCGACAGCTTGGCGGCGGGGTTTGTATTGATGGCGGCCTTACTGCTTGGCGCGGCCTTGGGCTTGCCGGTATTGCTCAACGGGCTGCTCAAGGCCGTGTTGGGGCGCAGCCGTTCAGTGCTTGGCCAGTGGTTTCTTGCCGATTGCCGCCAACAACTGCCGGCTTTGAGCCTGGCACTGATGGCGCTGCTACTGGCCCTGGCCGCGAATATCGGCGCGGGCTCCATGACCTCGAGCTTTCGCCACACCTTCAATCATTGGCTGGAACAACGCCTCACTGCCGAGCTGTACCTCAACCCGCAAACCCCGGCCCAGGCGGATCAGCTCAGCACTTGGCTGGCGCACCAACCGTTGGTGCAGAGGGTGTTGCCTACCTGGCAGATCGCCGTGCAAGTGCAGGGCTGGCCAGCGGATCTGTTCGGGGTGGTCGACGATCCGACCTATCGCGAGCACTGGCCTTTGTTGGACGCTGCCGATGCACCTTGGGACCGGTTGCAGCGTGACGACACCTTGATGCTCAGCGAGCAGTTGGCGCGCAGGCTTTCAGTCAGGCTCGGGGATTCGATTGATATCCCCACGCCTCAAGGCGTCTGGTCACCCAAGGTGGTGGGGATTTACGCGGATTACGGCAATCCCAAGGGGCATATCCTGGTCAATTCCGAACACCTGCTGGCGCACTGGTCGACGCTCTCACCCGCGCGCTTCAACCTGCGCGTCGCGCCGTCTGATGTAGCGCCACTGGTGCGAGAAGTGCAGCGCGCATTTGCCCTGGACGACAGCCGCATCGTCGATCAACAGCAACTCAAGGGCTGGTCGAGCCAGGTGTTCGAACGCACCTTCGCCGCGACTGCGGCCCTCAACAGCCTGACCTTGGGCGTGGCCGGCGTAGCGCTGTTCATTAGCCTGCTGACCCAGAGCCAGAGCCGCCTCGGCCAACTCGCACCGCTGTGGGCGCTGGGCGTGACACGTCGACAATTGATGTTGCTGAACCTGGGCCAGACCTGGCTGCTGGCGGTGCTCACCCTAATGTTGGCGTTGCCGCTGGGGGTGTTATTGGCATGGTGCCTGGACGCGGTGATCAACGTGCAGGCCTTTGGTTGGCGGCTGCCGCTGCAGGTGTTCCCGTGGCAGCTCGCACAATTGCTTGGGCTGGCGATGCTCGCCACATTGTTGGCATCGGCCTGGCCGTTGTGGCAGCTGTACCGCAGCCGTCCGGCGGATTTGCTGAGGACCTTTGCCCATGAAGATTAAGGCGTTGATGTGCGCGTTATTGCTGCTGGCGGCTTGTGACAAAGCCCCCGCGCCCCAAGAGAGCTTTGCAGGCCTGGGCAGCGATGCGGCGGACTTTGCCCAAGTGCTGCCCGGCAAGGTGTTCAGCTTTCCCGAGGACCATGGCCCCCATGACGGTTTTCGCATCGAGTGGTGGTACGTCACCGCCAATCTGAAGGACGCCCAAGGCAATGTGTTCGGCGTGCAATGGACGCTGTTTCGCAACGCCTTGAAAGCCGGGCCGACCCAGGCCGGCTGGCGGGATTCGACGGTGTGGCTCGGCCATGCCGCCGTCACCTCCGCCAACCGCCATTACGCCGCCGAACGGCTGGCCCGTGGCGGCGTTGGCCAGGCCGGTGCCCAGGCAGCGCCGTTCAATGCGTGGATTGACGATTGGAACTTTGCCAGCCGTCCTGGCGCGACCAGTGCATTGGCGGATATGCAACTCAAGGCCAGCGCAGAGCACTTCGCCTACGACTTGCGGCTGACCTCCAGCCGTCCATTGGTGTTGCAAGGTGACAACGGCTACAGCCGTAAATCCGACCAGGGCCAGGCGTCGTATTACTACAGCCAGCCGTTCTTCACCGCCAATGGCAGCGTCAGCATCGATGGCACAACCTATCAAGTCACTGGCCCGGCGTGGCTCGACCGCGAATGGAGCAGCCAACCACTGAGCGCCAGCCAGACTGGTTGGGACTGGTTCTCCCTGCACCTCGACCGGGGCGCGCAACTGATGCTGTTTCGCGTGCGCCAGAAGGACGGCGGCGGTTATCTCACCGGCACCTGGATCGACGCCCAGGGACGTACAGAGACCTTGCATAACGCTGACATCCAGCTGACACCGCTGGAAACCACGGCCATCGATGGGCGCAACCTGCCGACGCGCTGGTCGCTGAAAATACCTGGCAAACAGCTGGATATCACCACTGAAGCCGTCAACCCGAACGCCTGGATGAACCTGAGCATTCCGTATTGGGAAGGGCCGGTGAGGTTTGACGGGGGCGTGGGCTACCTGGAAATGACCGGGTATTGAGGGTACTTCCGTAAGCGCTTGTCCGCGTTGACGTAGGTAACTTCCCAAATGTTATTCAGCCTTCCTCGGGTTGTGTCCGGGGTGTATCTGCTTGCTTATATTTCGACGCCATCTTCATTGCATCCCGGATGTAAGGCATGGCGCAGAGCTATCTCAACGACCGCACGATGGACTATCCGAGTGTGAAATCCCGCTTGATGGGTAGTGCTCCGAGCCGGCAGCGTTCTGATCATTTTGATGTGTTGAATCGGCACCTGCGCCATGGGCTGGTGACGCCGGGTCAGATGGTGATTATTCCCGATGCCTACAGCGTGACGTGTTCGTTGGAGGAGGCCTGGTTGATGCGCCGGGCGGAAGAAATTCACCGGCAGTTGGCGCAAGACGCGTCAGTCGGAACGGCGGTGATCAATAACTATGACTTGCTGCAGAGCTTTCTCGCGTACAGCTCGATCGGGGTGGGCAGCGTGACGTCGGCGTGGTCGCGGCATCTGGACGAGGTGGCGCATACGCTGGAGGACATTGAGCGGTTGCATCAGCGCTTTCGGGACGGTGGGTTGGACCGGCAGGCATTTTTTCGCCAGCGCCAGGTGTTGTTGTCGCTGTTGGACACCCAATTGCAAGGCGCGGCGCGCTATGGCACGGGTTTGCGGGGTAATCAGGGGTTGAAGAAGCTGCTGGGGATTTCCACGAAAAGCTATCTGAAGAAGGGTGAGATCGCCGGGTACGCGCAGCGGATTCGGGAGATCGCGCAGATGTCAAAGTGGTTGGGCAAAGGCACGTATGTGGGGTTGGCGCTGGACGTGGGCGTGGCGGGATTGGAGATCAAGGAGGCGTGTGTGACGGGGCGGGAGGCGCAGTGTCGGAGGGCGAAGTATGTGGAGACGGGGAGGTTGGTGGGGGCGGTTTCGGGGGCGGCTGTAGCTGCGAACTTTGGCGGGAAACTAAGTCGTCGTGCATGCAATATTTTTTTAGGTATTGCGGCTAAAGGACGTGGTGAACTGATTTGCAGCGTTATCGGAGGCGCTGCGGGTGGGTATGCAGGAGGCAACGTGCTAGGCGATGGCGGAGCGTTTCTGGGAGGAAAGATCGTAGAGGTCGATGGTGACTTGATATTCCAGCCAGAGGGGGCTTAGCCATGGATTTTTTTCTGGTCTATACCGTTGTCTGGTTTGTCGGGACGTTTGTTTTCTTAGGACTGGTACTGTTTGCCGAATATACGAAGCTCGACGAGTTGGAAAGTTACTTCAGTGAAAATGAAAAGGTTCGTAGACATAAGCGTTTTTGGAAAAGAAATCAGCGAATCGACCGGTATCATCGCATGGGGTTGATGGTCGACATTCTGTCGATGCCCAAGGCCTTCCTGAAAGCAGGCCTTGTGACTGAGGCCGAACTGGCATCTGTTCCTTTAGCGCTTAAACGTTGGGCATTGTGGCCGTATCGTCTTGGTTATGTTTGGACTATTGCCGCAGTCGTCTGGGCCGTTTGGCGAAGCTGGTGCGACATCCCGATTGACTGAATCTCAACGGGCAGCTTGACCGCATACATAGCTGTCGGCCTACGTGGTTGACCGGGCGACTTCAGATTAAAGGCAGAAGCGCGGCAGCCTTAGAGTCGGTCGATTTTTTAGTGAACTCAGTCCAGATGTGCGATGGGGCCTGACCCCAGTGGCAGTGGGTCAGTCATAGATGTATCAACTGACACTCCCTCATCGCGGGCAAGCCCACTCCCACATTTGGTCTTCATGCATCAGATAGACCTCCGGCTGGCTTAGGCTTGTTCTCTGCTTTTGATTTTGATCTCAGGCGCCCCGTCCGGACCAAACTGACCCTCTCTTCACTCCGGCTTTAACGCCAGTTGCAACGGCACGCGCGCCATGCTCGTGTTCGTCAGCGAGCCCAGATACAACCAGTCGCCATACTCCCGCGCGGTGGTAATCGGTGAGTAGTTGCCCGCGCTGCCATCCTGCAAGTTGGCGATGACCTTGCCGTTGGTATCCAACCCCAACACAAAGGCTTTGCGCTCGATGGGCTTGGGCACCACCATCAGTGCGCGCACCATCACTTTGCGCAGCAGCGGGTAGCCGGCGAAGCTGTCCAGCAACGGGTTGCGCGGTGAGTAGAGCGCTACCCAGAAACGGTCCCGGCCGTTGAAACTCAGGTTGTCCGGCAGGCCGGGCAGGTTGTCGATAAACAGGTCGTGGCTGCCAGTACGTTCGCCTTTGAGCCAGTAACGGCTGATGCGGTAGGCGCCAGTTTCATTCACCAGTACGTAGCTTTCGTCCGGGCCCAGGGCTACGCCGTTGGCGAATTGCAGCTGGTCGAGCAACACCTCGGTGTTGCCGTTGCTGAAGTCGTAACGCAGCAGCCGCCCATCGCCGCCATGTTCGATCACCGCTTCGCCGTCCTGCCCATAACCCCAGCGGCTCGACGCATCGCTGAAATACCCATAACGGCCGCTGGCGTCCACGATGACGTCATTGGTAAAGCCGAAGGGCGCGCCATTGGCGCTGGAGCTCAGGGAAGTGAGTTGGCGGTTCGAGTCCAGCGCGAGCAGGCCTTTCACCCCATCGGCAATGATCAAGCGCCCATCCGGGTGCATCGCCAGGCCCAGTGGGCGACCGCCCGTATTGGCCAGTACTTCCAGGCTTTGACTGTCGGGCGATGTGCGGATGATGCGCCCGTCATGCAGGCCGCTGATGAGCAAACCCTGTGCATCCAACAGCAACGCCTCCGGCCCGGCGATGTCCTGGGCGCCGATTTTCTGTACAGCCTTGAGTCGCTGGTTTTCGGCGAAAGGGCCATCCTTCATCGATGGCGCTTTGGGCGGTGACCAGTTCACCGGTTGTACCTTGGTGGGCATCAGCAGCAGAAAGGCGACCACCGCCAGCAGCAACACAAACAGCAGATGGCGCAGTTTTTTTGGACGGGTACTCATGACGATTCCTGGTTGTCGTTGGGGTTCGGCTCCCAGTGCAGGGTGCCGAACAGGTAATCCATCAGGGGAAGGACGATATTGAAATTGCGCCCCTGCATCAGCTCGCGACGATGGTGCAGGGCATGCAGCCGGTGCATCTGGCGAATCCACGGCAGGCGCGCCACCGGATGCTCCGCAGGCAGGTGCTCGCAGGCGTGGAACACTTCGTAGAACAGGTAGCCCAAGAGCATGCACCCGGCAAACAGCCCAGCAACGTTGGGGCTCAGTTGCTTGAGCAGCCACCAGGCGGGGAGCGTGATGACCAGGCTGTGCAGCACGATCAACCAGGCCGGGAACAGGATCACCCGCCAGTCCCGTGGGCTGTCGTAGGTCATGTGGCCAGGGGTGAAGAAACTGTGGTGGTCGCCGGTATGGCGTGCGTAGAACAAGCGCGCAAAGGCGTGTTTGTGATGGCCGAGATGGCGGTGCACGAGGTAGATGCAGAGGTTGAAGAACAGCAGGGTCAACGGCACGGTCAGCCATTGCAGCGCTGTGATCTGCTCAGTGCTGGACCAGGCCAGGGTGATGCAGGCGATGCCGTAACCCAGTACAAAAAAACCATGAAGCCAGGGGTTGTAGCGAGCGGAAACCGCGGCGCGGTAGCGGGCACGGAAAGCCTCGGTAGCGTCGGGCATGGTCGGGACTCATATTATTTTTGGGTGGTGACTGAGCTTAGTCCGCCTTCGCGATTGTGCGAGTCCATAGTCCGTTTCACATCAGCGGATCCCAGCGTTGCGACCAGTCACCTTCGGCCTTGACCACGTCGCGCAGTAACTCCAGGGCCTGCTGCAACACCGCCGAATCCCGTGCCCGCGAATACACCAGGTAGGTTGGGAAACTGAACTCCGGCGCCTTGGCCACACGCTGCATCACACCGCTGTCCAGGTAGCTTTGCACCACCCGCGTGCGGAAATACCCGGCGCCGCCGTTTTCGAGGATGTACTGCAAGGCCAAAGGCCCCAGGTTGAAGCTCACCGCAGCGCGGGCCTTGTCGGGCAGGGCCGCGTCATGTTGCTGGCGAAAGCCCGGGCCCCAGTCGATGTAAACGTACGGCGCCGGCTTGCTGACCAATTGCACCAGGATCAGCTTTTCTTCCAGCACCTGCTCCACCTGCAACCCCGGCCAGTACTGCGGCTGGAACACCAACGCAGCGTCGAGCACTCCCAGTTCCAGTTGGCGCAACAGGTATTCGCCTTCACGCACTTCGGTGCGCAATGCGTGGCCGGGAATATGCTCGCGCAGCGCCTGGGCCCAGCCGAGCATCAGCGGGTTGCACAGGCTGACCTCTCCGCCGATATGCAGCACATTGCGATAGCCATCGGGCAACGGCAGGTCGCGGCGCGCGGCCTCCCAGGTTTGCAGCAACTGGTTGGCGTACACCACGAAGGCCTCGCCGTCAGCGGTCAGGCGTGCACCCGCGCGGTTGCGGATGAACAGCGTACTGCCCAGTTGGCTTTCCAGGCTTTTGACCCGTGCGGTGATGGCGGTCTGGGTGACGTGCAGTTTCTCGGCCGCCGCTGCGAGGCTGCCGCAGCGGGTGATTTCGAGGAAGGTGCGTGCCAGTTCGATGTCCATGAAAACCCCTGGGGATGAATGGGGGGCATTGTAGAACTGATCACTGAAGAGGGGGGCGTGGAATGCAATTCAACGGTGGACCTGCTCCCTGGCATGCCCGTCAAGACAGCGAGTGGAGGGCGGCGGCTGTTTGCCAAGGGCCAGGAAATCGCCCACCCATCGGCTGATACACCCTCCGCCGTCCGGTTTGGCGGGCTCCCTGAGGCGCAGGTGTGTGACTTGAAAGGCGTCTGCCGTGCCCTGTTCAGCGTTGACCAGCACCATGCGTGCGACGCGTTCGGGAAACTGCACCGCGTAACGGCTGCCCAGGCGGGTTGCGTGGCCGTTACCCAAAAAATGCAATCGTGGGTCGCCCAGTTGTGCGCGTACATACTCCATGTCCTGAACTGCCTGTTCGACGTCATGGGCCTGAGTGAGTTCGCGAGGGCTGAGTTCAATCACATCGTAGCGGTTGAGCAGAGTGCGGTAGGCCTGTGTGTAGTAGGTCTCCCAACGGCTGACGAGGTGAATGCTGAACGTACTTGCGCTGTTTTCCTGCAGTGTGTCACCGGGTTGGACGAATACCACACCTTCACGACTCAGTGGCTCACGGGCGCCGACACGGGTCAGGTACAGGCGTTGAGTGCCTTCCCCGGGGGCCGCGTGGTTACGCGGTACTGTCACGACGCCGCACTGGGTGCGCGCCAGCACCTCAGGAGCCATCTGTTCGTCTGTGGGGAGGGTGCAATCGAGCAGCCAATCGATGGCGGTGGGCTTGATCAGTGACTCTGCCTGGACAAGATGAGTGACCAGCCAGAGACAGCCGCATGCGAGGTGTTTTGCAACATTCATCAGGAGGTCCCGGGCAGCCGTGTGGAAGCGGCTTTTTACCAAGGATCCTGAGGTGACGAATGTAGGGGCGTGAGACGACTGGTGTACGAAACAAGAGTTTCGTTTATCAGATATTAGTCTTCCAACCGCCACCCAATGCCTTATACAGCGCAATGCTGGCCTGCAGGCGTGACAGTCGCAATTGCACGTTCAAGTCCTGGGCAGCATAAAGCGTGCGCTGGGTTTCCAGTACCGTAAGCAAGTCCTCGGCGCCCGCTTGGTAGCGGCTTTCAGCAATCTGGAAGGCGGTCTGGGCCTGCTGCAATTCTTCCGTTTGCCATTGGCGCTGCTGGTCCAGGCGCGTGATGCTGCTGAGGGCTTTTTCCACATCGGCAAAACCGTTGATGATCGCACCGCGATAGGCGTACAGCAGCTCATCCTGGCGCGCTCGGGCCTTGTCGCGTTCGGCGCTTAAACGGCCGTTGTTGAAGATCGGCCCTGCCAGTCCGGCAGTCAGCGTGTAATACGGGCTGCGCAGAATGTCCACGGCCTTGTAGGCGTCGGAGCCTAGTGTGGCGCCGAGGGTCAAGCCTGGCAGCATCGCGGCGCGCGCCACGGTGACGTCCGCTTGCGCGGCGGCCAGTTGGGCCTCTGCCTTGGCAATATCGGGGCGGCGGCTGAGCAACTGGCTGGGTATGCCGGTGCCGATGGTTGGCCATGTCAGGGCCTGGAAGGGCTCGGCGCCCAGGTCCAGGGTTTGAACCGGCTGGCCAAGGAGGGCCGCGAGGGTGATCTGGGATTCTTCGGCCTGTTGCTGAATCAATGGCAGTTGGCGTCGCTGGCTGGCGACCAGGCTTTTCTGTTGGGCCAGTTCCAGCGCCGTGGCGGAGCCCGCGTCGTAGCGGGTTTGCACCAGGTCGAGCACGTTGCGTGCATTGGCCAGGTTCAGCTCGGCGATCTGCTGGCGCTGACGTGCGGCCAGGGTTTGCGCGTAGCGGTCGGCCACGTTGCTGAGCAAGGTCAGTTCCACGGTGGCCTGATCGAACTCACTGGCCCGCAGGCCCTGCAGGGCGCTGTCTCGGGCGGCGGCGCGGCCGCCCCAGAAATCCACTTCATAACTGGCCGTCAAGCTGGCGCCGAAATTGTCGACCGCGTCGTCGCTCTGCGAGACGTCCAGGTCTGGTCCGCCCTGGCCGTGCAGCAGCTTCTGGTGGCTGGTGGCGAGGTCGAACTTCACCTCGGGTAGCAACGGCGCCCCGGCGATCACGGCACTGGCCTGGGCCTGCCGCACACGGGCCATGGCGGCGGCCACGTCGACACTGTCACGCCGGGCCTGTTCGACCAGCCGGTTCAACTGCGGGCTGCCGAATTGCGTCCACCAGTGCTGGTTGGTGCTCTGGGCCGCGTCGCGCTCGGCGAACTGCCAGGCGGCCGGCGGCGCAATACCGCTGTCCACCGCGGGTGGATCGCCGGCGCAGGCATTGAGCAGCAGGCACAGGCTGACTAGGGACAGCTGCGAGGGGATGGATCGTTTATTCACTGGTCAACGCCTTAACCGGATCGAGCCGGGCAGCTTTACGGGCCGGCATAAAGCCGAATACGACGCCGGTGACCAGCGCACAACCAAATGCGCCAAGCACCGCCACCAGGGAAAACTGCACCGCCACCTTGGCCAGCACCAGTACGCCGCCCACCAGCAGGGCCAGGGCAATGCCGCACAAGCCGCCGACCACCGAGAGCATGACCGCCTCGGTTAGGAACTGGCGCAGGATGTCGCGTTGGCGCGCACCGGTAGCCATGCGGATGCCGATTTCGCGGGTGCGCTCGCGCACGGTCATCAGCATGATGTTCATCACGCCAATACCGCCCACCAGCAAGGAAATCGCGGCAATCGAGCCCAGCATCAGCGACAGGGTGTTCTGGGTACGGGCCTCGGCCTGAATCATTGCGGCGTTGTTGGTCAACTCGTAGTCGGGTTTGCCGTTGTGCAGCTTCTGCATAAGCTGGTCGATGGCCACTTCGGCTTCGTGGACCCTGCCTGCATCGGCGGCGGCAATCACCACGTATTCTGGGTCGTAGCTGCCAAACAAACGCACGCTGGCGGCGGTGTAGGGGATGGCGATACGGTCGTCGCTGTCCTTGTCACCGGAGGCGGCGCCTTTTTCCGCCAGCACGCCGATCACCTGGAAGGGCACGTTCTCGATCAGGATGTATTGTCCGATCGGATTGACCTGGCCCTTGAACAGCTTTTCGCGGATACGGTGGCCGATCACCGCGACCGTAGCCCCGCTGCGCTCGTCGGCGGTGGTGAAGTAGCTGCCCTCGACCACCGGCCAATTGAAGATATCCGGGAAGTTGGTGTCGTTGCCGCCCACGTACGCCATGTAGTCGACGTTGCCATAGCGCACGCCTGCTTTGCTGCCGTTGACCGGCATGATGCGCTTGACCTGGGGCAACGCACCCAGTGCCTCGACGTCATTGAGGGTGATGACGCCCAGTGGCGTGCGTGGGTTGGGCGATGCACCGCTCAGATAAAGAATGTTGGAGCCGAACGCGCCCATCTGCGCCATGACCTGGCGCTTGCTGCCTTCGCCGACCGCCAGCATCACCACCACCGACGCCACGCCGATGATGATCCCCAGCAGGGTCAATGCGGTGCGAAAACGGTTGATCCACATCACCCGCCAGGCGGCTTGTACCGCGTCCACCAATTCGGCTTTCCACGCGCCGTTATGTTCCGCACCGTCGACCAGGCGTTGACGCAGGTCCACGGCTTGCAACGCGCCGCTGGCGGCTGTTGGGGCTGTTTCACTGTCATCGGCCGAGTCGCTGATGATCAGGCCATCGCGAATCTCGATGATACGGTTGGCCCGCGCGGCGACTTCGCGGTCGTGAGTGATCAGGATCACCACGTGGCCCTGGCTGGCCAGTTCGTCGAGCAGGGTCATCACCTCGGCGCCGCTATGGCTGTCGAGGGCACCGGTGGGTTCGTCGGCGAGAATGATATGGCCGCCGTTCATCAGTGCGCGGGCAATGGACACCCGCTGCTGCTGACCGCCGGACAGTTGATGTGGACGGTTACCGGTACGCTCGGCCAGGCCCAGACGCGTCAGCAGGGCGTTGGCTCGGGCATGGCGTTCGGACGCGCTGATACCGGCGTAGATCGCCGGCATCTCGACGTTCTCCTGGGCCGTGCCTGAAGGAATCAGGTGGTAGCCCTGGAACACAAAACCAAAGGCCTCGCGGCGTAGCCAGGCCAATTCATCACTGTCCAGGTGGGCGACGTTTTCCCCGGCAAACAGGTAGTCCCCGACCGAGGGCCGATCGAGGCAGCCGAGGATGTTCATCAGCGTGGACTTGCCGGAGCCGGACGCGCCGACGATGGCGACGAATTCCCCGGCATGGATCGACAGGTCGATGCCGCGCAACACGTCCACCTGTGGGCTGTCGCCACCGCCGTAGGACTTGCGGATGTTCTTGAGTTCGATCAGAGGCGTGGTCAACTCAACCCCCGCTGCCAGCAGCCGGGCCGATCAACAGGTGGTCGCCTTCATTCAGTCCACCGAGTACCTGCACCCGCAGGCGATCACTGATGCCCAGTTGCACCTCGCGCTCCTCGATGCGGCCGTTCTCCGTGACAACACGGGCGATCTGTTTGTCGGCGCTGTGGCTGCCCAGCAGGGCGGCGACCGGCGCGGTCAGGGCGTCCTTGACCTGGCTGGCGACAAAAAACACTTGGGTGGTCATTTCGGCCATCAACGCGTTATCGCCGTTGTCGACATCCAGCAGCACGGTGTACAGCACCACGCGGCCGGTGCCGCTTTTTCCGGAGCTATTAGGGCTGCCGCTGCCCTGGGTTTCGTTCAAGGGCTGGGGTGGAATCGGCAAGATCTGGCGTACGGTGCTGGTCCAGCGCCGGTTGCCGCCGCTCAGGGTGGTGAAGTACGCCGTCATGCCGGGTTTTACATGGCCGATGTCGGCCTCCGAGACTTCGGCCCACACGGTCATCGGCGACAACTTTGCGATGCGCAGGATCAACGGCGTCTGCTGCTGGGCATTGAGGGTCTGGCCGACCCGCGCGTCCACGGCAACCACCGTGCCGGTCATTGGCGCGTAGATGCGCGTATAGCCCAGCTCCGCTTCGTCGCTGCGCAGGCTGGCCTGAGCCTGGAGGATCTGCGCCTGGAACATATTGACCCGGGCCTGGGTGGCGCTCAGTTCCGCCTTGGCGGTCTGCACATCCTCTTCGCGGGTGGCGTTGCCGGCGACCAGACGCTGCTGGCGCTGGTACTTCTGCCGCGCCAGTTCGTGCTGGGCCTTTTGCTCCTGCAGCTGGGCCTTGAGGTTTTCGATGGCGTAGCGGCTGGCATCGAGCTTGGCTTTTTGCGTCGAGGGGTCGATCTCTACCAGCAATTGGCCTTCCTGCACCTGGTCGCCGGCTTCAACGTGGATCTTGCGAATCTGCCCGGAAGCCTGGGCGCCCACGTCCACGTAACGACGTGGCTGCAGGGTGCCCAAAGCGGTCACGCTGTTTTCGATATCGCCGCGAGTCACGGTGACGGTGGTCAGCGTGTCGCGGCCGGTCGGCAGTACTTGCCAGGCGGCGACCGCGATGACGGGAATCAGGCACGCCACAACTAGCAGGGCGCGTCGGGCAGGTCGAGGGCGTTTCATGCTTAGGTTCCAGCCAGGAAAGTTCGGAGCGCAGTTGCGCAGAGCTGACAGTTAAACGAGAGAAACGCGTGAGGATTTAGGCTGTTACACACTGTGTAACGGGTCGTTTGCGTAAAAAAAACGACCGGTGGCGCAAGACTTGTTTAAAAGTAGATGAGAATTACTATAAATTGCACGCACCCAAACTGCCATTACGCAATGGGTTGTCATTTTCAGGTACTCAAGGAACGGATATCGCCTTTCTGTGGCGGTCGGGAGTCATGTTGGAAAACTACTATCGCGAGCTGGTGTGTTTCCTCAACGCCAAGCTGGGCAACCGTCAGGTGGCCGAAGATGTGGTGCATGACGCCTACGTTCGGGTACTTGAGCGTTCCAGCGCTGTCCCCATCGACCAGCCCCGCGCGTTTTTATACCGCACGGCGCTGAACCTGGTGATCGACGGGCATCGGCGCAACGTACTGCGCCAGCACGAGCCGCTGGAAATACTCGACAGCGAAGAACGCTTCTCCCCCAGTTCCCCCCACGCCAGCCACGACCAAGGCCAACGCCTGGAGCTGCTTGATCGTGCCCTGGCCGAGTTGCCGAAAGCCTGCCGCGACAGCTTCCTGCTGCGCAAACTCGACGGGCTGACCCACCTGCAGATTGCCGAGCGCCTGGGTATTTCCCGCGCCCTGGTGGAAAAACATATCGTCAACGCCATGAAGCACTGTCGGGTGCGGATGCGCGAGTGGGAAGGGCACTGATCGCTGATCAGGTAAATTTTATTTCACTGTCCTCGTTTCCTATCAACACATGACCTGTTGTGCAGGTCTTGAAGGTATTCCTGCCCCATCGCCAAGGGGCTTATCCAGAGGACACTGGAATGACACAGGCAATTGCTTCGCCCGCGGTTCACGACCTTATCGGTATCGGTTTCGGCCCATCGAACCTGGCGCTGGCCATCGCTCTGCAGGAACGAGAGAAAACCCAGGGCAAGCTGGACGCGCTGTTTCTCGACAAGCAGGCCGACTACCGCTGGCATGGCAATACCCTGGTGACCCAGAGCGAACTGCAGATTTCGTTCCTCAAGGACCTGGTGACCCTGCGCAACCCCACCAGCCCGTACTCCTTCGTCAATTACCTGAAAGCCCACGACCGCCTGGTGGACTTCATCAACCTGGGCACCTTTTACCCGTGCCGCATGGAGTACAACGACTACCTGCGCTGGGTCGCGGCGCAATTCCAGAACCAGGGCCGTTATGGCGAGGAAGTACTGGCCATCGAGCCGATCCTGCATCAGCAGCAGGTCGAGGCACTGCGCGTGATTTCCCGCGATGCCCACGGTGAGCAGCACGTGCGCACGACGCGCTCGGTGGTGGTCAGCGCCGGTGGTACGCCACGAGTGCCTGCGGCGTTCAAAGGGCTCAAGGATGACAACCGCGTATTTCATCACTCCCAGTACCTGGCCCGCGTGGCGCAGCAACCCTGTGTGGACGGCAAGGCGATGCGCATCGCGATCATTGGCGGTGGCCAGAGCGCGGCTGAAGCCTTCATCGACCTCAATGACAGCTATCCGTCGGTGCAGGTCGACATGATCCTGCGCGGTTCGGCGCTAAAGCCGGCCGATGACAGCCCGTTCGTCAATGAGGTGTTCTCGCCGGCCTTCACCGACCTGGTGTTCCAACAAGTGGGGGCCGAGCGTGAGCGTTTGGTCGCGGAGTACCAGAACACCAACTATTCGGTGGTCGATCTGGACCTGATCGAGCGTATCTACGGGATTCTCTACCGTCAGAAAGTCTCCGGCATCGCCCGTCACGCGTTCCGCACCATGACCGTGGTGGAAAAAGCGGTGGCCGGCCCGATGGGTATTGAGTTGACCCTGCGCAACAATGCCAACGGTGACATCACCGTCAATCATTACGATGCGGTGGTGCTGGCGACCGGCTACGAGCGTCAGATGCACCGCGAACTGCTGGCGCCTCTGGAAGCGTATATGGGTGATTTCGAAGTGGCTCGTGACTACCGCATCGTGACCGACGATCGCTGCAAGGCGGGTATCTATATCCAGGGCTTCAGCCAGGCCAGCCATGGTTTGAGCGACACATTGCTGTCGATTCTGCCGATTCGCGCGGATGAAATTGCCGCGTCGTTGTATGAATACGACCGCAGCCGAGGCAAGGCGCGTTCGGTGCAGGACCTGCTGTTGGCCACCGCCAGCTGACAGACTGCACTTGTGACCCGGAGGGCTGCCTGATACTGTACAAAAAACCAGTATCGGTAGCCTTCCATGCAGTTGATCGAAAAACTCAGCATCCTCGCCGACGCCGCCAAGTACGACGCTTCGTGTGCCAGCAGTGGCGCACCCAAGCGCAGTTCGGAGGGCAAGGCAGGGCTGGGTTCAACCGATGGCATGGGCATCTGCCACAGCTATACGCCCGACGGCCGTTGCGTGTCGTTGCTCAAGGTGCTGCTTACCAACTTCTGTCTCTACGACTGCCAATACTGCGTCAACCGCCGCTCCAGCGACGTGCCCCGCGCGCGTTTCAGCCCGGAGGAGGTGGTCACCCTGACCCTCGATTTCTACAAGCGCAACTGCGTCAGCGGGCTGTTTCTCAGCTCCGGCATCATTCGTTCGGCCGACTACACCATGGAGCAGCTGGTACGGGTGGCGAAGCTATTGCGTGAAGAGCATGACTTCCGCGGCTATATCCACCTCAAGACCATTCCCGACGCCGACCCTGCGCTTATCGCCGAAGCCGGGCGCTACGCCGACCGGCTGAGCGTGAACATCGAACTGCCCACCGAGGCCAGCCTGAACACCCTGGCGCCGGAAAAACAAATCGTCACCATCAAGCAGGCCATGCAGACCATCTACACCGGCGAACAGACCGTGTTCAACGAACCTCGCGCCCCGCGTTTCGCCCCGGCTGGGCAGAGCACGCAGATGATCGTCGGCGCCGACGATACCGATGACAGCACCATCCTGCACGGCGCCGAGGCGCTGTATGGCAACTTCAAGCTGCGCCGCGTGTATTACTCGGCGTTCAGCCCCATCCCCAACAGCCCGAAAAGCGTGCCCCTGGCTGCGCCGCCTTTGATGCGTGAGCACCGTCTGTACCAGGCGGATTTCCTGCTGCGCAGCTATGGCTTCAGCGCCAATGAATTGTTCGAAGGCCCCGGCCATCTGGCGTTGGATATCGACCCCAAGCTGGCTTGGGCCCTGGAGCATCGTGAGGTGTTTCCCCTTGATCTGAACCGCGCCGAACCCACGCTTATTGCGCGCATCCCAGGCATCGGCCTGCGCACCACCCAACGCCTGGTGGACCTGCGCCGTGAACGCAAGATTCGCTTCGAAGACCTGGCCCGAATGCGCTGCGTGCTGGCCAAGGCCAAGCCGTTTTTCATCACCAGCGACTACCACCCGCAACAGGCTGACAGCACCAGCGTGCTGCTGCGCGAACAACTGCGCGATCGTCCGCAACCGCAACAGATGGGGTTGTGGGGATGATCAGCCTGGAATGCGACAACCTGTTCAGCACCTGGCGCGAACAGGCGCGCTGGTTGCTCAGCCATCAGGTCGACCCCAGCCAAGTGAGCTGGGGTGAGGCCGAAGTGGCGGATTTGTTCGCCACTGACGAGGCGATTCCTGAAGGGCTCGGTCCGTTTCAGGCGCGTATTCCCAAGGCGCTGATCGAGCTGCTGGAGTCTGCGGCCTGCTATCACGGCGACCAGCGTTGGAGCCTGTTGTATGAGGTGCTGTGGCGGGTCAGCCATGGCGACCGCACGGCGATGCTGGCGGGCGACAAGCTGGGCAGCGAATTGCAGCGGCGCATCAAACAGGTCAGCCGTGAAGCCCATCACCTGCATGCGTTTGTGCGGTTCATCGCGTTACCGGCAGAGGCGGGGCCTGAACTGCCGGAGTATGTGGCCTGGCATGAGCCGGCCCATGACATCTTGAAATCGGCCAGCCAGCACTTTGTCGGGCGTATGGGGCGTCATCGTTGGATGATCGCTACGCCGTTGGATGGGGTGTATTACGACGGTGAACAGCTGATTCATCAGCGCGAGTGCCCCGAGGCGTGGCAGCAATTGGCGCAGAATGTCGAAGACCCGCACAGCGCTATGTGGCTGACTTATTACAGCCATATTTTCAATCCGGCGCGGTTGAATCCCAAGGTAATGGAAGGGCACTTGCCCAGCCGGTTCTGGAAGAATCTGCCGGAGGGCAAGTTGATACCGGGGTTGATCAGCGAGGCGCGCACGGGCAAGCAGAAGGATGGGCAGGCGAAGCTGGTGGCGGCGCGCCAAGGTAAGAAAATCTTAAGCGGGCATGGTTAAAAATGTTGGAGGGGCGGTGCGACGATTCGCACTTGCTCCCGATAGCAGTGTGTCAGTCAGCTCATCTTTCACTGACCCACCGCTATCGGGAGCAAGTGCGAATCGTCGCACCGCCCCTCCCCACATTCGATCCTCATTGGCTTGGCGAGTGGGGCTCAGGCCAGTTCGATGGCGGTATTTTTCACCACCGCCAACTCCGGATGCGCCACCAACTTATCAATGTGCAACTCATCATTGTTCAGCCAGATCTCCGATACCACCCGGTAGTGCTCCATGTCCCGACAGCGCATGCGCAGGCTGTAGTCGAACGGCCCGCTGATCAACTGGCATTCGAACACCTGGGGGCAGGCTTTGATGCAAGCTTCGAAGGCCTTTTGCGCCGAGCGCCCGCTTTGGTTGGACAAGGCCACCAGCACCAGCAACGACAGCCCTGGCGAGACCATCTGCACGTCGATGATCGCCCCATACCCACGGATCACTCCACGGCGCTCCAGCTTGCGCACCCGCTCCAGGCAAGGCCTGGGGGTAAGGTGCACCAGTGACGAGAGCTTTTCATAGGTGATCCGCCCCTGATGGCGCAGTACTTCGATGATTGCCTCATCGATGCGATCCAGCGCGGGGGAGGTATGGGGTCCGTTGGCCTTGGTATCCATGGGTTTCACTTCAAACGGTTGGAAAGAAATTGCTGCAAGCGCTCGCTTTTGGGGTGGTCGAGGATCTCGGCGCTGCCTTGTTCCTCGACCCGTCCCTGGTGCAAGAACAGCACTTGGCTGGACACCTGGCGGGCAAAGCCCATCTCGTGGGTGACCATCAGCATGGTACGACCTTCCTCGGCCAACGTCTGTATGACTTTGAGGACTTCTCCTACAAGTTCTGGGTCCAGTGCGGACGTTGGCTCATCGAACAGAATGATTTCCGGCTCCATCGCCAAGGCCCGTGCAATCGCCACGCGCTGTTGCTGGCCGCCGGACAGGAACGCCGGGTATTGATCTGCCACGCGGCCTGGCAGGCCGACCTTGTCCAGGTACATCCGTGCGCGTTTTTCCGCCTCGGCCGCACTTACGCCCAGCACCCGGCGCGGCGCCATGGTGATGTTTTCCAGCACGGTCATGTGGCTCCACAGGTTGAAGTGCTGGAACACCATGGCCAGGCGCGTGCGCAGGTTCTGCAATTGCGCCTGATCCGGGGCACGGGTGCCGGCACGCCCTTGCTGCATTTCTATGCTGATGCCGTCCAGGGTGATGACTCCAGCGTCGGGCTGCTCCAGAAAGTTGATGCAACGCAGCATGGTGCTTTTGCCGGAGCCGCTGGCGCCGATCAGGCTGATCACATCGCCTTGGCGCGCGTTAAGGGAAACACCCTTGAGCACTTCGTGCTCGCCGTAGCGTTTATGAATGCCTTCGACTTGCAGCTTGATGGCAGCAGTTGCAGCCTTGGTAGCGGGTACATCGACAGGATAAGTGGCCAGGGCCTGCGCGGACTGATTCATGGGTTAGCCTCGGGTAGGAACAAGAAAACGCATCCAGCGACGTTCGGCCAGTCGAAACAGGCCCACCAGTGCAAAGGACAGCAACATGTACAGCAGGGCAGCGATGCCAAAGGCCTGGAACGTCAGGAACGTCTCGGCATTGGCGTCGCGGGCCACTTTGAGGATATCGGCGACGGTGGCGGTGAACGCCAGCGAGGTGGCGTGCAACATCAGGATCATTTCATTGCTATAGGCCGGCAACGCGCGGCGCAGGGCGGCGGGCACCACCACAAACAGATTCAAGCGCCAGCCGTGCAGACCGTACGCGCGGGCGGCTTCGATCTCGCCATGAGGGATATTGCGCATCGCCCCGGCGAAGATCTCCACGGTGTAGGCGCAGGTGTTCAAAACAAACGCCAGCAGGGTGCAGTTCAGCGCATTGCGGAAAAACTGGTTGAGCAGGGCGTTGTCCTGCACCACTTCAAGGCTGTAGAGCCCGGTGTAGCAAATCAGCAGTTGGATATACAGCGGCGTGCCGCGAAACAAGTAGGTGTAGACCTCCACCGGCCAGCGCAGCCAGAAGTGCTCCGAGACCCGCGCCAGTGCCAGGGGAATCGACAGAATGAAGCCTAGCACCACCGAGATGATGAACAGCCACAGGGTCATGGCCACGCCGGAAAGGCCCGAGCCATCACTGAACAGGTAGGCCA
Source organism: Pseudomonas sp. W22_MBD1_FP4 (assembly GCF_052113765.1). Lineage (NCBI taxonomy): Bacteria > Pseudomonadati > Pseudomonadota > Gammaproteobacteria > Pseudomonadales > Pseudomonadaceae > Pseudomonas > Pseudomonas sp. W22_MBD1_FP4. The sequence continues at coordinate 18,820 of NZ_JBGQOI010000017.1, read as the reverse complement.
GGCCGTATTGCTGGAACAATTCGATCATCGCGCCATCCCCTTGATGCCGAGGTTATAGCGCCGCTCGAGGCGCTTGAAGATGCGGTTGGAGAGGGTGGTGATCACCAAGTAGACCAGGCCGGCAAGGATCAGGAAGTACAGCGGCTCGTTGGTGGTCTTGCCGGCGTTTTGCGCGGCTTTGACCAGGTCCGACAGGCCGATGATCGACACCAGCGCCGTGGACTTGAGCAGTACCAGCCAGTTATTGCCCAGGCCTGGCAGAGCGAAGCGCATCAACTGCGGAAACAGCACCAGATGAAACCGCTGCCAGCGACTCAAGCCATAGGCGGTGGCGGCTTCCAGTTGGCCGACCGGCACACTGAGGATTGCGCCACGGAAGTTCTCGGTGAAATACGCGCCGTAGATAAACCCCAGTGTGATCACGCCGGCGGTAAACGGGTCGATTTCAAAATAGTCCCAGCCGACGCGTTCGGTCAGGTCGTTGAGCCACAGTTGCAGGCTGTAGAAAATCAGCAGGATCAGCACCAGGTCCGGCACGCTACGGATCAAAGTGGTGTACAGCGTGGCCGGCACCCGCAGCCATTTGGCGCTGGACAGCTTGGCGCCCGCGGCGAGCAGGCCGAGGGTGAGGCTCAAGGCCAGCGCGAGGAACGCCAGCTTGAGCGTCATCCAGGCACCCTGGGCCAGCATGGGGCCGTAGCCTTGCAGGTTGAGGAGTTCGTTCATGGGGGGAATCTCTAAAGGGCGCAGACATACCCCTGTGGGGGGGCTTTTGTGGGAGGGGGCTTGCTCCCGATGAGGGTGTGTCAGTTGATGCAGTTGTGACTGACCCACCGCTATCGGGAGCAAGCCCCCTCCCACACAAATCTTTTCCCACAGGGATTGTGTTTGCTTATTCGTTGTAGATGTCCTGATCGCCGAAGTACTTCTTCTGGATCTGCGCGTAGGTGCCATCGGCCTGGACGGCGGCGATGCCCTTGTTGATCAGTGCACGCAATTCCTGGTCGTTCTTGCGCAACCCCATGGCGATATCCAGCGGCAGGGTCGGGTCCTTGAAGGCCGGGCCGGTCTTGAAGTCGGCGCCTTCAGGTTTGGACAGGAAGTTGAGCTGGGCTTCGAGTTTGTCGGTGAGGGTGGCGTCGAGGCGGCCGTTTTGCAGGTCGGCGTAGTTCTGTTCCTGGGACTGGTAGGCCTTGACCTGAGCCCCGAGCTTAGCCAGGTGCGCACGTGCATAGGCTTCCTGCAACGAGCCTTGCAGTACGCCGACCTGCTTACCTTTCAACGATTCAGGCGTGTCGCCGAAGTCGGCGCTTTTGCGGGTGATCACGGAGGTTGGGCTGAGGAACAGCCGGTCGCTGAAGTCGATGACTTTTTCACGGGCCGGCGTCACGGCCATGGACGACATGATGGCGTCGAATTTGCGCGCGCGCAGCGCCGGGATCATGCCGTCGAACTCGTTGTGCACCCAGGTGCATTTGACTTCGAGCTTGGCGCAGATGGCATTGCCCAATTCGATATCGAAGCCTTGCAGGCTGCCGTCAGCGGCCACGGATTCAAAGGGTGGGTATTCGGGGAATACGCCGAAGCGGATTTCTTTCCAGTCCTGGGCGTGGGCGGCGCTGGCGCACAGTGGCAACAGCAACGCAGCGAAAAGTGATCGCAGTGGAATCATGTGTCAGTCCCTATATTTTGTAATTGATGTCAGGGCAGTAAAAAGGGTGCGGCTTGCATTCATTCGGTGACTCTTCGGTCGGGCTCAGAATGCTTGATGGTGGTGCTTTTTTTGTGTCGTTTACCCGGTGCTCAAAGCGCAAATTGCGCTGTTAAAACGAGCATTGCAGCGGAATCGGCTGTTGCACCCGCTGAATCGGCTTTTCAGCTCTGTAAGTCGGGCCTGCCCTCGGCGCAAAGGGGCAGGCCAGAGCGGTCTCAGGCGCGCTTTTTGTGCTGTGCGCGTGGCTGCTGGGCCAGGCGTGCGAACAGGTCTTTCGGGTCGGCCAGGTCCGGCACCAACTCCAACTCGCTGCCCACATCCAGAGCCTTGGCCACGTCGAGCACGTAGCGCAGGGCCGAGTAGTCTTCGATAGCAAAACCTACCGAGTCGAACAGGGTGATCTGGCGCTCATTCTCGCGGCCGGCTACCTGGCCGTTGATCACCTGCCACAGCTCGGTCACTGGCGAGTCTTTCGGCATGTGCTGGATCTCACCTTCGATACGGCTTTGCGGCTCGTACTCGACGATGACCCGGGCGCGCTCGACGATGCGTTGGTCCAGTTCGGTCTTGCCTGGGCAGTCGCCGCCCACGGCATTGAGGTGCATGCCTGGTTCGATCATCTCGTCAGTAAGGATGGTGGCGTAGGCCTTGTCCGCGGTCACGGTGGTGACGATATCCGCGCCCTTGACCGCTTCCGCCACGCTGCTGGCCAGGATCACCCTGATTGCCGGGAAGGCCTTGAGGTTGGCTGCCAGTTTGGCGGTGGCCTTGGCGTCGATATCGAACAGGCGGATTTCGTTGATGCCGAGCATGGCGTGGAAGGCCAGGGCCTGAAACTCGCTCTGCGAGCCGTTGCCGATCAACGCCATGCTGCGGCTGTTGTCTCGGGCCAGATAACGCGCGACCAGCGCCGAGGTGGCGGCGGTGCGAATGGCGGTAGTCAGGGTCATTTCTGCCAGCAGCACTGGTTTGCCGGTGTCCACGTCGCCCAACGCACCGAACGCCATGACGGTGAGCATTCCGGCGAGGGTGTTTTTTGGGTGGCCGTTGACGTACTTGAAGGCGTACAGCGACGCGTCTGACACCGGCATCAACTCGATCACGCCATCCGGCGAGTGGTTGGCCAGGCGCGCGCACTTTTCAAAATCCTGCCAGCGCAGGTAGTCCGCGCGAATGTACTCGGCCATCTCGGTGATGCAGGTTTGCAGGCCTTTTTGCGAGACCAGGTAGCTGAGGTCGTTGACGTCGATATAGCGGGTCATGGCAAGACTCCTTATTGAAATGAGGGGCGGGCGGGCAGGTGCACTTCCGCGAGCATGCAGCGGGCACTGCCGCCGCCGATGCGTTCGATGTTGTCGATATTCACCACCACAGGCCGCGTATGGCGTTCCACATGCTGGCGCTGGGCCGGTTGCAGTGCGCCCCAGGCGCTGGCAGACATCACCAGCAGCGGGTGGCCGTCGCGGTCGTGGACTTCAAGCATGTTGCCGGCGAAGGCTTCCAATTGGTCGAAGTCGAGGGCGAGGATGTCCTTGCCGGTGTCGCGCAGGGAGCGTTCCAGGGCCAGGCGTTCGTTTTGGTCGGGCAGGGCTTGCAGGCACACCACCGAAAGGTCGCGGCCGACGCTCATCATCACGTTGCTGTGGTAAATCGGCGCGTGGTGGCGGTCAACCGCATGGAATACGCAGAGCCGGTAGTCGAGGCGTTCGGCGAATTCGCGCAGCGCATCCTGATGGGTGCGCCCGGAGTGGCAGGCGTAGCTGATGCGGTGTTGGCGGTCGAGCACCATGCTGCCGGTGCCTTCGAGGAATATGTTCTGTTGTTCGAGATGGCTGAGGTCGATGGTGCTGTTGATCGCAAAACGTTGCTCCAGCACTTGCAACACACCCTTGTTGCGCTCCAGTCGTCGGTTCTGGCCTTCCATCGGGTACAGCACCAGGCTGCCGTCGGCGTGGCTGCTCCACCAGTTGTTGGGGAAGATTGAGTCGGGAGTGTGGGGCGCCGGAGTGTCCTGCACCACCAGCACTTCTACGCCGTGCTGGCGCAGGGTGTCGACATAACCGTCGAACTCTTCCAGCGCTTTCTGCTGTGCGCTGAGCGGGTCAAGGGGCGGGCGTTGAAAGCGGTTGTTGATCGCAGTGTCCGGGTTGAAGGCAAAGCGCGCCGGGCGAATCATCAAGACGGTGTTGGTGGTTTGCATGGGTGCACGGATCCATGAGTAAGGCGGTGAACAAAGATGCAGTGGGGCTATTTTGTGGCTTGTGCGGGATGAATCCCGGCTGAAACCCAGGGGCGGCTCAGCCGGGAAAGCTGAAAAGGGGGGTAGGCCAGCCGAATCGGCTGCGAGAGGTGGAATGCGGTCAAAATGTGGGAGGGGCAAGCCCCCTCCCACATTGGTACAGTGGCGCCTGTTATCGCGCCGTCAGCCAGGAGGAATCATGTCTACCGCCGTTCGTCTCGCCCAACCCACCGATGCCGAAGGGATCAGCCAGGTCATCCTGGCGGCCCTGCACAGCAGCAATGCGCGGGATTACCCGGCGGACGTGATTGCCCGTGTGGCGAGCAACTTCACGCCGGACGCGGTGTTGACCTTGCTCAAGCGCCGTGTCGTGCTGGTGGCGATTGAGGATCAGAGGGTGGTCGCCACGGCGGCACTTGATGCCAATGTGGTGCGCTCGGTGTTCGTCAACCCGACCTTGCAAGGGCAGGGCATTGGCCGGTTGCTGATGATGGAAATCGAACTACGCGCCCGCGAAGCAGGAGTCACCGTATTAAGTGTGCCGTCTTCGCTGACCGCCGAGCCGTTCTACACCAAGCTGGGGTTTCACACGGTGCGCGATGTTTACCATGGCAACGAGCGCACGCTGGTGATGGAAAAGACGTTGTCATCGCGCTACCCCATCGGGCCATATCGCGATCGTCCGCATCGCGCGCAGGTGATTGAGCTATGGCAGGCGGCGTTTGGTTATGACACGGCCCATAACCTGCCGAGCCTGGCGATCGATAAGAAGCTGGCGGTCAATGACGGGTTGTTCTTCGTGGCGACGGATAAAAAAACCGTGATCGGCACCATTCTCGCCGGGTACGACGGGCATCGTGGTTGGCTCTATTCGGTGGCGGTGCACACGGACTACCGGCGTCATGGCCTGGGCTCCTCGCTGGTGCGGCATGCGGAACAGGCGTTGACGGCGCTGGGCTGCATGAAGATCAACCTGCAGATCACCAGTGGCAATGAGGCGGTGGCGGGGTTTTACGAGGCGTTGGGGTATGGGGTGGAGGCGAGGGTCAGCATGGGGAAGAAGATTGCCGAGAATATCCCGAAAGAGTCTTGAATACGCCGGAGAGCAAATGTGGGAGGGGGCTTGCTCCCGATGGCGGTGTATCAGTCAACAGATTCATTGACTGACCCACTGCTATCGGGGGCAAGCCCCCTCCCACATGGGATATGCGTTGAGGCTGTTAGACCTTCACGATCCAACCCGCTGGCGCTTCGACGTCGCCGGTCTGCACACCGGTCAGCTCTTTGTAGAGCTTCTGGGTGATCGGGCCGACTTCGGTTTCGCTGTGGAATACATGCAGGTTGCCGTTGTACTGGATGCCGCCGATCGGCGAGATCACCGCAGCAGTACCGCAGGCGCCGGCTTCCTTGAAGTCAGCCAGCTTGTCGATGAACACTTCGCCTTCAACCACTTCCAGGCCCAAGCGGGTCTTGGCCAGTTCGATCAGCGACAGGCGGGTGATGCCTGGCAGCACCGAAGGCGACTTCGGCGTGATGAACGTGTTGTCGTGGGTGATCCCGAAGAAGTTGGCCGAGCCGACTTCTTCGATCTTCGAGTGGGTCATCGGGTCCAGGTAGATCGCATCGGCGAAACCGGATTTTTTCGCTTCAGAGCCCGGCATCAAGCTGGCCGCGTAGTTGCCGCCCACTTTCGCAGCACCGGTGCCTTGTGGCGCGGCGCGGTCGAAGGTGGAGATCTGGAAGTTGTGTGGCACCAGGCCGCCCTTGAAGTAGGCACCGACCGGAATGCAGAACACCGAGAAGATGAACTCCGGCGCGGTACGCACGCCGATGTTGTCACCGGTACCGATTACGAACGGGCGCAGGTACAGCGCGCCGCCACTGCCGTACGGCGGGATGAAGCGCTCGTTGGCCTTGACCACCTGTTTGCAGGCGTCGATGAACACGTCGGTCGGCACATGGGGCATCAGCAGGCGGGCGCAGCTGCGTTGCATGCGCGCGGCATTCTGGTCCGGACGGAACAGGTTGATCGAGCCGTCCTTGCAGCGGTAGGCCTTGAGGCCTTCAAAGCACTGCTGGCCATAGTGCAGAGCGGTGGAGCCCTCACTGATGTGCAGCACGTTGTCGTCAGTCAGGGAGCCTGCTTGCCACTCGCCGTCTTTAAAGGTCTGGATATACCGTTTGTCGGTCTTGATGTAGTCAAAACCCAGCTTGTCCCAATTGATGCTTTCGTTACCCATGACACCCTCTATCTTTGGTCAAGTCGGTTTTTTTCTGAATGGGCGCAACAATACTTCATTCTTGGCTTGTGTGGGAGTCACTGGGTGGACGCCTTCAGCCTCTGTATTGACCGATCCACCGCTATCGGGGGGCAAGCCCCGTCCCACATGTGGAATGCATTCCCCTGTGGGAGGGGCGGTGCGACGATTCGACTTGCCCCCGATGGCCTCACCACGGTTTTACAGATGCAACGCGTGGCCCAATGCGCGCAGCGCAGCTTCCTGGACCGCCTCGCCGAGCGTCGGGTGAGCGTGGATGGTGCCGGCTACATCCTCCAGGCGCGAACCCATTTCCAGGCTCAGGCCGAACGCAGTGGACAGCTCAGATACACCCACACCCACGGCCTGCCAGCCGACAATCAGATGATTGTCACGCCGCGCCACCACTCGCACGAAGCCGGTTTTCGACTCCAGGGTCATCGCCCGGCCGTTGGCTGCGAAGGGGAAACTCGACACGATGCAGTCCAGGCCGGCGGCCTTGGCTTCATCGGGCGTCTTGCCGACCACCACCAGTTCCGGGTCGGTAAAGCACACCGCCGGGATTGCCGCCGGGTTGAATTCGCGGTGTTGACCGCTGATCAGTTCGGCAACCATTTCGCCCTGGGCCATGGCGCGGTGGGCGAGCATCGGCTCGCCGCTCAAGTCGCCGATGGCGTACACATTGCGCATGCTGGTCTGGCAACGGCTGTCGATCTTGATTGCCGCGCCATTCATCGCCAGGTTCAGCGCTTCAAGGTTCCAGCCTTGGGTGTTGGGTTTGCGACCCACGGCCACCAGGACCTGATCGGTCTTCAGCGACACCGTGTCGCCGTTCGGATCACGCACTTGCAGGCAGTTGTCGGCAAACCCGGTGACGCTGTGCTTGAGGTACAGCTTCACCCCCAGTTGCTTGAGAGATTCGTTCACCGGCTGGGTCAGCTCGGCGTCGTAAGCCGGCAGGATGCGATCCTGGGCCTCGACCACACTCACCTCAGCGCCCAGCTTGCGGTAGGCAATCCCCAGCTCAAGGCCAATGTAGCCGCCGCCCACCACAATCAGGCGCTTGGGCACCCGGGTCGGCGCCAGGGCTTCGGTGGAGGAGATGATCGGCCCGCCAATTGGCAGCATCGGCAGGTTGACGCTTTTCGAACCGGTGGCCAGCAGCAGGTGTTCGCACTGGATGCGCTGGTCGCCAACGTCGACGGTCTTGCCGTCCACCACCTCGGCCCAGCCGTGGATCACCTGCACTTTGTGCTTTTTAAGCAGTGCGGCGACGCCAGTGGTCAGGCGGTCGACGATGCCGTTTTTCCATTCAACGCTTTTGCGGATGTCCAGGGTCGGCACATCCACTTCGATACCCAGTTGCGAACCCTGGCTATGGTGGATGGTTTGCTGAAACTGCTCGGCCACATGGATCAAGGCCTTGGACGGAATGCAGCCGATGTTCAGGCAGGTGCCGCCCAACGCCTGGCCTTCCACCAGGATGGTCGGGATGCCCAGTTGGCCGGCACGAATGGCGGCCACATAACCGCCAGGGCCGCCGCCGATAATCAGCAGCGTGGTATGCAATGTCTGAGTCATGCCCTTACTCCAGGAACAGGCTGGCGGGTTGTTCGAGCAGGCCGCGAATGGCCTGGATGAATTGCGCCGCGTCCATGCCATCGACCACGCGGTGATCGAAGGAGCTGGAGAGGTTCATCATTTTGCGAATCACGATCTGGCCCTTGATCACCATCGGCCGTTCAACGATACGGTTGACGCCAACGATGGCCACCTCCGGCAAGTTCAGCACCGGGGTGCTGACGATGCCGCCCAAGGCGCCCAGGCTGGTCAAGGTAATGGTCGAACCCGACAACTCGTCACGACTGGCCTTGCCATTGCGCGCGGCCGTGGCCAAACGCGCGATTTCCTCGGCATTGCCCCACAGGCTGCGGGCTTCGGCGTGACGCACCACCGGCACCATCAAGCCCACATCGCTCTGGGTGGCGACGCCCACATGCACCGCGCCGAGGCGGGTGATGACCTGGGCTTCGTCGTCATAACGCGCGTTGATCTGCGGGAAATCCCGCAGCGCCACGACCATGGCGCGCACGATAAACGGCAGTAACGTCAGCTTGCCGCGCGTGGCGCCATGCTTCTCGTTGAGGTGCACGCGCAGCTCGTCGAGGGCGGTGACGTCGATCTCTTCCACATAGCTGAAATGCGCGGCACGGCGGGTGGCGTCCTGCATGCGCTGGGCAATCTTGCGGCGCATGCCGATCACCGGGATCTGTTCTTCGGTGTTGCGTTCGGCGTAAGGGTTGGCTGCCGTCGAAGCTTTTGACGCCCCTTGTTGCAGGTAGGCGTCGAGGTCTTCGTGCAGGATCCGCCCGGCGGGGCCGGAGCCCTGGACCAGACGCAGTTGAATTCCGGCATCCAGCGCATGCTTGCGCACGGCGGGGGAGGCCAGGGGGCGTTCATCGGCATCGCGGGCCACAGGGGCCTGTGCGGTCACGACGGGCGCGGGCTTGCTTTCAACCACTGGTGCAGGTTTGGCCTCGACAACGGGAGCAGCTTTCACCGGCTCCGCCACCACGGGCGCCTCCTTGGCGTTGCCCGCACCTTCTACTTCAATGCTGATCAGAATACTGCCCACGGCCATCACTTCACCCGGCTCGCCGCCAAGGGAAATTACTTTGCCGTGCACCGGCGAGGGAATATCCACCATCGCCTTGTCGGTCATCACATCCGCCAGCACCTGGTCTTCGACGACCATGTCGCCGACCTTCACATGCCAGACCGACAGTTCAACTTCCGCGATGCCTTCGCCAATGTCCGGCATCTTGATAACGTGCGTGCCCATTCAGACCTCCATGACCCGTTTCAACGCCGCGCCCACTCGGGACGGGCCTGGGAAATACGCCCACTCCTGCGCGTGCGGGTAAGGGGTGTCCCAACCGGTGACGCGTTCGATCGGCGCTTCCAGGTGGTGGAAGCAATGCTCTTGCACCAGCGCCACCAACTCGGCACCAAAACCGCAGGTGCGGGTGGCTTCGTGTACCACCACGCAACGGCCGGTTTTCTTCACGGATTTGACGATGGTCTCCAGGTCCAGCGGCCACAGGCTGCGCAGGTCGATGACTTCGGCGTCGATGCCGGTTTCTTCGGCAGCGACTTGGGACACATAAACCGTGGTGCCGTAGGTCAGCACGGTGACTGCCGAACCCGGACGCACAATGGCGGCCACGTCCAGCGGCACGGTGTAGTAACCGTCCGGCACCTGCGCTTGCGGGTGTTTCGACCACGGTGTTACCGGGCGGTCGTGGTGGCCATCGAACGGGCCGTTGTACAGGCGTTTAGGCTCAAGGAAGATCACCGGGTCATCGTTTTCGATGGACGCAATCAGCAGGCCTTTAGCGTCGTATGGGTTGGACGGCATCACCGTGCGCAAGCCGCAGACCTGGGTGAACACCGCTTCGATGCTCTGGCTGTGAGTCTGGCCGCCGTAGATGCCGCCGCCGCAGGGCATGCGCATGGTCAGCGGTGCAGTGAACTGGCCGGCCGAGCGATAACGCAGGCGCGCCGCTTCGGAGATGATCTGGTCGGTGGCGGGGTACACATAGTCGGCAAACTGAATCTCAGCCACCGGGCGCAGGCCATAGGCACCCATGCCCACGGCCACGCCGATAATGCCGCTTTCCGAGATCGGTGCGTCGAACACCCGCGAGCTGCCGTACTTGGTCTGCAAGCCTTCGGTGCAACGGAACACACCGCCGAAGTAACCCACGTCCTGGCCGAACACCACCACGTTGTCATCACGTTCAAGCATCACATCCATGGCCGAGCGCAGGGCCTGGATCATGGTCATGGTGGTGGTGGTCATGGCGGTTTCCAATTCGATGCTGTTGTTGTGATCGTTCATGTCAGACCCCCAACTCTTGACGCTGGCGCTTCAAGTGCTCCGGCATCTCTTTATAGACGTCTTCGAACATGGTCGCGGCGCTTGGGATCTGGCCACCGGCCAGGGTGCCGTACTGTTCGGCCTGTTTCTGCGCGGCGATCACCTCGGCTTCAAGTTCAGCACTGACCGCCGCGTGTTCCTCTTCGGACCACTGGCCAATCTTGATCAGGTGCTGTTTGAGACGAGCAATCGGATCGCCCAACGGGAAGTGGCTCCAGTCATCGGCGGGGCGGTATTTGGACGGGTCATCGGACGTGGAGTGCGGGCCGGCGCGGTAGGTGACCCACTCGATCAGGCTCGGGCCGAGGTTGCGCCGCGCACGTTCAGCGGCCCAGGCGGAGGCAGCGTACACGGCGATAAAGTCGTTGCCGTCCACGCGCAGGGAAGCGATGCCACAGCCGACGCCGCGTCCGGCGAAAGTGGTGGCTTCACCGCCGGCGATGGCCTGGAAGGTGGAGATAGCCCATTGGTTGTTGACCACGTTGAGAATCACCGGCGCGCGGTACACGTGGGCAAAGGTGAGGGCGGTGTGGAAGTCGGATTCGGCGGTGGCGCCGTCGCCGATCCAGGCCGAGGCGATCTTGGTATCGCCCTTGATCGCTGAGGCCATGCCCCAGCCCACGCCCTGAACGAATTGGGTGGCGAGGTTGCCGGAAATGGTGAAGAAGCCGGCGTCTTTCACCGAATACATGATCGGCAACTGGCGACCCTTGAGCGGGTCGCGCTCGTTGGACAGCAACTGGCAGATCAGGTCCACCAGTGGCACGTCGCGGGCCATCAGGATGCTTTGCTGGCGGTAGGTGGGGAAGCACATGTCGTCGATGTTCAAGGCCAGGGCCTGGGCGCTGCCGATGGCTTCTTCGCCGAGGCTTTGCATGTAGAACGACATTTTTTTCTGACGTTGTGCGACCACCATGCGGTTGTCGAAGATGCGCGTCTTGAGCATCGCACGCATGCCTTTGCGCATGATGTCAGTGGAGACGCCTTCGGCCCACGGTCCCAAGGCTTGGCCTTGGTCGTCGAGTACGCGGATCAGGCCCTTGGCCAGGTCGGCGGTGTCGGCGGGTTCTACGTCGATGGCGGGTTTGCGCACCAGGCCGGCGTCGGTCAGGCGCAGGTAGGTGAAGTCGGTCTTGCAGCCTGGTCGGCCCGAGGGTTCAGGGACGTGCAGGCGCAGTGGTTCGTACTGCTGGGTCATGGCTTCTACGCTCGATCTTGTGAATTTCTTGTAGTGGGCGCGCTAGCTGACAGTCAGTCTTCGGGTAGAAGAAATCTTGTCCTACAACAATCATAGGCGTGGCGTAGAAGAATATTTATCTCTGTTTCGTTGCGCCTGGGATCAATTGCGGATAAAAAACCTGCATAAACATAATAAACAGGTGATTTTGTCTCATGCGCAAACTGGACCGTACCGATATCGGCATTCTCAACGCTCTGCAGGAGAATGCCCGCATCACCAACGCCGACCTGGCCCGCTCGGTCAACCTGTCGCCCACGCCGTGTTTCAACCGGGTCAAGGCGATGGAGGAATTGGGCCTGATTCGCGAGCAGGTCACGCTGCTCGACGCCGATTTACTGGGGCTGCACGTCAACGTGTTTATCCATGTGAGCCTTGAAAAGCAGAACGAGCTGGCGTTGCAGCAGTTCGAAGGCGCGATTTCCGACCGGCCCGAGGTGATGGAGTGCTATTTGATGGCCGGTGATCCGGACTATTTGATTCGGGTGTTGGTGCCGACGATCCAGTCGCTGGAGCGGTTCATGATGGACTTTCTGACCAAGGTACCGGGGGTGGCGAATATCCGCTCCAGTTTTGCCCTCAAACAAGTGCGTTACAAAACAGCATTGCCACTGCCAAGAGATGGACTGATGGTCTAATAAAGTGGCGCGGTTTCCCTTGGCACGTTAATAGTTAGCTAGACAACTAAACTCGCTATTTAAATATTTAGGGTTGCCAATAAAAAAATACCTAATTAGTCACGTATTTTTCACGTCTGGTTTAACACATTAATCCCCATCAGGCCGTGGAGTTCGCGGCTAAGGAAAGGGGTGAGCCGCTATGTCCATGAGAGCCTTGAAGCTGAACTTTCGTACCACACTTTGTTTTGGCGTGGTGTGTCTTCTGCTGTTGATCCAAGGAGCAATGACGCTGATAAAAGTCGATAAAGTCTATTCATCGACGGTTGAAATCGAAACTAACTGGCTTCCCAGTATTCGTTTGGCAGGTGAGATGGATTCGGCTTTTAACAAGCTTCTTCTTGATCTGCGTCGTTATGCCATGGATATCGGCCGCCAGGATCCGGCCTCCCTTGAAAAGCTTAAAGCGACGCGCAAGGAGGCTATTGATGTTGCCGATCGGTATGCGCCGTTAGTCTCAAGCCCCGAAGAACAAGCCAAGTACAACGACGCATTGACTGGCATAAAGAACTACAGCCAGAAGATGGATGAGTTCATTGCGCAAGCCTCCACGCTGTCCGCTGAACAGATGTCGACTTATTTGCGTGACGTCAATGGGCCAATTGCACTTGATGTGCAGCGTACTATCAGCGAGCTAATCGCGTTGAATGCCCGCGGCTCCAGTGCTGCGGTGGAGGTGGCTTCCAGCGAATATGACGCGGCGCGTCTGTTCACTTGGATATTGATGGGCACCTCCTTGATGATCACCGTCGTGGTTGCAAGCCTGTTTACCCGCAGCATCATTACTCCAGTCCGCGAACTGTTGGTATCGACCGGCAAGATTGCTGACGGCGATCTGCGCGTGGCGATTGCCATCAATGGCAACGACGAGTTGACCGAGTTGCAACGATCTACCGCGTCTATGCAAATGAACCTGAAAAGCACCTTGCAGCATATCTCGGAAGCGTCCGGGCAATTGGCTGCGGCGGCGGAGGAGATGAGCGCCATTACCCGCGAGTCCAGCGCCGGTATTGAACGCCAAAGCATGGAAACCGATCAGGCCGCGACGGCGGTTAACGAAATGACGGCGGCCGTGGAAGAAGTGGCGCGCAATGCGGTGTCGGCTTCCCAGTCAACACAGGATTCCCAGCGCTCGGCCAAAGTCGGCCAGGAGCGTGTGAAGCAAACCATCGCCTCCATCGAGAAGCTCAGCGCCACGGTGCAGCAGACCGGCGTCGAAGTCGAAGGGCTGGCCAAGCAGGCCCAGGATATTGCCCGAGTGGTTGAAGTGATCCGTTCAATTGCCGAGCAAACCAACCTGCTGGCGTTGAACGCCGCCATTGAGGCGGCCAGGGCAGGGGAGCAGGGCCGAGGCTTTGCGGTCGTCGCCGACGAAGTACGGGCATTGGCCCATAGAACCCAGACCTCGACCCAGGAAATCGAGCAGATGATCGCGAAAATCCAAACATGCTCCAGCGAAGCGGTGTCTTCCATGGCCCTTAACCGCAACGAAGCAGTGGATTCATTGAAGATCGCCCATGAAGCGGGCGCCGCGATTACTCAGATCACCGACGCCATTACCGACATCAATGACCGCAACCTGTTGATCGCCACGGCCTCTGAAGAACAGGCCCATGTGGCCCGCTCGGTGGACCAGAACCTGATCAGCATCCGTGATCTTTCCATCCAGAGTTCTTCGGCGGCCGGTCAGACGTCGATTGCCAGCCAAGAGCTGTCGCGGCTGGCGGTGGACCTCAAGCAGATCGTGTCGAAATTTGCCGTAGCCTGATCACACCTGCGTAACACCCTCGGAACATTCAATGGCATGGACGCCATGCGGGGCGGCTTTAGAGCTGGTTCAACGGAATCTTCAAGTAAACCACCCCGTTTGCCTCCGCTGGCGGCATATGACCGGCCCGCACATTCACTTGGATCGCCGGCAACAACAGCGTGGGCATCCCCAGCCCAGCATCGCGTTGGGTGCGCATCGCCACAAACGTCGCTTCATCCACTCCGTCATGCACATGAATATTGCCCGCTCGCTGCTGCGCCACGGTCGTCAGGCATTTTGCCTCGCGACCCTCGGGCGGGTAGTCATGGCACACGTAAAGCTGCGTGTCGGGAGCGAAGGCCAACAGCTTGCGCATCGACGCATACAGCTGCCGCGCATCGCCGCCAGGGAAGTCGCAGCGGGCCGTGCCGACATCGGGCATGAACAGGGTGTCGCCGACCAGGATCAATCGATCCTCGATCAGATAAGCCATGTCCGCCGGGGTGTGGCCGGGCACGTGCAGCGCCTGGGCCTTGAGGTTGCCGATGTGAAAGATTTCATCCGGCGCAAACAGGTGGTCGAACTGCGAGCCGTCGACGCGAAATTCCGGCTCCAGGTTGAACAGGTTCTTGAACACGCCCTGCACCTTGCTGATCGACTGACCAATGGCGATCTTGCCGCCCAATGTCCGGCGCAGGTACGGCGCGGCGGACAGGTGGTCGGCATGGGCGTGTGTCTCCAACAGCCACTGCACTTGCAAGCTGTGCTCACGCACAAAGGCAATAACCTTGTCGGCCTGGGCGGTGTCAGTACGCCCGGAGGCCGGGTCGTAGTTGAGAACCGAATCGACGATGGCACAGGGGCCGCCGTCCGTTTCATAGACGACGTAGGTGTAGGTCGACGACGTCTCGTCCAGAAAGGAATGAATCAACGCTGACATGACGGCTGCCCCTGATGCTGAAAAAAGTGATTACAATCACTTTACATTTACACATAATGTTTTGAGCTTAAGTGAGGCAAAGGACCCGAGGCAAATGGAATCTACTCTGAGTGAAGGCGAAGTCGCCCAGTTGCGCGCGTCGGCGTCCAAGGCCTGTGCCTTGCTCAAGGCCCTGGCCAATGAGGATCGCCTGTTGATCCTGTGCCAGTTAACCCAGGGCGAGCGCAACGTCGGCGAGCTGGAAACCATGACCGGCGTGCGCCAGCCCACCCTGTCACAACAGTTGGGCATCTTGCGCGACGAAGGGTTGGTCGCCACCCGTCGGGAAGGCAAGTACATCTTCTACGGGCTGGCCAGCCACGAAGTGATCCAAGTGATGAAAACCCTGTCCGGGCTGTACTGCGGCGCGGTCATAAAAAGCTGGGCGTGACGCCATACGGCAACGACCCTTGTGTGCATTGACGATAAAAGGCATCAGACCATGACCGAACAACACTGGGGCCCAACCATCAGTGGCGATATCGTTGTCATCGGCGGCGGTTCGGCAGGCATCGGCCTGCTGGCCAGCCTGCTCAAGCGCGACCCCGACCTGAACATCACCCTCATCGAACCCAACGACCACCATTGCTACCAGCCGGCCTGGACCCTCGTGGGCGGCGGCGCCTATGACCTGAAAAAGACCCGCCGCCCGTTGGCCGACGTGCTGCCTAATGGCGTCACCTGGATACAGGCAGCGGTCAGCGAGGTGCTGCCGGACGAGCAAACCCTCTTACTCGACAGCGGCCAGCGCGTGAGTTGGCAACATCTGATTGTGTGTCCCGGCCTGCGCCTGGCCTGGGAGGCCATTGAGGGCTTGCAAGACACCCTCGGTCAGCACGGTGTCACGTCCAACTACAGCTACGAATACGCCGCCTACACCTGGCAGTTGGTGCAGCAGTTGAAGGGCGGCAAGGCGATCTTCACCCAGCCGGCCATGCCGATCAAATGCGCCGGCGCGCCGCAGAAAGCCATGTACCTGTCCTGCGATCACTGGCTCAAGCAGGGCCGTCTCAAGCACATTGATGTGGAATTCAACCTGGCCGGCGCGGCGCTGTTCGGGGTGGCGACCTTTGTGCCGCCGTTGATGAAGTACGTTGAAAAATACAAAGCGCGCCTGGCGTTCAATTCCAATCTGGTGAAAGTTGACGGTCCGGCACGCAAGGCCTGGTTTGCAGTGAAAGACGCCGAGGGCAATACGACGGTTGAAGAGAAATCCTTCGACCTGCTGCACGTCGTCCCGCCGCAAGTCGCCCCGGACTTTATCCGCCAAAGCCCGCTGGCCGACGCCGCCGGTTGGTGTGAAGTGCACCCCCATACCCTGCAACACCTGCACTACCCGCACATCTTCGGCCTGGGCGATGTGTGCGGCACCACCAACGCCAAGACCGCCGCCGCTGTGCGCAAGCAGATCGTGGTGGTTGCCGAAAACCTGCTGGCCCTGCGTAAGCAAGCAACCTTGCCGCTCAAGTACGACGGCTACGGGTCCTGCCCGCTGACGGTGGAGAAGGGCAAGGTGGTGCTTGCCGAGTTCGGCTACGGCGGCAAGTTGCTGCCGACTTTCGCCCTCGATCCGACCAAGGCGCGCCGTTCGATGTGGTTCCTCAAGGCTACGCTGCTGCCGTGGTTCTACTGGAACGGCATGCTCAAGGGCCGCGAGTGGCTGACCCGTCTGAGCAAGGTGGACTGAATGCTGCTGGCCAGTGTGTTGGGTGTGTTGATGGGCCTGGTCATGGGCCTGACCGGTGCGGGCGGCGGCATCCTTGGGGTGCCGGCGTTGGTGCTGGGATTGGGCTTGAGCATGACCCAGGCCGCGCCGGTGTCTTTGCTGGCGGTGGGCGCGGCGGCGGCCGTCGGTGCGATTGATGGCTTGCGCCACGGCCTGGTGCGTTACCGCGCCGCGCTGCTGATCGCCTTGCTCGGCGCGCTGTTTTCGCCGCTGGGGGTGTTTCTTGCTCACCAAATGACGGAACCGGTGCTGATGGACTTGTTCAGTGCGCTGATGGTGCTGGTGGCCTGGCGCATGTTGCAGCGTGAAAAGGTCGAGGCCGGGCCGAGTGATCACGGCGCCGCCTCCTGGGGCCAGAAGAACTGCATGCTCAATCAACAGACCGGACGCCTGGCCTGGACCGCCAAATGCAGCGCCACCCTGGCCGCGCTCGGCGCCGTGACCGGTGCGGTCTCCGGTTTGCTCGGCGTGGGCGGAGGCTTCCTGATCGTGCCGGCGTTCAAACAACTCACCGACGTGCAGATGCGCGGCATCGTCGCCACCTCGTTGATGGTGATCAGCCTGATCTCGCTGATCGGCGTGGCCGGTGCGTTGCATGCCGGGGTGAGCATCGAACCGGTGGGCTGGGCGTTTATCGGCGCCAGTATCGTCGGCATGCTGGTCGGCCGGCGCCTGTGTTCCGTGATCCCCGCGCGCACCTTGCAGGTGGGGTTTGCCAGTCTGTGTGTACTGGTGGCTGTGGGCATGTTGGTCAAGGCCGGTCTTACGCACTAAGTGCCGGGCCTGTGACCGGGCCCGTCTTACACCAGAGTTGCCGGGCACCCGCTGCCCGTCCAAAGCACCCTGAAACCACGGCCAAGGCAGCGTAGGCCGTGGCCTGGCGCTTTTCGATAATCGCCTCCGACATCAAGTCCCCGTTGCGGAGCGCGCCATGCATAACAATAAAAATCTCCCCCTGCGTCTGTTACCTGCTTTTATCGTCGGCCTTAGCCTCAGCCCGTTCGCTGACGCCGAAATCATGCTGTACGACAAGGACGAAACCACCTTTTCCACCGACGGCTACATCAACGCTTTCTACGTCAACAGTGACGTGGACCGCGCCGGCGACCAATACGACCGCCGCCAATCCCGGGTGAAGATGGGTTTTCTGCCCAACTACTTGGGCTTCAACATGGGCAAGCAGGTCGACGACCTCAAGCTCGGCGCCCGCGCCTCGTTTTGGGTGACGATCAACGACAGCGAAACCAACGGCACCGACACCGCCATCGATGTGCGCCAGTTTTACGGTACCGTGGCGAACCCAGAGTGGGGCGAAGTGCTGATCGGCAAGGACTTCGGCCTGTTCGCCCGCTCCAATATCCTGCTCGATGAACTGCTCGCCGGTTACGGCCAGGTCAGCGACAGCCTTGGCCTGGTGGACGGCGGCGGTGTGTCGTTCGGCAATATCGGCAGCGGCTACCCGTACCCGTTCCCCACCTCGCAGATTACCTACCGCACCCCAATGATGGACGGCCTGCGCGTGGCTGTAGGCATCATGGACCCGGTGGACACCAACGACAGCAGCGCACTGGGCAAGGCCTACCAGAAGAACCCGCGCACCGAGAGCGAGATCACCTACCAGTTCGACCTGGGCGGGGCGAAGATCTACAGCTGGCTCAATGGCAGCTACCAGACTTCGGACAACACCGACTCCACCGTCGAATCGGTGACGTCCAAAGGCCTGGGCTATGGCGTACAGGCGAAAATCGGCGGCTTGTCGCTGACCGGTTCGGGCTTCCAGGCCAAGGGCATCAACCCGTTCTTCACCAACAATGCCGGGGAAGCCACCCTGCGCAATGTGGACAGCAACGGTTACCTGGTGCAAGGCTCGTACAAAGTGGGCAAGAACCGTCTGGCGCTGTCCTACGGCAAGACAGAGGACGACGGCAACGGCGTGGTGGGCAGCGGGGCGGATTATGAGACGCGCGGGATTGCGTTGTTTCATGACGTGAACGACAACCTGAAGCTGGTGGCGGAGTACAACCAATTCCAGATCAAGGGGCATGACACCCGTGCGCAGAATGAAGACACCGATACCTTTGCGGTAGGTGCGGTCCTGACTTGGTAAGCCATTCAAAAATGGGGGAGGGGCGGTGCGACGATTCGATTTGCCCCTCACAGGCAGAGGTATCTACACCTCTTTGGTGAAAACACATTCTGGGAAAATAGTGCTTTCGTGGGGGGGGGGGGAAGACCCACCCCCACCGAACTGCATGTCGGCCTTTCGGCAAAAGGTAAACGCCCCCGCCCCAACGGAGTGG